>DATECF010000164.1:0-49215 GCA_035287045.1 Gemmatimonadales bacterium | reverse complement strand
GGAGAACCTGCACCAGCTACGCCTCACGGGCCGGGGCCAGGACGGTGTTCGCTGGCCCATCAAGCTCGCCGGGCGCGTCGCCTACCTCTCCAACGGGATCGCCTCGTCGGACTTCGCGCCGACCACCCAGCAGGTCCAGGTCCACGAGCTGTTCAAGCGTGAGATCCAAACGCTGCAGGGGCAACTCGGCCAGCTCATCGGGCAAGATCTCCCGCAATTCAACGAGCGGCTGCGGCAGAGGAATATTCCGAATATTGTCGCGGGAACGGCCCGGCCAATGGTCCCGTAGAGAAGGGCGGGGACGGACAGAGACAGACAGAGACGGCCTGGGGATTGTGCCCAGACCGTCTCAGCCCGTCCCTGCCCGTCTTTGTTCGCCGCCTTCTACGGCTGAATCAGAATCTCCTGGTACCGCCTGAACTGCGGCCACTGGGTGTTGCCGGTGGCTCCAGAGCCCGTCTGCAGCGTCAGGAACAGCCCCACGTTGCTCGCGACCGACAACGAGTAGTCGTGCGCGTCATCCGCCGTGTTCAGCGGGTGCGCGATCTCGTAGGTGGTGTAGGTGCCATCGTTCGCGACCGCCCCACTGCCGTCCGCCGTGCCGCCATCGCTCACGTCGGTGGCCCAGCACGATGACTGGCTGGAGTTGACGCACTTGAGCGTCAGGAACGCATCCGTGAAGCCCTTGGCCGCGTCGAGTGACAGGATGTCATCGCCCGCCTCCGCGGCGCCGGTTCCGCTGGTCTTCCAACTGTTGTTGTTGTCGAAGTTGAACTGGAGCGTGTTCACCT
Organism: Gemmatimonadales bacterium; assembly: GCA_035287045.1. Classification (GTDB taxonomy): domain Bacteria; phylum Gemmatimonadota; class Gemmatimonadetes; order Gemmatimonadales; family GWC2-71-9; genus JACPAP01. The sequence goes on along the minus strand of DATECF010000164.1, from coordinate 48,424 downwards.
TGTCGGAGCTGCTCCGCGCCAGGCGTACCGCCAGGTAGAGGTTGGTGTCGTCGTTCATCACGTACAACGTGGCCGGGGTGGAACCCCCGGATACGTTGGCGGTGAAGTCATACTGCCGGGCGCACTGCCACTCGCCGTCGGCGAAGCTCCCGTTCACGCCGGGCGTGCCTCGGCCCTGGACGCAGCCGTGGACGGTAAACGGCAGCCGCGTGCCCTCCGCGATTTCCACGGTCGCTTCGGCAGTGGTCGGCGGACTCCCGTCAAAGACGTCGCCCTCGTGGAACGGGATGAACGGATCGTAGGGGCCGTACGGCAGCTCGGTTCTTGGCCCATTGCACCGCGAATCGGTACCCGGAGCCGGGGACTGCACGGTGCAGCCGCTCTCCCGGTCGTCGGCGATGCCGCGGCCGCTCGCGTAGACCACGTTGTCGCCCTCGGCCGACGAAAGGTGAACGGTGGCCTGGGCCTCACCCGCCGGGTTGGTGAGGCTCACGACCTCTCCTGGCGCGCAGCCCGAAACGCCCAGCACGCAACCATCCGGGTCCACCGATAGGGCCGGCTGGAAGTTCCACCGCACGCGCGCGTTCGCGACGCCAGCGCCGAACAGGTCGGTCACCCGCGCCGTCAGGGTCACGTCGGAGCCGGCCAGCTGGACTTGAAACGCCGGCGAGCCGCGCTCGAACTTGGCCGGCAGAGCCAGCTTGAAGAAACTATCCCAGCACTCATTGCACACCTCACCGCCGCCACCACGGTCAATCACCGCGACGGCTGCGGTTAAGGCGCGTGGCGTCAGCCAGGACAATGCCTTATCACCCAGCGCTCGGGCGAGCCGGAACAGACGGTTTCCAGCGCCGGCGCTCGCCACCCCCCCCGACGTGGGCGTGCCGCACCGCCACGCCTCCGGCAGGGCATGAACCTGGGACAGGTCCTCGGTGACGTGATGGAGCGCGAGCTGCTCGGCCTGCTCTGGAGACAACCCGAGGCCGGACGGATCAATGCCCCCCAATTCGCTGCACAGCGAAATGAGGGCCGGCTCGGTCAGCTCCGGCGTGAAGGTGGTGACCGTGTGCAGACAGGCCCCGAACGTGGGGATGTCTAACGCGTTCTCCACCGCGGCGTTCTGATCCGGGGTGCACGGCTCGAACGCTAGCGCGAAGTCCGTGCCCTCCTGACCGGGGATGAAGAGCTGCGAAGACGTCGCACCGCCTGTGGGTAGGGTCGCCTCCAACGTCGCGTCCACACCGGCGGCGACGAACTGCACGGCGCAGTTCCTGGCAATCGGACAGAATACGTATTGCTCGATACGAACCTTGACGGGAAGGTTCTGGCCGTAGTTGACGTTGCAGAACGCCGCCGCTGCATTGCAGGCCGCCACGTCGGGCGAGTTGCGAATGTCACGCCAGCCAAACAGCCACCGGGCATCCAACTCGGCCTTCTCCTCCGGGGTCGAGAACCCGATGCCCCAGATTTCGATCCGGTAGTCCTTGGCGACATCGAGCGACTTGGTGGACCAGTTGACTTGATACAGCTCGGACGCGGAGCTGAAGGACATGGCCAACCCGGTCGCCGATCCCGTGACCGCCGCGGTCACGTCCAACCGGCACCCCGCCGAGCTCGGCGCGCCGTCTGTCTCGCAAACCCGCACGTAGGGCACCAGCAGCGCGTTGGCGGCGCCTTCTTCGAAGCCGGCGTCTCCGGGCTGAGGCGTGGCGGCCAGCGGCCGTGCGAAGAACAGGTCCGGGTTGCCGCCGGAGCGGGCCTCAGAAATGTCAAACGAGGGGCCGGACAGGGACTGGTTGCGGCGCGATGAATCCTGGCAGCCAACCAATAGCACGACCCCAACGAGACCTGCGAGGGCGCGTTTCACAGGGACTCCTTGCACAGCAGGATGATGCCCCGGAGGGGGCGACCGCTACGGAGACAGCCCCATGTTCGCTCCTAGGACTGGCCACGACAAGGGCAGGGATCACATACGGCCTTCATGAAGTGTTGCACGAACGCCACACTACCACGTTGGCCTCGCCCCCGTCGCGCCGACCGGGGTGACTCAAAAAAAGTTACTGACGGCGGGCCACGACGGCCTGAAACTCGGGGAAATCCCTAAGTGGTCGCCACCACCAGTGAAGGTCCCGGCCTGAAGTGAACTCCTCGGTAGGATGCGCCAGGACGTAGGTCTTGAGGAGCGTGATGGCCTCGGGGTAATCGCCAACCAGGATGCGCATGATCGCCTCGTAGCCCGGAAGCTCCTGGGTGGGGTCCACGTCACGGCCCGCCCGTGCGGCATCCAGCACGTGTCGGGCGCTGTCTTTGAGGCCGGCTCGTGCCAGCGCCCCACCGACGATCAGTGTCGCCAGGTGGGCCTCGTACGCCCGCCGCGCATCCGGCGCGCGCTGAGCCACGGAGTCGGCCAGGGCCCACGCCCGGGAGATGTCGGGCTGCGCCTGCTCCGTGATCATGAGCCACAATCGGCACTTGGCGAAGTTGTAGTGTCCGGGGAGGAGGCGGACACCTTCCTCGCACCAGCGTTGGGCGTCGGGAAAGACTTCGAGGTCGTAGTACGCCCAGAACAACTGGTTCAGGTTGGCGCTCTGGCTCCCAAGAAAGGCGTCCGCCTCGTACGCGCGGCGCGCCGCCAGGGCCGCCGAGACATTGTCCTTCTTGTCGTAATACAGCTGACTCAGCTCACGGTAGGCTGCGGCCTGCGATCCGTCTGCCTCGGTAGCGGCCTTGAGATCGGCCTCCGCCGAGTCGAGCAGCCGATCGCGAGCGCCGGGGCTGAGCGAGGCGTCGGTCCGGTAGAGCACGCGACGTGCGCGTCCCCGTGCCGTCAGCGCTGAGGGATAACCCGGCCGCAGGCCGAGGGCCTGCGTGGCGTATTGGGCCGCGGACCGAAGCCAGGTGGTTTGCCTGGAGCGATCCCGTTGGAGGAAGGCCCGCTCGTAGGCCACCTGGGCTTGCAACGTCACGGGCTCCGGCCATCTGGCATCGGCGGCGCTGGACAACTGGAGCAGGGAGTCGGCCCGGGCGTAGGACGAGTCCGCCGCCGCCGGGGTCCCGCGCCGGGCCTGTGCCTCTTTGCGAACCCGTTCGGCACGCTGGAGTAACAGCCAGGCGTCCAGACTCTCGGTTGCCGCTCGTCGCTCTTTGAGGCGCACTTCGTCGCCCAGTCGGGTCCTCAGCAAGCGCCCGACTTCCCGCACCACCGAATCCCGCACCGCGAGCAGTTGCCGCTGGGGCAATTCGAACGACGGCGCCCGGCCCACGTCGGCGCCGCTGACTCCGTCCACCAGCCGAGTGGATACGCGGACGCGGTCCCCCACGGGCTCGATGCTGCCTTGAATCAGGCTTCCCGCCTCGAGCGCGCGCGCGACGCTGTCCAGGCGGATGTTGGTCCCGCGATAGGGCGCCACGCCGTTGCGTGAGAGCACGTCCAGCCCCTGGACGGACGAGAGCTCCTGGATGAGTCCCTCCGTCAGCCCGTCCGCCACGTGGGCCAGTGAGCCATCCGGGCTCAGGTCCTCGAAGTACAACACGGCCACGCGCCGCGCGTCCAGCGCATCCACCGCCGCACCGCGCCCGTCGTTCAGGAACTTCCACCCAATCAGGCCGGCGATGGCGAGCGCCATGGCCACGCCGACGGGCACGGCCGCGCGGCGCCACGCCGGGCGCGCTGGGGAGAGCTGCGGCACCGGGGTCTGCGGGGTGAACACGCCAGGCATCCCCTGGGCCAACGAGGCCCGCTGCGTGGCGATGGAAACCCGCTGGGCGGCGATGGAGGCACGCTGGCCTACCCCCAGACCGGCCTCGTAGGTGCGGAGCGCTTCAGCCATCTCATGCGCCGTCCTGAACCGGTCGGCCGGCGTCTTCGCCATCGCGGCGTAGATGACTCCCTCGAGGTCATCCGGGATGGTGTCGCGCATGATGTGAGGCGGCGTGATGTGATCCATCGCGTGCCGCGCCATGATCGACTGCGGGGTGGGCCCGGTGAACGGGATATCACCGACCAGCATTTGGTAGAACACGCATCCCAGGCTGTAGATGTCGCTTCGCCCGTCGACGTCGGGGCTCCCCATCGCCTGCTCGGGGCTCATGTACGCGGGCGTCCCCACGGAGGTGCCGGTCTGCGTCAGCTGCTCGGTGCCGGCCTCGCTCAGCGCCTTGGAGATCCCGAAGTCCGCCACGATGGCGTGCCCGCCGGACATCAGGATGTTATCCGGCTTGATGTCCCGGTGAATGAGGCCGTAGGAGTGAGCGTAGGCCAGTGCCTCCGCCACTTCGCGGGTGATTTGCACCGCTTCCTGGATCGCGAGCTGCTTCTCTCGCTTCATGAAGTCGCTCAGCGACTCGCCCTCGACGAATGGCATAACGTAGTACAGAATGCCATCCGCATCGCCCGAGTCGTACAGCGGGAGGATGTGGGGGTGAGTGAGCTTGGCGGTGTGGCGGATCTCTTTCAGGAACCGCTCCGCACCGATCGAGGCTGCCAGGTCCGGCTTCAGCACCTTAATGGCAACCAACCGGTCGTGCTTCAGGTCCCGGGCCAGATACACCAGCGCCATCCCACCCTCGCCCAGCTTGCGCTGGACCTCGTAGTGGTCGGCGAGCGCGGCCTGCATGCGCTCGAGCTGTCCGTTGCCCTGCCCCTCGCCGCCGGTCATGGAGCAAAGAATACGCCCGGCGCCATCAAGGGACTAGCCCGGGTCAGTCGCGTTCACACCGCCGCGGGCTGGGGCGCCACCGCTTCCACGTCGAACGCGAAGGTGACCTCCTCCCCCACCATCAAGGCGCCGAGCTCCAACACCTGGTTCCAGGTCAGGCCCCAGGCCTTCCGGTTGAGCTTCCCGGCGACCGAGGCGGCCAGGCGCTGATTGCCCCACGGGTCCCTGACCGGCTCGGCGACTGCGACGTCAAACGTCACCGGCTGCGTTTGACCGTGCATCGTGAGATCGCCGCTCAGGCGGTACCGTGCCTCGGCCAGCGGTTCGATACGCGTCGACTGGAACGTGATGGTCGGGAAGCGCTCGACGTCGAAGAAGTCCGCCGAGCGAAGATGGTCGTCGCGGGGTCCCACGCCGGTGTCGATGCTCCGGGCCGCGATGGTCGCTTCGACCCCGCGGAGCACGCCGTCCTCGTCCAGGTCTACCGCGCCCGAAAACTCACGGAACCGTCCGCGGACGGTCGAAATGCCCAGGTGTTTCACGCCGAATTCGATGCCGCTGTGGGTCTGGTCGATGGTCCACTGCATGGTGGTGCCCTCCTGACTGGTTTGACCTGCGGATAGTCGTGACAACGACTATCACTCCAAAAAAACCCGCCCGCTACCGGCTGCCGGACCGCACGGCTTCCAGCGCTTCGATCAGGGCGCTGACCTGCTCCTTCCCGAAGGGCTCGAACAGGCGTTGCTGGAGGGCTCGAACAGGCCCCTCCGCCTCATCGAGCAGACCGAGCCCCTGCTCGGTGATCCTGCTCCGGACGACCCGACGGTCTTCCGCCGAGCGGTCCCGGGCGATGAGGCCCCGGGCGTCCAGCCGGTCTAACAACCGTGTGACGTCAGGATCCCTGGTGACCAGGCGCTCGCCAATCTCGCTGCAAGCCCGGCCTTCGTCACCCGCGCCCCGCAGGATTCGGAGCGCGTTGTACTGTGTGAGTGTAAGCCCAAGCGGCTTCAACACTTCCGCCACGAGGCGTTGGACGGTGTCCGCGGTCCTGAGGATGTTGAGCATCGCCTCCTCGGGGACGCTGGCAAAGGGACGCCTCTGCTTGATCTCGCCTCGCAACCGATCGGCCATTCACGACAATAGTCGTGATAACGATAGTTGTCAATGGGGCATTGTTTGGATGGCCCCGTGAAAGGCCCCGAACCGCCATTCTCAGAATGGCTTCACCCCTCCCGTGGCAGCATCAGTCATCAGGCTTCAATGCGGAGTGGGCGATGCAGCGGGCATTGATCGTCGGGGCAGCGGGGCGCGATTTCCACAACTTCAACGTGTTCTTTCGGGATCATCCCGACTACACGGTTGTGGGCTTCACGGCCGCGCAGATCCCGAATATTGCCGGCCGCCGCTACCCTGCGGTGCTGGCCGGCGCCCGCTACCCGGATGGTATCCCGATTGACGTGGAGAGCGACCTGACCCGACTCATCCGGGACCGGCAGGTGGACGTCGTCGTCTTCAGCTATTCGGACGTCTCGCACGAGCAGGTCATGCACCTGGCCTCCCGGGCGCTGGCGGGGGGCGCCGACTATCTCCTGCTGGGCCCGCGCCACACCATGCTTCGGGCGCACGTTCCGGTGGTGGCCGTCTGCGCGGCCCGCACCGGCTCGGGCAAGAGCCAGACGACGCGCCGCATCGCGGGCATTCTCAAACACGCCGGGCGGCGCGTGGTCGTGGTGCGGCATCCCATGCCGTACGGAGACCTGGCCCGGCAGGCGGTGCAGCGGTTCGCCTCGGTGGAGGATCTGGAGCGTCAGCACGCCACCATCGAGGAGCGCGAGGAATACGAGCCGCTCCTGGCCGGTGGGCACGTGGTCTACGCGGGCGTGGACTACGGCCAGATCCTCCGGGTCGCCGAGGGTGAGGCCGACGTGGTGCTCTGGGACGGTGGGAACAACGACTTCCCGTTTTACCAACCGGACCTCCTGGTGGCGGTCATGGACCCGCATCGGGCCGACCACGCGATTCATTACCACCCCGGCGAAGCGGTGGTGCGCATGGCGGATGTGGTGGTGATCAACAAAGTGGATACTGCGGGCCCGGAGCAGGTGGTGGCGGCCCAGCGGACGGCGGCCGAGCTGAATCCCGATGCCGAGGTCGTCCTGGCGGCGAGCCCCATCCATGTGACGGATGGCCAGCCCCTCCGCGGCAAGCGGGTGCTGGTGGTGGAAGACGGGCCGACGCTGACGCACGGCGGGATGCCGTTCGGCGCCGGGTGGATCGCCGCCCGGCGCGAAGGCGCGGCCCAGATCGTCGACCCGCGGCCGTACGCGGTCGGCTCCATCCGACAGATCTTCGAATCCTACCCGCGGACGGGACCCGTGCTGCCGGCGATGGGCTACAGCCCGGCCCAGGTGGCCGAGCTGGCGGAGACCATTCGGCGGGTGCCGGCCGACCTCGTCATCGTGGCGTCCCCGATCGACCTGCGACGGGTCATCGCGCTGGACAAACCGGCGGTACGAGTGACCTACGAGCTGCAGGAAGTGGGGGAGCCCACGTTGACCGACGTGTTGAGCCGCCACGGGCTGTTGGGCGCGAAGGCGCGCCCGGCGGCGTCAGTGAGCGCCGGCGACGAGGGAGATGATGATGGAGGCCGCGAAAGGTCGATCCCGTAGGCCGCGTCGTACGCGAACTGGGGATAGCAGAGTGCCGCGGGCGATGGTGAGGTCAGCCCCGAGGGTGTACCATGCAAACACTCCCAAGCGGCGGGCGTTATGTCCAGAATCACGGTTGGATCGATGGGATTACTTCTCGCGGTGATCGGTGCGCCGGTGGCGGCGGCGCAGGAAGGGATCCCCTTCAGTCAGCACGGGACGGTCTCCCAACGGGTGGGCTATACCGACATCGCGATCTCGTACAATCGCCCGGTGGCGCGCGGCCGGTCGTTGTTCGGTGGCGTGGTGCGCTGGGGCCGGATCTGGAACCCCGGCGCCGACTCGGCAACGACGATCGAGGTCAGTCGGGATGTGGAAGTGGAGGGGCAGTCGCTGCCGGCGGGAAGCTACACGTTGTGGATGGGTCCCCAACCCGCGCCGGCGCCGTGGACCGTGATCTTCAGCAAGGCGCTGCACGTGTTCCACACCCCATACCCGGGCGAGCAGCACGACGCGTTGCGCCTCGCCGTGACGCCGGAAGCGGGCGCTCACATGGAGGTCCTGGCGTTTTACTTCCCCGTCGTGGCACCGGACTCCGCCGTGCTACGCATGCACTGGGGGACCACGGTCGTCCCGCTCCGCATTCGGGTGCGCAACCAGTAAAGACGTCACGCCTCCCGCTTGAGGACCGTCGCCGGGTCCGTGCGCGCGGCGCGACGGGCCGGGAGATAGGTGGCGAGCAGGGCGACCGCGATCAGCAACGTCGCGAGGGCGGCGTACAACAGGGGATCGAGCGGGCTCACCTCGTACAGCAGGGTCCGCATCAGGCGGGTCAGGCCCGCCGCCGCCAGCACGCCGATGGCGACGCCCGTGCCGGCCAGGCCCAGCCCCAGCCGCGCGATCCAACCCAGCACCTCCCGCGCGTCCGCGCCCAGAGCCATGCGGATGCCGATCTCGCGGCTCCGCTGCGCCACCGAGTACGACACCAGCCCGAAGATCCCGACCCCGGCCAGCGCCAGCGCCACGGCGCCGAACGTGGCCAGCAGGACGCTCATCACCCGGCTCCCGGCGAGGTCGCCGTCCACGTAGGTAGCCAGTGGCTGTACCGCGCGCAGCGGGACGTCCGGGTTCATGCCGGACAATTCCCGGCGCAACGGCTCCACCAGCGACGCTGGGGCGACGTCGGTCTTCAGGACCACGTAGACGCCGGTGCCCCAAACCCGCAGCGTTTGCGCCATCGGCACGTAGACCTGGATCCTGGACGGATTCGCCAACTCGTAGTGCCGGATGTTCTTGACCACGCCCACCACGGTCCGATATACGGGCGCGGCGTCGGCGCCGGGGGTCGAGCCCTCCTCCACCTCCCAGGTGACCCGTTTGCCAATGGGGTCTTGTCCCGGCCAGAACTTGGCGGCCATGGTCTCGTCGATGATCGCCACCGGGGGTGACCCGTCGCCGTCGCTCTCGGTGAAACCGCGTCCCTGGAGCAGCGGAATGCCCATCGTCTGGAAGTAGTCCCGCGTCACGAAATTATAGAGCACCGATTCCCGGCGGGTTGGGTCGAAGGGCACGTTGTCGGGCAGAATGCCCATTTCCCAGGATCGGTCGGACAACGGTAGCAGGAGTGACACCGCGGCCGCCTGCACGCCGGGCAACGCCCGGGCTCGCGGCAGCAGCTCGTCGAAGAACGCGCGCCACCGCTCCTTGGTGGGGTATTGATCGCCGGGGAGCCCGACGCGCGCCGTCAGCACGCCCTGGGCGTCAAAGCCTTTGTCCGCGCTGCGGAGATTTTGTAGGCTCCTGAGCATCAACCCGGCCCCAATCAGCAGCACCATCGCCAGCGCGACCTCGCACGTGACCAATGCGGACCTGAGCCGCTGCCTGCGGCTCGACCCGCGCGTGCCTTCTCGGAGCTCCTTTGCCGGCTCCAGGTCGGAGGCCCGGAGGGCGGGGATCGCGCCAAAGAACAACCCGGCCGTGGTAGTCAGTGCCAGCGTGAACAGGAGCACACCGCCGTCCACGCCGATGCGCGCGAGGAGCAGCTGAGGGATCGCGCTGGGGAGCAGCGGGACCAGCACCCGCACGGCGCCGTACGCCAGTCCTAAACCCAGCGTGCCTCCCAGGAACGACAACACCAGGCTCTCCGTCAACAGCATTCGTAGGAGCGCGCGGCGGCGAGCGCCCAGCGCGGAGCGCACCGCGATCTCTTGCCGGCGACCCTCGCCGCGCACCAAGACCAGGCTTCCCACGTTGGCTACCGCTATGAGCAGCACGAATCCCACCGCGGCCATCAGGACCCAGCTCTGTCGCCTGAGATCGCGCACGTAGAAATCGGTGAGCGTCCGAAGCTCGGGATGCGCGATGGCTTGTCCTTCTCGCTCCTCGACCGCGGCGGTGATGCGATCCAGGTCCTGTTGCGCCAACGCGGGCGACATGCCAGACGCGAGGCGGGCGATGGCCCTGGTGCCGAATGAGCTGCCCCGATCCTCCCAGGGCAGGTCCGGGATGGAGCCCATCGGCACGTAGCCCTCGACCGTCGGGGAGGGGAAGCCCGCGCCCTCCGGCAGAATCCCCACCACCACATGGGGTCGTTGGTCCAGCGCCAGCGTTTGGCCCACGATCTTGGGATCCCCACCCAAACGGGTTCGCCAGAACTGGTAGCCCAGCACGATCGCGGGCTCGGCGCCTGGCTCGGTCTCGGCGGGCGCAAACACGCGGCCCTGGTACGGTTGGACTCCCAGCGTGCCGAAGAAGTCCCCCAACACCGCCCGCAGGTTCATGACCTGGGCCTGATCCCGCCCCGTTAAGATCATGCCCCATCCCGCGGACGCGCCGACGGCCTGAAACGCCCGGCTCCGCCCCCAGTCCCGATAGTTGGGAATCGAGTTCGAGATGAGGAAACCGCGTGAGGATCGAACGTCGAGGGTCACCAGTTCGCCGGGATCCTTGAAGGGCAGCGGGTCCAGCACCAGCGCTTTGAGGACCGCGAAGATTGCGGTGTTCCCTGCGACGGCGAGCGCGATGGTCAGGGCACCGACCGCGGTGAAGCCGGGGTGCCGGGCGAGTGAGCGCAGGGCGAAACGCATTTTGGGCCTCGACGCAGAATGCCGGGTTGTTAGATACCTGAACCCGCCCAAAGGTTGATGGCTACATCACTTCACTGGCGGTGAGCCGCTTGACGAGGCGGTAGCAGAACTCGAGTCCGTCGTAAAACCAGGAAGCGTTGATCCGCTCGTCCTGCCCATGGGCGCGGACATCCTCCGCGTCCCCGAACATGCCGGAAACGCCATACACCGGGATGCCCGCCTGCCGGAGGTACAGGCCGTCGGTGGCCCCGGTGCTCATGGTGGGGATGACCGGGAGACCGGGCCACATCTCCCGGGTGGTTTCCTCGATCGACCGCAGGATATCCGGTGTGAGGGGCGACGGCGGGCTGGGCTTGGCCGGGGCGATTGGCGTCACGGCGATTTGGGAATCGGCGACCACGCGCCGGAGCGTGGCCAGCACGTCCTCCGGCGGCTGTCCCGGCAGGATGCGGCAATTCACCGTGGCCCGGGCCCGTTGGGGCAAGGCGTTTTCCGCATGTCCGGCCTCGAGCATGGTGGCGACACAGGTGGTGCGCAGGCGGGCGTTGTACCCGGGAACGGTCGCGAGCCGGGCCACCGCTGCCGGGTCGGGCGGCGTCCTGAGCACCCCGTGCATGGCCGCGCCGACCTCGGGGCCCTCAATGGCCGCGGTCCGCTCGAAGAAGGCGCGCGTCACTTCGTTCAGCTTCACCGGAAAGTCGAAGGCGGCGAGTCGGGACAGGGCCGCGGTCATCTGGTAGATCGCGTTGTCCCTGCGGGGCAGCGAGCTGTGCCCGCCCCGGTTCGCGGCTTCCAGCGCGAAGCTCTGGTACACCTTCTCGCTTGCCTGCACGTCGTTGGACAGGCGCTTCCCGTCCTTGATGGCACCGCCCCCGCCTTCGTTCAGGGCGAAGGCCGCGTCGATCAGGTCGCGGTGGTGTTGCAGCAGCCACTCCACGCCGTTGTGGTCGCCGCCCTCCTCGTCCGCCGTGAGCGCCAGGATGATGTCGCGGTCGGGCACGTAGCCTTCCTGTTTGAGGCGGATCAGGTTCGCCGTCCAGGCCGCGGCCTCGTCCTTGTCGTCGGTGGTGCCGCGGCCGTAGAACCAGCCGTCGCGGTCCAGGAAGGTGAAGGGATCCACGGTCCAGTCCCGCGGATCGGCTTCCACCACGTCCAGGTGCGCCAGCAGCAGCACCGGCTGCTTGCCGCCGGCGCGGCCCCGCAGGCGCACCACCAGGTTGCCGCGGTCGGCCACCGGGCCGAGCACGCGGATGTCGGCGTCGCTGAACCCGGCGGCGCGGAGACGCGCCGCCATCTTCTCCGCCGCGGCCGTGGTGTTGCCGGAGGAGTGGGTGGTGTTGGTTTCGATCAGCTCCCGCAAAAGGTCACGCGCGAGGGCCTGGTACTGCGCCGGGCTCTGATGCCGGGCCGGGGCGGGGGTTTGCGCCGCGGCCGGGAGAGCGAGCGTGGCCAGGACCGCGAGAAGGAGCCGACGGGCGTGCACAGACGACATTCGATCCTCTTGGGTGAACGGGGTGGAGACCAACGAGGGGTGGAGAGGCGCCCCCTCGCCCAAGACTATCAGTCGGCGCCCTGCCCCTCCAGGGCCGGTGTCCCGCCGACGGGAGCCGGGTGCCGCCGGGTGACCCGCTTGCCGAGCCACGCCTGGAATTCGTCGAGGTAGGTGTAGATCACCGGCGTCACGTACAGGGTCACGAGCTGCGAGACGAACAGCCCGCCCACCACCGCGATGCCCAGGGGCCGCCGCGCTTCGGCCCCCGCCCCGAACCCGATGGCGATGGGCAAGGTACCCATCAACGCGCACATGGTGGTCATCATGATCGGCCGGAACCGGATCAGGCAGGCCTCGGCGATGGCCTCCGCGGGTCCCTTTTGCTCACGGCGCTGAGCGTCCAGGGCGAAGTCGATCATCATGATGCCGTTCTTCTTCACCAACCCCACCAATAGAATCAGGCCCACGTACGAGTAGATGTTGAGGTCGGTATCGAAGATCAGCAACGTCAGCAACGCGCCGAACACCGCGAAGGGGAGCGCCGAGAGAATCGTCAACGGATGGATGAAGCTCTCGTACAGAACGCCCAGCACCAGGTAGATGACCAGGATGGCGACGATCAGGAGGAAGAACAAGCCGGTCTGGGATTGCTGGAATGCCTGAGCCGTTCCCGAAAAGCTGCCCGTGATGGTGGACGGAAGCGTCTGGTCGGCCAGCCGTTGCACATCGGCCACGGCGTCACCCAGCGACACGCCTTCCGCGAGATTGAACGACAGCGTGACCGAGGGAAGCTGGCCGGAATGGTTCACCGACTGCGGGCCCAGAATGGGCGTGACATTGGCCACGGAGCCGAGGGGCACCAGGGCGCCGGTGCGGGACCTCACATGCAGCAGGTTGATGGCCGAAGGATCACGCTGGAACTCCGGCAGCAGCTCCAGGATCACGGGGTAGTCGTTGCTGGTCCCCATGATGGTCGAGATCTGGCGGGACCCGAAGGCGTTGTACAGCGCGCTCTGCACCTGGCTGATGTTGAGCCCCAGGGCCGCCGCCCGGTCCCGGTCCACGTCGATCCGTAGCTGCGGGTTGCGGAGCTGGAGGTTGCTGGAGATGTCGCGGACGGTCGGGACGTCCCGCATCCGGGCCTCCATGACGCGGGCCTGCTCGTACAACTCCTCCAGGTTGGCGCTCTGCAGGGTGAACTGATAGTTGCTCTGCCCGAACCGGCCGCCGATCCGGATGGCGGGCGGGTTGCTGAGGAACACCCGTACGCCGGGGATCTGCGACAGCGACGGTTGCAGGCTGCGGATCACTTGATCTGCGTTCAACCGCCGCTCGTGCCGGGGCTTGAGATACACGCTGAGGCGGGCTCGGGTGAGCCCACCGCCGAACGGTCCACCGCCACCGCCCGAGACCTGCACCCCCTGGACGTTGGGGTTCTGCCGCACCGCGTCACTCACGCGCGTCATGTGCTCCACCATCTGCTCCCAGGACGTACCCTCGGCCGCCTCGATGGTCCCGTTGACCGACCCGGTGTCCTGGTTGGGGATGAACCCCTTGGGCACGATCACGAACAACCCCACCGTCGCTACCAGGATGGCCAGCGAGCCGGCCATGGCGATGGGCCGGTGGCCCAGCACCCAGTGTAGCGTGTCGCGATAGTAGGCGACGACCCGGTTCCAGCCATTCTCGATGGCGTTGTAGAACCGCCCGTGGCGCGCCTGGTGCTCTCCCTTGAGGAAGCGGCTGCACATCATGGGCGTGAGCGTGAGGGACACAAAGCCCGAGATGAGAATGGCGACCGCGATCACCATCGCGAATTCATGGAACAGGCGGCCCAGGAGCCCCGGCATGAAGAGGAGGGGAATGAACACCGCCACCAGCGACAGCGTCATGGACAGGATCGTGAAGCTGACCTCTTTGGAGCCTTCCAGCGCGGCTTGGAGGCCCGGTTTCCCCATCTCGAGATGCCGGTGGATGTTCTCCAGCATGACGATGGCGTCGTCCACCACGAAGCCGACCGCCAGGGTCAGCGCCATCATGGAGAGGTTGTCCACGCTGAAGCCCAGCAATGCCATGGCGGCGAAGGTGCCTACCACGGACATCGGGAGCGCCAGGCTGGGGATCACGGTGGCGGGGATGTTCCGCAGGAAGAGGAAGATCACCATCACGACGAGGCAGAGCGTGAGGCCGAGCGTGAACTTGACGTCGGCCACCGACTCACGGATGGTTTGCGAGCGGTCGTACCGGAGGCTCACCTCGATCGCGGGCGGCAGCTGTGACTGGAGTTCGGCAATCCGCGCCTTGACGGCGTCCGCCACCCGGACCGTGTTGGAGCCGGGTTGCCGGCGGACCGAGACCACGATGGTCCGCGCGCCGTTGTACCAGTTGCCGGAGCGGGGGTTCGACACGGCGTTCAGGACGTTGCCCACGTCCCCCAGACGCACGGGCGAGCCGTTGCGATAGGCCACCACGATGTCCCGGAAGGCGTCGGCGCTCTGGAGCTGTCCATTGGACTGCAGGGCCAGCACCTTGTGCCGCCCCCAGAGGGCGCCGGCCGGGGTCGCGATGTTGTTGGCGTTGACGGCGCTCACGACTTCGTCGATCCCGATGCGCCGGTACGCCAGCGCCCGGGGATCCACCTGGACCCGGACCGCGTAGCGCTGCTGCCCCATGATGTCCACCTGGGCCACACCCTCGATGGTCGAGAGCCGGGGCGCCACCACGGTCTCGGCGTACTCGTTGATGGTCGATAGGGGCAGCGTCTTCGACGACACCGAGTAGAAGATGATGGGGAAGTCGGACGGGTTCGCCTTGAAAAACGAGGGCGGGTCCCGCATGTCGTCCGGCAACCCCCGCTGGGCCCGCGACAGCGCCGTCTGGACGTCCTGCGCCGCCGCGTCAATGTTGCGCGAGAGGGCGAACTGGAGCGTGATGTTGGTGGAGCCCTGGTTGCTGCTGGAGGTGATCTCCTCGATGCCGGGAATGGTCGAGAACGCCCGCTCCAACGGCGTGGCCACCGAGGACGCCATGACCTCCGGACTGGCGCCCGAAAAGCTGGCGTTGACGTTGATGGTGGGGTAGTCAATGGGCGGCAAGTCGCTGACCGGCAATTGCCGGTAGCCCACTATGCCAAACAACAGAATGCCCGCCATGACCAGCGTGGTGGCGATGGGGCGGTGAATGAAAAGGGCCGCGATGTTCATGAGCTACCTCGAGGCGGGGCTTGAACGTTCCGAATCTGGACGCGGGCACCGGGAACCAGACGGAGTTGACCGTCCGTCACCACGGTTTCGCCGCCCGTGAGGCCTTGCGTCACGATCACGTCATCACCAACCGTCCGGCCCACCACCACCGGGCGCTGTTGGGCCTGGTTCTCCTCGTCCACCACATAGACGTAGTTGCCGCTCTCCGCCTCGACCACGGCGGGGACGGGAACCATGACGACGTCTCGCTCTTCGTAGAGCAATAACGTGGCGGTCACGAACTGCCCCGGCCAGAGCTGGCCGTCGGTGTTGGGGAACCGGGCTTTCAGCATGATGGTCCCCGTGGTGGTGTCCACGGCGTTGTCCACGAAAATGAGCGTGCCGCTCAGCGACGTGGTATCCGACGTTGGCCGGACCCGGACTGCGAGGTCGCCGCCCTGGTATTGCCGGACGATGGGGAGCAGGGGAGCCGGGACGGCGAATCGGACCAGAATGGGCCGGGTCTGATTCACCGTGACGATCGGTGCCGATCCCTGGGCCCGCACCACGTTGCCCTCCTTGATGAGGAGGCTGCCGGTCCGCCCCGAGATGGGCGACCGGATGGTGGTGTATTCGAGATTGAGCCGCGCGTTATCCATCGCCGCGGAGTCCGACTGCACCGTTGCCTCGAGCGACTGCATGCTGGTCTGCAGCGCCTCGAACTGCTCGGTCGTGATGTACTCGCTCTGGGCCAATCCCTGGTAGCGCTCCACCTGCCGGCGGGCGTTGGCCAGCTGGATCACGTCCCGGGCCAGCGTCGCCTCCGCCTGCTGGAGCGCGTTCCGGTAGGGGCGGGCGTCGATCTGCACCAGCACATCGCCCTCCCGCACGTCGTCCCCCTCGCGGAACCGCACGGTGGTCACGATGCCGGTGACCTGCGGGGCCACGGCCACGGCCTGCATGGGCTCGACCGTGCCCGGCGCGGTGATCTCGAAGGGCACGGTGCGCTGCTCGGCCCGGGTCGCCGTCACCGGGACGGCGGGGGGCGCCCCCTGGCGCCGGTCGGAGCAGGCAAATCCCAGCGGCACGGCGACGATCAGGAACCAGGCGCGCCACCGATACGTCTGCCGGCCCGCGGCGCGCTGCTCCGACACACCATTCATGTGGTTGCTCGAGCTAAGGATCCACGACGGCGGGAACCGATCCACCCCGCTCCATCACATCCAATCTACTACGCACGAAGCGGGAGGAACGCTGAGAGGCCGGGACGGGCGCCTAACCGGCGAACAGGCGTCGCAGCACGCCCCGCAGCACGCCAATGGTCGCCAGGTACTCCGCCAGCCCCACGTGCTCCTGAGGCGTGTGGTCGAGCGCGCTGTCGCCGGGGCCATAGGCCACGATGGGCGTCCGGGGCCAGAACGGGCCTACCACGTTCATGTCCGAAGTGCCGGTCTTCACCACGAAGCGCGGCGCGCCACCCCTGGCCCGGATCTCCGCCAGGAACGCCCGAACCAAGGCGTTCGATTTGCCGCCGCGGTACGCCGGCTCACCGCCCAGCACGCCGATGTCCAGCTCCACCTGGTCGCCCGGAGCGGCGCTTTCCCTCAGCCGGACCGTGAGCTCGCGGTGCACGGTTTCCGGGTCGGCGGCCAACGGCAGACGGACCCCGACGCCGAGCCGGACCATCCCGAACGCGCCCTCGTCGCTGGTCACGAACGTGCGGAGCGAGGGAGACAGGGCGTCGAACACAGAATCCCGGACGTCGTGTCCGGCGTTCCACTCGGCACAATAGCGCTCGACCGCCGACCAGAGCGCGATCCCGCGCTCCGCGGGCAGGCGCTCCGCGCCGGCCGAATGGGCGAACGGGGCACGCAGCCGGATGTCGAAGACCAGTCGGCCCCGGTAGCCCAGCGTCACGCGATCCCACCGGCTCGGCTCACCGACGACGCAGTAGGCCGGCGGCCCGGGGCGGGCGCCCGGGACTCGGGCTTCGAGCACGTGGCGCGCCCCCCGGCTGGTGGCCGCCTCCTCTTCGACGGCCCCCACCACGGTGACGCGCCACCCGACCGGCACGGGGTCCAGCGCCGCGGCCGCGGCGAACGCGCACAGCGGGCCCTTGGCGTCCACGCTCCCGCGCCCGTAGAGCCGATCCCCGTCGCGGCGCACCGGGACGTCCCCTGGAAACGTGTCGATGTGCCCCAGCAGGAGCACTTCCCGGAGCCCGGTTCCCCGTACGCCGACGGCGTTCCCCACGGCGTCCACCTGCGCGTCGAATCCGTGCTCGGCCATCCAGGCCACCAGCCGCTCGCTGGCGGCGCGCTCCTGACCGGACCGGCTGGGCGTGGAAACCAGGTCGGTGAGCAGGGCAATGGCCCGGTCGTCGCCCGGCAATTCAGGCACGCAACACCTCGATCACGATCTGCACCCCGTCCAGCAGCCGGTCTTCCGGGATCACCAGAGGCGGCAGCAGCCGCAGCACCTGGTCGCCGGCGGGGAGCGCCCAGACGCCGCGCTCCATCAGCGCCTTGAGCACGGGCGTCACCCGGTGGCGCAGCTCGATCCCGATCATCAGCCCGAGGCCGCGGACTTCGCGGACCGCGGGGGGCGACCCGGCGCGCAGCCGCTCGAGCGCGACCGCCCCCAGTCGCTCGGCGCGCTCGGGGAGACGCTGGTCCCGCAGCACCCGCAGCACGGCGCGACTCGCGGCGCAGGCCAGCGGGTTGCCGCCGAAGGTGCTCCCGTGAAGCCCGGGGCCGAAGGTCCCCAGCTGCTCGCGCCACGCGGCGGCGCCCATGGGGATGCCCCCGCCTAACGGCTTGCCCAGGGTCACGATGTCCGGGGCGAGGTCATGGTGCTCGCAGGCGAACCAACGGCCGGTGCGGCCCAGGCCGGTTTGGATCTCGTCCACGATGAGCAGGGCGCCCCGCTCGTCACACAAACGGCGGGCCGCGGACAGGAACTCGCCCGTGGCGGGCCGCACTCCTCCTTCGCCCTGGACGATTTCCAGGATCACGCCGGCGGTCGCCGCGGTCACCGCGCTCTCCAGGGCCCGCACGTCGTTCGGCGGGACGTGATGAAAGCCGGGCACCAGGGGCTCGAACGGCCGACGGTACTTCGGGTCCGCGGTGGCGCTCAGCGCGCCGAGGGTCCGGCCGTGGAAGCCTCCGAGGGCGGCCACGAATTCCTCGCGGCCGGTGGCGAAGCGGGCCAGCTTGATCGCCGCCTCCATGGCTTCGGTGCCGGAGCTGCACGGGTGGATGCGGGTAATCGCTCCCCGCGCCGTGACGGTGAAATGCTCACGGAGCACGGCGCTCAGATCGCTCAGCCAGTGGGCGCGCTGGTCGTTGTAGCCGCTCTCCGTTTGCATGACCAGCGTCCCGGCCTGCTCGCGGATGGCGCGGGTCACGTCCGGATGGGAGTGGCCCAGCGACGCCCACCCGTGCGCACCGCCCAAATCGAGGTATTCCCGCCCGTCGTCGTCCCACAGGGAGGCACCGTTGGCCCGCACGATGACCACCGGCCGCCGGGACACGGCGCCGGACGCGTGCGCGTCTTCCCAGGCCTTCAGCGCATCATCCACCGATGACGGTTCCTTCCCCCGCCAGCGCCCGCCGCACCGGTTGCTCCACGCGGCCGTCGCCGAAAATCACCCGCGCCACGCCCCCGGCCAGGGCTTCCTGCGCTCCCAGCACTTTCTTCTTCATGCGGTCCTCGGCGACGTCCATGAAGCGCGGCAGCTCGGCGGCCGGGATGCGGCGGATCAGGCTGGCCTCGTCCGGAAAACGCTCCAGCAGGCCGGGGACGTCGCTCAGGATGACGAGCGTCTCCGCCCCGAGCGCCACCGCGGTCATGGCCGCGGCGCGGTCCCCGTCCACGTTGATGGCATCACCTTCGTAGCTGGCGGCGGGCGGCGTGAGCACCGGCATATACCCCTGCGCCAGCAGTGCCCGCAGGAGGGACGTGTTGACCCGCTCCACCCTGCCCGTGTAGTCGTCCCGCAGGACCAGCCGTTTGCCGCCTTTGACGATCTTGATGGCGTCTTTCCGCGGGCCTTCCCACAGGCGGCCGTCAAGGCCCGAGAGTCCCACGGCCTGGACGCCGCGCCGCTGCAAGCGCTCGACCAGCGCCTTGTTCACCTGTCCGCAGTAGACCATTTCGAAGATTTCGAGCGTACGGCGGTCGGTGCGTCGCGACGTGTATCCGCTCACCGACGTGACGAACTCCGGCGGGTGTCCCAATCGGGTGGCGATCTCATTGGTCAACGCCGAGCCGCCGTGGACCACCACCAGGCCGCGGCCGTCGCGGACGACACTGGCGATGTCGTCGGCGATTCGCTCGTGGTCCAGTGACGCGCCCCCCCCGATCTTGACGACCAGCATCTAGATCGGGTGCAGGCCGGGGAACCGGAGGCCCTCGGTCTCTTCCCAGCCCAACATCAGGTTCATGGACTGCACGGCGCTTCCCGCCGCGCCTTTCATCAGGTTGTCCAGCGCGGCGACCACGACCACCCGGTTGGCGGAGGAGTCGGCGTCCACCTCAAAGCCCACGTCGCACCAGTTGCTTCCGGCCAGCAACTTCGGCTCCGGCAGGCGATGGATGCCGGTCTTCTGGCGCACCAACCGGATGAACGGCTCGTGCTGATACCGGCCGCGATACAGCTTCCAGAGCTCCCGCTCCTCGATGCGCTCCGACAGAAAGCAATGGGCCGTGACCAGGGCGCCGCGGACCAGCTCCACGGCGGTCACCGAGAAGCTCAGCTCGAACGCGTCACCCAGCTCCTGACGGATTTCGGCCTGGTGGCGGTGGCCGGTGGGCATGAACGACCGCACGGCGCCCGCCCGCTCCGGATGGTGCGATCCCGCGGTGGGTTGGGCGCCGCCCTCCGACGATCCCACCTTGACGTCCGCCACGACCCGGCGCAGCAGGCCCGCCCCGGCCAGCGGCGCCAGCGCGAGGACGGTCACGGTGGCGTTGCATCCGACGCCCGAGGCGTAGCGCGCGCCCGCCAGCTCGGCGCGGTGCAGCTCCGGCAGGCCGTAGACGAACTTCCCGAGCCAATCGGGGGTCGCGTGATCGGCGCCGTACCACCGCCGATACGCCGCCGGATCGCGCAGGCGGAAATCCGCCGAGCAATCCACGATGCGCTTGGCCAGGCCGGCGAACCGCTCGATCGTGGTGGCGGCTTCCCCGTGGGGCAGCGCCACGAACAGCACGTCGCACGACTCGAGGGAACCGGGATCCGCGAAGGTGAGGTCCGTCGCCCGCCGGAGATTGGGGTGTACCGCGTGGAGCGGCAGGCCAGGCCGGCTGGCGGAGGTAACCTGCTTGAGGGTGGCGCGCGGGTGGAATAGCAGCAGCCGCAGCAGTTCGCCGCCGACATACCCGCCGCCACCGACGACCGAGACGGTCGCCCGCTCACTCGTCATCGCGTGGGGACGATCAGCGCGAGGCCGCCGTGGGCCGCGGCGCCGCCGTCCCCGACTCCCGCGCGACCCGAAGCACGTAATCGACCACGCGGCCGGGGATGTCCACGCCGGTGACGGCGATGCTGTTGCGGAACTCCATGGTGTAATTGACTTCGTTGACCAGCAGCCGGCCGTCCGCGGTTTCCAGCAGGTCAATGGCCACCACGCCACCGCCCACGGCGCGCGCGGCGGCGGCGGAGAGCCGGTGCAGCTCCGGTGTCACCGGACAGTTCTCGGCCCGCCCGCCGCGCGCCGTGTTGGTGATCCAGTGCGGGGAGTAGCGGTAGATCGCGCAGATGGTTTCGTCCCCCACGACGAAGGCGCGGATGTCCCGTGCCGGCTTGTCCACGTACTCCTGGATGTAAAAGATGGAATGGTGATAGCTGCCCAGGATCTCCTTGTGCTCCAGGATGGCCTCCGCGGCGTCGCGATCATTGATCTTCGAGAGCAACCGTCCCCAGGAGCCGACCGCCGGCTTCAGCACCACCGGATAGCCCAGCTCCTCGATCGCCGCCAGCGCGGACTCGGGCGTGAACGCGATCCGGCACCGGGGCGTGGGGACCTCGTGCCGCACCAGCGCCGACGTGGTCTCAAGCTTGTTGCCGCAGACGAGGGCCACCTCGTAGGTGTTCACCGTGGCCACGCCGAAATCATTGAGGATGCGCAGGCCGCACAGAGCCCGTGAGTGATTGATGCAGCGTTCGACGACGACGTCGAAGCGGCGCCACTGGTCCGCGCGGTGGTAATCGAACACCGTCTCGCGATCGTCCAGCACGACGACCGGTACCCCGCGGTCGTGAAAGGCCTGCAGCAGCAGCTTCTCCTCGACCCGCACCCGGGAGAGGAGCATGCCGATCGTCATTCGCCCCAGTCTTCTTCCTCCTCCGGCGCGGGGCGCAGGCTGATGGCGCCATCCTTCACGACTTCCAACTCCACGCCGCACTCGGCGCACTGCAGGATCTCCCCGGCCACGACGTCGTCAGGCAACGCGACCGCCGCCGCGCACTCGGGGCACTCCACGGGCTGTTCGGCGCTCATCGGGCGAGGCGTTCCTCCGCCACCACCTTGGCCACGGTCTCCAGCACATTGGCGCGGGCCCGGTCCACGTCCTGCTGGAGCGGGACCTTACTCTCGAGCATCTGCTGGTTCTCGCGCCGGACGATCGCGGCCTCGAACGCCCCGAGCGCCTCCTGGATACGGTGCTGATACTCCTTGCCCTTGCCCATCGTCGTTCATCTCCGCCGGAAAGGTCGTGAAGGGTGGTGGAATGAGATACAACCGCGTCTTGGACGCAGCAAGGTCTGATTTCATCCCGGGTTCATCCCCGCTTCAGACCCGGAGCGTGAGGTTCCATCCCGATGCAGGGGAAAGAGCCAGGCCGGTCGAGGTCCGCATGAGCCCAGACAAGCGAGAGAAGGCGCCCCGCGGACCCAGTGCCGACACGGTCGGCGGGTTGGGTGCGTACCTGACCATCGCCGGACGTGGGCCGCCCGCCGGGTGTCTGTTCGAGGCCAAGTTGAGCGCCCTGTACTCGGTGGCGTACGCCATCAAGTTGGGGATGGGCCGCGGGGGCCGGGACTTCACGGTGGTGGATCTCGAGGCCTTCTGGGTTGGCGTGCCCGACGGGCCGCGCACCTGGAAGCTGGGTATCCGCGCGCCGGCCGGCTTGAACCCGCGCGACCTCAGCGACGCCATCGCCGCGCTCGCCGCCAAGGGCAAGGACCCGTTGATCAAGGATGTCCTGCTGGAGGCGCTCCAGGAACGCGACGTGGAGCGGTTTCCGCTGGCGGTCACCGCGACCGCGGCCAGCTCCCCCTAGCCCAGGCTCCTCTGCCCGCCCGCGGCGCGCCGGGAGCGGTGAAACCGCCCCGGGCCCGCGCCGTAGGGTCGGGTGAGGTCACCTTCGCAGGAGCCGCTAACATGTTCAGAACCTTGCTCACGCTGGCCGCCGTAGGCGTGGCCGGCATCGTCGCGTGGAAGCTCGTGTGGGTAATGTTGCTCCCCATGCTCTTCGGGTTTCTGGCGCTGGCCATCAAGATCGCGCTGATCGCCCTGCTCGTCTTCGTGTTGTTCCGGGTGCTTCGCCGGGCCGGCCAGCCGGACGTTCAGACCTGATATCACGCCCACGGGCCTCGCGCCGGGTTCTGATCGCCGCCCTCACCGCGGCTTCATGCCGCCGCCCCCGAGTGTATCTTTGCAGGGCACCTTTGTGGTGAGAGCCGCGCCCGCTCATGACCAGACCGTTCCGTAGGTTGGCCGGATTCGTGCCGCTCATCTGGATGGCCGCCTGTGCCAGAGGGGCCGCGCCGCCGGAGACGGATCTCCGGCCGGACTCCACACCCGGGCCGCCGGCTGCGGTTCGGGAAACGGTCACCGTCCGCGACCGTGAACAGGAACGACGGATCGCCGCGATGGAACTCCAGCTCCTCGCCCAAGACGCCCAGATTGACGGGCTGACCCGCCAACTCGATGACGCACGGCAGGAAGTAGTGCGTGCCATGGCGCGCCTGCGCACGCTGGCGACCAGGGCCGAGGCCGCGTCCGGCATGGCGGAGGCGGAGTTGGCGCTGCAGTCCCTGCGCGCCAAAGCGGAGTCGTCGGCGCCGGAGCTGGGCCAGGCCGAAGCGTTGCTGAAGCTGAGCGGGGACGAGTTCGGGAACGAGAACTACGGTGGCGCGCTGTATCTCGCGACCCAGGCGAAGAGCGCCGCCCGGGCGGGTGAGAGCCGGGTGGCGGCCCAGCGCCTGACCCCGCGCCCCGGCGAGGTGACCTTCGCCATCCCGGTGCCCTTGCGCGTGGTGGCGCGCGGCAACGTTCGCGAGGGCCCCGGCACCGGTTTCTCGGTCGCGTTCACGCTGGACGCGGGCGCGCTGGTGTTGGGGCATTCATACGCCAACGAGTGGGTGCGGATCGTGGACGACGACGGGCGGGCCGGGTGGATCACCCGGAGCCTGGTCTCCGGCCGCCGTTAGGGCCTACCGCGCCTTCTTCTTCCGCCGGGTTTTCTTCCCAGAAGGCCTGGGGTCGGGATCCCCCGCCTCGGCGGGCGGCGCCTTGGGGGCGGGGGGTGGAGCGGCCGCCCCACCGGGAGGAGGGGTTGCGGCGTCGCTCGGCGGCTCGAGCGGCGTTCCGTCGACCTGTACCGGCGCCAGGATCGTCCGCGGTGTCACGACGCAGTTGCGGCCCCGTTCCTTCGCGCGATACAGGGCGCGGTCCGCCGCGGCGATGACCGCTTCCGGCGTGGCGCCGTCGCTGGGGAACTCGCCCAGCCCGAGACTCAACGTCACCGTGGCGCCGTTGGAGCCGAACCCGATCTCGGCCATGCGGATGCGGATGCGCTCGGCGACCTCGACCGCGCCCTCGAGCGGCGTTTCCGGGAGCAACACGGTGAACTCCTCCCCCCCGTAGCGCGCGGCGTAGTCCGCGGTCCGGACCGTGCCGAGTAGGACGCCGGCCAGCTGCTTCAGCACGTCGTCGCCGGCCAGGTGCCCGTACGCGTCGTTGTACCGCTTGAAATGATCCACGTCGATCATCAGGAGCGTGAACGGTCGCGCGTTGCGCGTGGCGCGGCGCGCCTCTTTCTCCAGCGTTTCCATGAGGTGGCGGCGGTTGGGGAGCCCGGTCAGGCCGTCCGTGCGGGACAGCCGCTCCAGTTCCTCTCGGCCCTGCTGGAGCCGCGTCACCATGTCGTTGAATACTTCGGTGACGTACGCGGTCTCTCCACCGCCCACCACCGGCAGCGCCACGGCCAGGTCGCCGCCGGCCACCTGCCGCGCGCCCCGTGCCAGCCGGTCGAGCGGCAGTACCACCGTCAGGCCCAGCAAGTACGCCAGCCCGCCGATCACGACCAGCAGGAGCAGCACGGTGAGGACGGTGAGGGTCCGAAGGCGGGCGATCAGGGCGTACGCCTCGTCGGCCGGGATTTCCGCCACTACCGCCCAATCGAGCCGGCGGATCGGCGCGAGCGCGCCCAGCACCTCCCGGCCCTGGTGATTGCCGTACTCGACTGAAGCTCGCGCGTCCCGCGTCAGGGTTTCGAGCGTGCGGGCCCCGATCCGCTGCTCCATGAGGAGGCGGTCCACCCCCGCGGAGCTCACCACCAGCTGGCCCGCTCCGGTGACCAGGTACAGCGCGCCCGATGGTTCCGCCGTGAAGTTCGCGAGCGACGCCGCGACCGGCGTGAGGTCAAGCTTGGTCGCCAGCGCTCCCAGGAAGCGTCCGTCGGTGGTGCTGATGGGAACGCCCAGCGTCATGAGCGGCTTCCCCACCGTGGAATCCCAGTACACGCGGCCGACCATGGCGTCGCGTGAGCGGGCCTGGGCCACCCAGTCGTCGGGCAGCTCCACGGCGCCCGCTCCTCCCGCGGCGCTGCTCGCCACCGGCGCGGCGTCCCGGTCTACCACGATCAGCTCCTCGTAGTACACGAACCGGTCCTTCACGGACGACAGGTAATCGCCCAGCCGCCGCACCGCCACGCCGCCCGCGCCGCGGCGCGCGCGATCGAGGTTCTCGGACACTTCGTAGGAGCTGGCGAAGACCCGCACGTCGTAGACCCGCTCCTTCATCCAGAGGTCGACTTCGCGCGCGCCCTGGGAACTGGCCGCCTGCAACGCCTCGGCGATTTTTTGAGTGAGGGCCCGCCGGTTCTGGACGTAAGACAGCACCGCCGTGCTCACCGACGGGATGAGCGTCGCCAGCGCGGCGAAGATCAGGAACCTCCGCTTGATGCCCTCGGCGCCCAGCGCGCGAAGGACGGATGAGACGGTGACTTCCCAGGCTCGCAAACGGGCTCCGGAGACGGCTAGGTACGACGCGAAATCTCGTTGCGAACGGCCGGCGCGCTAGAGGGGAGCGGCAGAAGCGGCGGCGGAGCCCTCAGAACCTCCGCCTCCGCAACACCTTTTGATGCACCATGCGCGTCGCTGCGATCCAGCGGCCATCAGGCGATACCTGAGGATGGAGCAGGTCGGCCGGTTCGCGGGTGAGCTGGGTTGCGGTCCCGCCCGTCCGGGCGATACGGAACAGCTGGAGGCGGCCGCCGGCCAGCGCCGCATATACCAGGGTCTGCCCGTCCGGCGACCAGTCCAGGCCGCCGTACGTGGTGTTCGGAAAGTCGGTCACCTTGCGGGACGTCCGCCCATCCGCGGAAGTGACCCACAGAGCCTGCCGGTCGGCGGACTCGCGAGAGACCAGAGCGATCTCGTCGCCATTGGGTGACCAGGACGCCAGCATGGTGCCTTCCATACCCGGCGGCAGCGTCAGGCGGCGGCG
The DNA here is from genome assembly GCA_035287045.1 of Gemmatimonadales bacterium. Lineage (GTDB taxonomy): Bacteria > Gemmatimonadota > Gemmatimonadetes > Gemmatimonadales > GWC2-71-9 > JACPAP01. Next base: position 22,622 of record DATECF010000164.1, on the reverse strand, counting down.
GTCGGTCAGGCGGCCGGTGGCCGTGTCCAGCGTGACGATCCAGGGAACGCCCACGCGCCTCGCGCGGTCCCGGTCCCACGAGTCGAACACCAGGCGGTGGCCGTCGGGTGACCAATCGGCCATGCCGACTTCCCATCCCCAATCGGTGAGGCGCACCTCGGTGTCCATTGGGGCAGCGACGCGACGCAGGTAGATGTCGTCGGTGCTCCCGGGACTGGCGTAGCCGGGAACAGGGAAGGGAGCGCGGTGGGAGTGATACGCCAGCCACCGTCCGTCGGGTGACCACGCGGGGGTGAAGTCTTCGTGGTAGCCGGTGACGAGAGGCCGGGGAGGTGACGTCGCCCCCGCGGAGTCGTCCACGGCGACCGCGACGACGTCAAGATTCAGGGCCCAGTCGGCGATGCGCCACCCGCCGACCGTGTACGCGAGCTCGGTGCCGTCCGGGCTCCAATAGGGAATCTGGGCGCCGGACGCCACCACGCGCGCCTCGCCGCTCGTGGTGGGCACCACCACCACCTCGTCCCGGAAGTCGTTGTGGGTCCAGTACAGGAACGCGCCCGCGATTACCGGATAGAAGTCGTCACCCGGTCCTTCCACCACCCGGCGGAGCCGGCCGTTGGCGAAATCCAGCGCGTACAGGTCGGTATCCCGATCCGCATGGGGTTGATGCCGGTCTACGGAGGCGGGGACGGTGTCGCTCGCCAACGCGAGGTACACCGAGCGGCTGTCGGGTGCGACCGCGAGCGCGTTGAAGCGGGGCGGCGCGTCCAACCTTTCGCGCATCGGGTGCACGGTGCCGGTCTCCACGTTCACCCGGTTCAGGGTGGAAAGGCCATCCGGGTGCAGCACCAGCACGTACAGGAGGTCGCCCCGCGTGACCCACCCCACGCCGGTTACGATGCCGTCCATCTCGTACCGCCGCAGGGCATGGGGGGGGCCGGCCGAGAGCGCGGTCTGGCCGGGCAGAAACACGGCGAGTCGGGTCCCATCCGGGGAAAGGCGGGTGACGGCGTGCTCCGGTGCGGTCGCCTCCGCAGGTGGTTGGCCGCCCCAGGCGATGAGCGCGGCCGGTCCGCCGGCCCCGCGAAGCGCGCCGGGCGACGCATACGACGTGGGGTCTTCACGTCCCGCGCCGAGGTCAATCAGGCGCGTGCCAAAGCGGGCTCCGTAGATCGCCCAGGCCCCGTCTGGAGACACGTCGAAGTAGCTCCACCCATCCTCGAACCAGGTGGGAGGCGTCAGGGTGTACACGATCTCCGGCTCAGGCGCGCAAGCCACAGCCAGGAGGCAGGCGAGCAGGATGCGTGTTCGACGCACCCCCTACCCCTCACCCCTTACGCCGCATTCCTCCACCGCCGTTCAGTACCTCCAGCTCAACGTGTCCGGATTGGCCGGATGGTTCTTCCGGATTTGCTCCATGAACCGCGGGATGAACATCTGATGGTAGCGTAGCCGCGAGTAGGCGTTGGGCCGCGTATGGTCGCCGTTCCAGCAATGCTCGGCGCGATCGCCGTAGTCCACCTCGCCGTTGTAGTACGGGTCCTTGGTGCTCTTCAGGAATTCCTCCGCCAGGTACACGGCGTTGTTGAGGTAGTAGTTATCCATGTCTCCCACGTAGAGGTGGAGCTTGCCCTTGAGCTTGGGGCCTAAGGTCTTCCAGTCCCGCCGCAAGATGTAGGTCAGGTCGTAGTGCTCCTTCCAGTATTGCGCCACCGCGGGGTCAATCTCGCCGGTGGCCTTGTCCCAGATGGGCCTGGGGTACCCGTCGGGTCCCACGGGTGAGTACACCGCCTGCCAGATGTCCCACTGGTCCCCCGAGCGCCCGCGGCTGGCGAGCACGAACTCGCGGCGGTTCATTTCCTTGAGCGTCGAACGCACCTGACCCAGCCAGTTTCGGAAGCCGGGCCGCGGGGTGCGGCGCCAGCGGCCCTCATAATAGTAGGCGTTCCGGTCCTGGTAGATGTCGACCACCGTGTAGGCGCGGAAGTCGATAGGATCCGGGCAGGCGATCCAGGCGCCGTTGAAGTCGTCAGGATAGAACATCTGCACCGCCATGGCTTCCCATCCACCGGTGGATCCGCCATAGGTGAAGCGCCCGTAGCCCTGACCGATGCCGCGATACCGCCGCTCAATCTCCGGAATCAGCTCGCGCGTGATCGCGTCGCCGTAGGGCCCGTTGTTCTCGGAGTTGACCGCGTAGGAATCGTCGTAGTAGGGCGTGGGGTGCGCGATCTCGATCGCGAGCACCCGCGGGAAGCCCGGCCCCGTCCAGTCGCGGTAGAGCTGATAGTCGGCTTCGTCCTGAATGCGATTGTAACAGTCCAGGCTGAACCGCTCGCTGTACACGCATGGGACGTTGGGATCAGGCGGCGTCTCCCGCCACCCGCCGAAGGTATGGGGGAAGTGGCCGTGGAAGACGGCGAGCGGGTAGCGCGCGTCGGGATGAGCGTCGAATCCCTCGGGGAGCAGCACGTGCGCTCCCAGGTACATAGGCCGGCCCCAGAAGTCGCTGAGCAGCTTGCTCTGAATCTTGACGTGCTTGACGTACTTCGTCTCGGGTGGTTCCGGAATGGACGGGATTTCCTGGTCCAGCGTGAGCCTGATGACGTCGTCCGTGCCGGCGTCGACCTGAACCCAGCGAGGCCTGGAATAGAGGTTCCCCGGCTTGCGGTTCCACTGCTGACCTTCGCCTTGGTCGGGCGGCAGCTTCACCACGTGGCCGTCGGCGCGGCGAAAGGTCTCGTACCGGTTGAGCAGGCCCTGGACCCAGTACCGCCCCGGCGGGACGTCCGCCAGGCGGCGTACGGGGTACCCCGGGACCTCACCGTCGAACATGCCGTCCTGGCCGGGTCTCAGGTTTTCGACGTCAATCCCGAACACCAGCTGGGTGTTTTGCGCGTCGCTGATCTGAAACCGGGGTTCGGCTGAGGAGTCGGTGGAGATCATGAGGAGCAGGCGCCCGTCCAGCGGCGCCGCGCTTCGGGCCGCCGGGAAGCTCACACCGAATCGGGGTCCCGCCGGCGCGTACCAGAGCGCCGCGGCGGGGGCGAGCACCAGGGTCACAGGCAGAAGGAACGTCGAGAGCACGCGAGCCCGCATAGCTTCCTCGTCAAGGACGGTCGGAGGAAAGTGCGCCCTGCGGGCCGCCGCGGCAACGGGGCCTTTCCGGACACGGCCGCACGTCCTACAATTGGCGCTCCGGCCGGGCGAGCCTCCCTCTTGCCAGCCGGCAACCCACACTCAAGGCCTCCCGGGAGGGTAGCTCGCTGATGGATCGCCGGACCGCGCTGCGACTACTGGGCTGGGGTGGAGCGGGGGTCGCGCTGGGCGACGTCGCCTCCGTCGAGCCGGCGCTGGCCCGGGCACTCCGCTCCGCCGCGCAGGGCGCGGGTGATCCGGCCTGGAATTCCGGGGGACCGTTGGTGGCCTACCCCGAGAAGCTGCCGCTCATCGTGCTCACCGACCGGCCGGTGCAGCTCGAGACGCCGCGCCGGTATTTCCGGGACGCATTCACCGACAACGCGGCATTCTTCGTACGCTGGCATCTCGACCTGCATCCCAACGCCGTGGACCTCTCGGCGTGGCGGCTCCGGGTCGAGGGCAACGTGGGACGCACGCTGTCACTGTCGTTCGACGACCTGGTGAACCGGTTCTCGCCGGTGTCCGTGGCGGCGGTCAATCAGTGTTCCGGCAACAGTCGGAGCCGGTTTACCCCCCGGGTGGCGGGCGGACAGTGGGGGCACGGGGCGATGGGGTCTGCCACGTGGACGGGCGTGCGGTTGCGCGAGCTCCTGGAGGCGGCCGGCGTACGGCCGGGCTCCGTGGACCTGCAGTTCGAGGGCCTGGACCGGGGCCGAGGCCCCGCCGGGCGAGGGTCGCATCGGTACCTCAAGGCGCTCCGGCTGGACGATCCGGTCCTGGACGACGGTCTTGTGGCCTACGCCATGAACGGCCAGCAGCTTCCGATGCTGAATGGCTTTCCGGCGCGGCTGGTGGTACCGGGATACTTCGCCACCTACTGGATGAAGTCGTTGACCTGGATCCGGGTGTTGCCCCAACCGGACGAGAATTTCTGGATGCAGAGCGGCTACCGGGTTCCCGATACGCCGGGCGGCGGCACCACGCCGGACAACGTCCGAGCCGGACGGGTGACCATGGTGCCCATCACCCGGATGCCCGTCCGCTCGTTCATCGTGTCGCCGGACGGCACCAGCCGGGTTCCCGCGGGCCTGCCGACCACCGTGCGGGGCATCGGATTCAGTGGCAATGGCGCGATCACGCGCGTCGAGTGGTCCGAGGATGGCGGCCGCTCCTGGCGAGACGTCAGGCTGGGCGCGGATCATGGGCCTCACGCCTTCCGAACCTGGGAAGCGGCGTGGACCCCGCGCGTACCGGGTGAGGTGTCGCTCGCGGTGCGGGCCACCGACGCCCGCGGTGACGTGCAGCGGGACGCGCCCGTGTGGAATCCCGGCGGCTACCTGTGGAATCGGATCGAGCGGCAGGTGGTGACGGTTGGGAGGTCCGCGTGAGCAGCGCCAGGCTCGCCGCGGCGCTGGCCGCGCTGGTCGTGGGACACACACCGGCGGTTCAGGAGGCGACCCCGCCACTCGGCGTGGTCCGGGCGGGCGAGTACCGGGTACGGCCGCCCGAAACGCCGGTGGTGGTGGCGGGGGCGGTATACGACGTGGGGGCCTTCCCGCTCAACACGCCGGAGCTGCCGGCGGGCGATGGGCGAGACGCCACCGTCGCGATGTGTTCGGTGTGTCACTCGGTACGATACATCACGATGCAACCGCCGCTCCCCCCGGCGACCTGGGCGGCTACCGTGCGTAAGATGATTGACGTACACGGCGCAACGATTCCCCAGGATGTGGCGGGGCGGATCACCGGGTACCTGCAGACGCACTACGGCGCACGCTAACGTTTTCAGTGGCTCCGGCATCCCCCCCACGATGGCCCCAACGTGCGAGAGCCCCGGGCGCCGGCGCCACGGGGCTCTCATCTATGAAAACGGCCAGGCCTGGACCGGTTAACCCCGGACGATGATCAGGAACTTGGAGCCGACCCAGAACCTCTGGGGCTCCGCGATCCGGAGGACGCTTCCCTTGATCCGCCCGTCTTCGTCTGGCGGCGTGGCCAGGGCCTCCACGTTCTGCCGCGAGGCGACCCGGTACTCCGCCTCTTCGGGCAGTGGGATCTCCGTCACCATGTTCTTGTCGATGGGCGTGAACAACGACGGCTCCAGGTCGCGCGCCGGCACCAGGGTCTTGCCGGCTTTGCCGAAGATGAACAGGACCCGCGAGCCGCCCTCTTCCCGGATGATGCCGCGCTCCAGCAGCTCGTCCTTGGTCCCCACCACGTAGTAGACCGTGCTGTTCTCCTGCTTCAACGAGCCCACCGTGTCCACCAGGGCAGCGTTGGCTACCGTCAGCGTGGAGTTCTCCGTCGCCAGCTGCTGCACCTGATCGTTCAGCTCCTGGAGCGTCACTCGTTGGCTGGCGATGCTGCTCTCGTAGTTGGCGATTGTGGTCTCGATGGTCGCCTTGAGACTGTCCGACAACCTGGTCAGGCTGTTCACCCGCCGCCGGCTGTCTCGGAGCTGCCGCTCGGCGGTCGTCAGCCGGTCCGTCACGTAGGCGATCCGGGCGAAGATGCTGTCCCGGGCCGCGGTGCGGGGTGATTCGCTCTTGATCTCCAGCTGCTTACCCTGGATCTGCACCTTGGCCAGCTCCGCGCTGATGTCGCTCATCACCCGCGACTGCTCGGCCACCTCCTGCAGGAGGCTGTCCTTCTGGGCCATGATCGCGAGCTGCTCGGGCGTTGGGCCTCGCTGACAGGCGAAGACCGAAAGCCCCACGGCCGCCAAGCCCATCCCCGTGGCGTTTCTCAACGATGCCATAGCGTCCTCTCCTGACTCCTGTCGCGTCCTAGGTGAGTTTGTTGCTCATACCATGCTGCGGCATGAGAGTTCCGAAACCCTATTCCCTCGCTTATCTTCCGGCCCCCACATCACTTAGGTGCAGGAGTTGTGCCATGAAGGCGACCGATATCCGGCGCGGCCATATCGTGATCATCGAGGGTCAGGCCTGCCGCGTCATGGATTTTCAGCATCGAACCCCGGGCAATCTGAGGGCGTTCGTACAATTGAGACTGCGGAACCTGGTCACCGGTAACACATTCGACCAGCGGGTCAGCGCCACGGACTTCCTGGACGAGGCCCGGGTCGAGACCCGGGAGTGCCAGGTGTTGTACCGGGACAACACCGGGGTGCACGTGATGGAGGCGCACAGTTACGAGCAGTTCACCTTGGACGAAGAAGCGGCCGGGGACGCCGCGCCCTGGCTCGACCCGGAGATGCACTTTCAGGTGGAGATGCTCGACGGCCGCCCCATCGGGATCCAGCTCCCCGCGGTGGGCGAGTACACCATCGTCGAGACCTCCCCGGTGATGCGGACGGCGACCAAGACCGCCAGCGCCAAGCCCGCTAAGCTCAACAACGGCGTCACCATCCAGGTGCCGGATTTCCTCGGGGAAGGCGATCGCGTGCGGGTGGACCCGCGGAGCGGCACCTACCTCGAACGCGCCAAGTAACTTCATCATCCTTTCATACCCGCACCTCTAGGTTCCTCGCCGACCCCCCGCTTGGCGGAGGACGGCGTGCCGGACCGCTTTCTCGGGCTCAAGAGTCTGATCGGCAACACTCCGCTCCTGGAGATCGAGTGCACCTTCCAGGGGCGGCGGCGGTTGGTGTACGCCAAGGCGGAGCACCTGAACCTCACCGGCAGCGTGAAAGACCGCATGGCCTGGCACATCCTGCGCCGGGCGCGTGCCGACGGCACGCTCCGTCCGGGTGCGCGGATCGCCGAAGCGACCAGCGGCAACACCGGCATCTCCTTCGCCGCGTTGGGGCGGGCACTCGGGCACCCGGTGGAGATCTACATGCCGGACTGGGTGAGCGCGGAACGGATCAACCTGATCCGGTTCCTGGGCGCCGACGTGCACCTGGTGAGCGCGGCCGAAGGCGGCTTCCTGGGCAGCATCCAGCGCGCCGAGGAGCTGGCCGCCGGGACGGACGAGGTGTTCCTGCCGAGGCAGTTCTCCAACCACCACAACATTGAGGCGCACGAGCAAACCACCGGTCCCGAGATTTGGTCCCAGCTTGCCTTCCGGGGGATGGTCCCCGACGCATTCGTGGCCGGTGTCGGAACCGGGGGAACCCTGATGGGAGTGGGCCGCTACCTGCGCGGCATGATGCCCCGGGTGCGGCTGTTCCCGGTGGAGCCGGCCAGCTCGCCGACGTTCTCCACCGGCCATTGCGCGGGCCAGCACCGCATCCAGGGCATTTCGGACGAGTTCATCCCGCCCATCGTGGACCTGGACTACCTGAACCAGGTCGTGGCAGTAGACGATGGAGACGCGATCCTCATGGCCCAACGGCTGGCCCGTCAACTCGGGCTGGCGGTGGGAATCTCGTCGGGGGCGAACTTCGTGGCCGCGCTCAAAGTGCTGGAGGTCCTGGGGGAGGGCGCGGTGGCAGTGACGGTATTCGCGGACGACAACAAGAAGTATCTCAGCACCGACCTGATGCGTGACGAGCCGGTCAAGAGCGGGTATCTCGCGCCGGATGTCGAGCTTGCGGGCTTCCGCTCGTTCAAGCGAAGCTGCGACACCTGTTGTGACCCCGAGGAGTGCGCCGACGGCGTCCCGCTCGGTGTCGTCGCTCCCGGAGAACCCATTCCGCGCTGCCCCCGGGGAATACCGAGGCCGGTGCCGGCTGACTACCTCACGGTGGTTTCCCCCACCCCCCTTCGTCCATCCTGTCCCACCAGCAGCGGTCGCGGCCGATAGCATGTAGTTTAGTTCCGATGGACCAAGGGGAACGCGTCATCTTGGTGGACGAACGCGACGCGCCGGTGGGCGAGCTTGAGAAGCTCGAGGCGCATCGCCGCGGCGCGCTGCATCGCGCGTTTTCCGTGTTCGTGCATGATCGTGAGGGCCGGGTGCTGCTGCAACGGCGGGCCCAGTCGAAGTACCACTCGGGGGGCCTGTGGTCCAACACCTGTTGCGGACACCCGCGCCCGGGAGAGAATACCGGAGCGGCGGCGACGCGACGGTTGCGAGAGGAAATGGGGTTCGAGTGTCGGCTCGAGGCCGCTGGAGGATTCCTGTACCGCGCCCGATTGGGGGATCTCACGGAACACGAGTTCGACCACGTCTTCGCGGGCCGGTTCGACGGTGACCCCCGGCCCGATCCCGCGGAAGTGGCGGAGTGGGGGTGGACCCACGTGGATCAACTCACACGGGACCTCGTGACCCATCCCGAGCGGTACACGGTGTGGCTGGCGAAGGCGCTTTCGGTCTATTCCGCCGGCTCGCGTCGGGTCTCGGCGTAAGCCTTGGCGGCGTGGGCGCGGCTGGCGGCGTCGCCGAAGATCTTCTCACCGTCGAACCGCCCGTTCTCGATGAACACCTCGGAAAGTTTCCGGCCGGCCGTGAGGCTTCCCGCCAGGTACACGCCGGGCACATTGGTCTCCAGCGTTTCCGGGTTGATCCGGGGCTTGCCGGTGTCCTCATCGAAGGCGATGCCCAGCCGCGCGAACAGCTCGAAATCGGGGTGGAAGCCGGTCAGCGCGTAGACCCGGTCCGCCGTGATCCGTTCGGCGGCGCCGTGGGCCGGGCGAATGCCCACCTCGGCCGGCGTGATGTCCGTAACCGTGGCGCCGAGCCGCGCCGTGATCTCGCCGGCCTTGATCCGGTTCTCGAGGTCCGGGCGCAGCCAGTATTTCACGGTGGAGGGAAACTCGCGGCCGCGGTACACCAGCGTCACCCGTGCGCCGGCGCGGAACAACTGGAGGGCCGCCTCGGCCGCGGAGTTCTTGCCGCCGATGACGACGACATCCTGGCCATACCCCAAGTGGGGATCGTCGAAGTAATGGCTCACGTGGGGCAGATCCTCGCCGGGCACGTCGAGCCGGTTGGGGTGGTCGAAGTATCCGGTGGCGAGGATCAGGCGATCACAGGCGAGTCCGGATGGGCCCAGACGAGCCTCGATCTCGCAGTGGATGCGGTCGCTCGTGCGGGAGGCGCTCGTCAGGCTGGTGTAGGTCCGGACGCGCAGGCCCTCCGCCCTCGCCACGCCGCGGTAGTACTTCAGCGCCTCTTCCCGGGTGGCCTTGGGTCCGGCGCACACGAGGGGATGTCCGCCGATCTCCAGCCGCTCGGGCGTGGTGAAAAACACCATGCCGGTCGGGTAGCGCACGATCGAATGTGTCACGGCGCCGGCGTCAATCACCAGGGGGTCGATCCCGCGCCGCCTGGCTGAGATCGCGCAGGCCAGGCCGATGGGACCCGCCCCCACGATCAGCACTCGCTCGTAGGTCGCGTCCATGGCGAAGGGAATGTAACGTGTCGATTATGCACCGCATGCCTGCGCTCTCACCCATCACCCGAGGCGCCCTGGTCGTCGGCGCCGTGTTCGTGGCCGCGCGACCCGCGGCCGCGCAGCAGCTTCCCACCGGCGTGCGCCTCGAGCCTGCCGGCGCCTCCATTGACGTGGGCTCGTTGCCGCTGGCCATGGCGATATCCCCGGATCGGCGCTACGCGGTGCTGCTGCTCAACGGTTGGCGAGAGCAGGGCATTCAGGTGGTGGACCGGGCCGCCGGACGGGTGGTGCAGACTATCGAGCAGCCCGCGGCGTTCCTGGGGCTGGCCCTGGCACCCGACGGCCGGACGCTGTACGCGTCCGGCGGCAACCAGGACGTGGTGTACCGCTACGCCTGGGTCCGCGGTCGCGCCGCGCTCCGTGACAGCTTGGCGATCGCGCCGAAGGGGCCGCGCGCCGCCGGGCGGCGTTATCCTAGCGGCCTCGGCCTCTCGCCGGACGGGCGGACGCTGTACGTCGCGGAGAACCTGGGGGACTCGCTGGCCGTGGTGGACCTGGCCACGGGACGCGTCACCGCGCGGTTCGCCACGGAGCGGTATCCCTACGGCGTGGTCGTCGCGCCCGACGGCACCGTGTATGTCTCGGCGTGGGGGGGACACACGGTTTCGGTGTTCCGGCCCGCGGCCCGCGGCTTGGAAGACGCCGGCCGCATCAGGGTGGGCCGCCACCCCTCTGCCCTGCTGCTCAATCACGACGGGTCGCGCCTGTTCGCGGTCTCCGGTAGTACCGACCGGACCGCGGTGGTGGATACCCGGGCCCGCAAGGTGGTCGCCGAGCTGCTGGACCCGGCGCCCGACGGCCCCAGCGAGGGCAGCACGCCCAACGCGCTGACCCTTTCGGCGGACGGCGCCCGTCTCTTCGTGGCCGAGGCGGACAACAATGCCGTGGCCGTGTTCGACCTCTCGCCGGAGACCGGCGGGTACGTCGCCCGGCCCAACTCGCCGCGGGTGGATCGGCTCGCCGGCCGGATCCCAGTGGGTTGGTATCCCACGGCGCTGGCCCTGGCGGGCGACACCCTCCTGGTCGCCAACGGGAAAGGGCGGGGTACGCGGCCCAACCCGGATTTCCCCACGCCCGATATTCGCCGCCTGCCGGGGGAGCCCAGCTACACCATGGGGCAGCTGTCCGGCACGCTCACGACCCTGGCACCGGCCGAGATGCGGGGCCCGGCCCTGGCGCGGCATTCGGCGACCGTGGGGAGCGCGAATCGATGGGACCAGCGGGTCCGGAACCGGGCGCAGTACCCGCCGTTCCAGCACGTTATCTACATCATCAAAGAGAACCGGACCTACGACCAGGTCTTCGGCGACATGGCGGAGGGGGACGGCGACTCCAGCCTGGTGTTCTTCGGTCGAGACATCGCGCCCAACCACCATGCCCTGGCCGACCGGTTCGGGTTGTTCGATCGCTTTTTCGTGAACGCCGAGGCGAGCCCGGACGGGCACAACTGGTCCATGGCGGCGTACACCACCGACTATCTCCAGAAGACCGTACCGTCCAACTACTCGGGTCGCGGGCGCACCTACGATTACGAGGGCACCAATCGCGGCCGAGTGCCGTCGGACAGCGGCCTCGAGGACGTGAACCAGCCCGCCAGCGGCTATCTCTGGGACCTGGCGCAGCAGGCAGGCATCACCTTCCGCAACTACGGGGAATTCGTGGTGCCGGAGTACGTCGGGGAGACTGAGCGCATGCCGCCGGGATATCGGGGCAACAAGCCGTTCCTCGCCGCCAACACCAACCGCCGCTTCCCGGGCTATGACCTGGGTATTCCGGACCAGGTCCGCGCCGACGTCTGGATCGAGGAGCTCCGGGAATTCGCGGCCAAGGGGGCCCTACCGCAGTTCCAGATCGTCCGGCTGCCCAACGATCACACCGCAGGTGGCTCGGCGGGGCAGCCCACTCCGCAGGCGTACATGGCGGATAACGACCTGTCGCTGGGCCGGATGATCGAGGCGTTGAGCACTACGCCGTTCTGGACGAACACCGTGGTGTTCGTGCTGGAGGATGACTCGCAGAACGGCCCGGACCATGTGGACTCCCATCGTGCGCCGTTCTTGGTGATTTCGCCGTACAATCGTCCGGGGGTGATCCGTCGCTGGACCAACACCACCGACGCCATCGCGACGATGACCGAGATCCTGGGCCTGGGCTCGCTCTCCCAGTTCGACTACTTCGGCCGGCCGCTTCGGAATATCTGGGCGACCACGCCGGACCTGACGCCCTACCAGGCGTTGACCCCGGCGATGCCGCTGGATCAACGGAACCCGACGTCCGGGCCGGACGCCGAGGCGAGCCGCGGGCTCGACCTCCGATTCGAGGACATCGCGGACGAGGACCTGTTCAACCGGGTGTTGTGGCGGATGATCAAGGGACCTGCGGTCCCCTACCCGGGAATCACGCGAATGTCGGCGCTGGAGTGGAAACGGGGGCAGTAAAGGTCTTTATCACAGACAGTTGCATCCCCGACGCCCACCCGGTTGCCTCCCAGCCGCCGTTACAAAGGTCGTCTGATTGCAGTCTCTCACTGTGAGCGGACGGCCTTAGCGTGTATGATGGGGGACCGTCCGATGGTTAACGCATTGGTGATCCAAATCACACGGAGACTCGAGCCACCCTCATGACCGCCGTGCGGCCGCTCCGAACGAAGCAGCGTCGCCCGGGACGACGGAGTCGCGCGCAGGGGTCGGCGCGGCCCGCCGCCAGGGAGGTCGCGCCCGTCACGGTGATCGTGCCGGCGTACAATGAGGGCGCGACGGTGAGCGACACGATTCAAAGCCTGCTGGCGCAGACCCGCCCGCCGGCCGAGATCATCGTGGTGGACGACTGCTCGACCGACGGCACCGCGGACGTGGCGCGCGCCTTTGGTGTGACCGTGTTGACGCCGCCGGCCAACACCGGGTCCAAGGCGGGGGCCCAGATGTTCGCGCTGCCCCACGTGCGAACCTTCCTCGCCATGGCGATCGACGCGGACACCACGCTGGCGCCCGACGCGATCGAGCGGCTGCTTCCCGCGCTCGACGACTCGAACGTCGCTGCAGCCTGCGGATTCGTGCTGCCGCGTCGGGTGAAGTCGGTATGGGAGCGCGGCCGGTACATCGAATATCTCTTCGCGTTCACTTTCTACAAGCAGATCCAGGACTACTACGGGAAGCCGCTGATTTCTTCCGGCTGTTTCTCGATGTACCGCACCGAGGCGCTCCGGCGGGTGGGAGGCTGGTCCAACCGCACCCTCGCCGAGGACATGGACCTCACCTGGAGCTTCTACCGCGCCGGCTTGGACGTACGGTTCGTGCCGGAGGCGAACAGCTTCCCCATCGAGCCGCACAACTTCACGTTCATGTCCCGGCAGCTGCGCCGCTGGTCGCACGGCTTCGTGCAGAACGTCAAGCTCCACTGGAAGGACCTGCTGGACGTACCCTTCCTGCGCTCCTCGGTGGCGGTGGCGTTCTGGGATGCGCTGGTGGCGTCGGTGGTCTATCTGTTCCTGCTGCCGGTGCTCGCGGTGGTGCTCGAGGCGCCCTGGCTGCTGTTGGGCTACGTGATCGACGTGCCGGCGGTGATGGTGCCGGTGCTGGCGGGGGCGATTCCGCGGCGCGAGCTGTCCCGCGCGTTGGCCAGCCTGCCGGCGTTCTTTGTGTTGCGAACCGTGAACGGCGTGTTCTTCCTCCGCGCCGCCTGGGCCGAATTGTTCGCGGGGCGCTCGCTCCGCGTGTACGAGAAAGGGCACTGACATGTCGGTCGGACTCCCGGGCACCGGCGTGGGCGGGCTGTTTTACCTGGTGAGCGCCCTGCTCATGCCGTTGCGCGAGGCCTACCGGGTGAAGGCCGGTACCAGCACCCGGCGTTCCCGGACCGTCGTGTGCCGGCAGGGCCTGATGGCCCTGGGCGTCCTGGGCGGGATCTGGCTCGCCGGGTGGCTGATCGGGTTGATGCTGAGCCACGTGCCGGCGGTGGCGGCGGCGCTCAACGCGGTTCCCGGCCTCGCCGGGCGCTCGGGGAACATGCTGAAGGTCGCCTCGGTCTTCTTGGCGCTCGGCACCCTTGCCGCCATCGTGGGCGCCGTGGAGATTCTCGGGGCGGTGAGGAGATGGAGGTCCCCGCGCACTGCTCAGCCGGCTTCACGGAACCCATCCCACATAGCGCGCCCGGCGGCGTGATCCCGGCGCGCGGGTGTCGCGCGGCCGTCCTGGCGTTCAGCCTGTTCGTCCTCGAGGCCGCGGTGGCACAGGCGCAGAACGGGCGGGACTCGACGATCGGTCATGCCCGGCTCCTGGCGCGCTCCAACCGGACGGACCAGGCACGAGACCTCTACACCGCCTGGCTGGCGGAACATCCCGACGACGCGGAAGCCTGGTATGAGCTGGGACGCGAAGAGCTGAAGGCCGGCCGTCCTGCGGCGGGGGCGCGCGCCCTGGAACGCTCGCTCACCCTGGAACCCAACGATGCCGTGGCCGCCCGGCTGGCCCTGGCCCGGGCCCAGGCCGCGCCGGCGTTGGAGCCGGTGGTCGGCGGCAGCCGCGACTCCGACGGTCATGTGCTCTCGCGGGTGGGGCTTCGAGCGGACGTGGCGCCGGCCGACGGCGCTCGGGTGGGGATCGCGGCGGATCGCGGCACCCTCGCCGACGGGTTGGATACCGGCAGCGACGCCGCCATCTCGACGTACGGCCGCTGGCGTCCCCGCGCCGGGCTGACCCTCGAATGGAGCGGCGGCGTCCGCCACGTGGAATCCAGCGCCCGGGCGTTCGCCACCGCCACGTTGCCCGCGGCGGACCTACGCCTGCGGGTTCGCGCTCCCGGCAACGGGCCTCGCGTGGACCTCCGCGGCCGCCATGAGCCCCTCGCCGTCAGCCCCATCCTGATCGCCAATCGCGTCACCCGCTCCGAAGTCTCCGGCAAGGTCGAGGTGCCCGCCGGTCCGGTGTGGCTTCGAGCGATGGGCCGGGTGGGCGCGCTCGACGCGGTGCTGGAAACCAACCGGAGGAGCCTGCTGGGTGGCGGCGTCGCGGTGCCGGTCAGCGAGGCCGTGGAGGTCTCGGGGCAGGTGACCCAATTGACCTACGCCGAGCCGTCCAGCAGCGGGTACTTCGCGCCACGGCGGGCGCAAATCGCGGAAGCCGGAAGCTACGCCGAGGTGTATCCATCACCGGACCTGATGGTGGCGCTCGACGTGGGGCTGGGGGTGCAGCGCGTGGCGCCGCACGGGGCGCCCGTGGGTTCCTGGCGCGGCGCGTTCCGGCTCTGGGGGTTCTCGACGCTCCGGTTGCAGCCGGGCCGCGACCTGGTGCTGGAGGTGGAAGCCTACGACGCCCCGCTCGCCACGGCGGCGGCCGTCACGTCGGCAAGCTGGCGGTGGGGGTCGGCGAGCGTCTCGCTCCGGTGGGCGTTATAGCGTCAGGGCCTGCGGCCCCTACGGGATGGGCACGGGCCGGCCCTCCAGGTCCAGCCGCACGATGGGCGCGATCCCGGTCGCCTCAAGCATGGGCGCCACCACCGCCCGGTCTCCCACGATCACGATGTTGAGGTGCTGCAGGTCCACGTACTTCCTCGCCACCCGCACTAGATCGTCCCGGGTGATCGCATTGATGTTCGCCGGATAATCCTGATAGAAGCTCTGCGGCAGATCCTGCGTGAAGATGCTCGAGACCGAGGATCCGATTCCGTTGACCGAGCTGAATCGTCTCGGCAGGGATTGGATCAGCGATTCCTTGCCCTGGGTGATCTCGTCGTCGGTGAAGGGCACCTCGCCGGCCACGCCGCGGAACTCCTTCATGAACTCGATGAGCGCGCTGTCCGTCTTGGCGGTCATGATGCCGCCGCCGGCGCGGAAGGCGCCCGGCCCCCGCCCGAACGCGAAGTTCGACCCCACGCCGTAACTGTAGCCCTTCACCTCGCGGATATTGTGGTTCAGCCGCGACTGGAACAGGCCGCCCAGCAGGTGGTTCATGACCTGGATCGCGTAGAAGTCCGGCGTGTCGCGCGCTGGGCCGGGCAGCCCGATCGCGAACACCGACTGCGCCGCGTTGGGCTTGTCCACCAGATAGATGGTCGTCGCCTGTGAAGGCGGTGCCGGGGGGTACTGCCACGTGGGGCGAGCGCCGCCCGCCGGCCACCCCGCCAGCGCCTTCTCCACCACCGCCTGCACGGCCGCCGGCTGCACGTCCCCGGTCACCGAGATCACCGCCCGCCCCGGCTGGAAGTACGCCGCGTGGAAGGCCACGATGTCGTCGCGGGTGATGGCCTGCACGGTGGTTTCGTTCACCACCCGCCCGTAGGGATGCGCGCTTCCGTAGACCACTCTGGCGAACACGTTGGAGGCGATGGCGTTGGGCTGGTCCTTGGCCTGCTGCAGCTGGACCAGCGTGCGCCCTCGGATCCGCTCCAGCGCCGGGGCGGGGAACGTGGAGTTGGTCAGCATGTCCGCCAGCAGGGCCAGCGCCGGCTCGAACTTGTCCTTGAGGGACGTGAAGCCGAGGCTGCCACCCTCGCCGCTCACGCCGCTCGAGATCTGCGTGCCCAGCATCTGCTGGGTCTCCGAGAGCTGGTCGGCCGTCTTCGAGGCGGTGCCTTCGCTCAGCATCTGCGCGGTGAACGACGCGACGCCGAGCTTGCCGGCCGGCTCGAAGTTGTAGGCGCCACCCACGAAGCCGATGCTGAAGGCGACCAGTGGCAGGTCGTGCTTTTCGGTGACCACCAGCTGGGCGCCGTTGGCCAGTGTGGTGCGGGTCCAGGTGGGGACGCGGATCGCCGGGGTGGGGCCGGGCGTGGGAGGAACGGTTCGGTCGAAGCGCTCCTGTGCGGCCAGCGGCGCGCCCTGAAGCGCGAGGAGACTCACGAGTACCATCGCGGGGCGCATCATTTGGCCTCCATGATGTAGTGCCCGCCGTCCGGCGAGACGCTGACGTTGCGGCTGCGGTCCGGCTTCGAGGCCTGTTCTGGCTTTCCCTGCGGCACGATGCTCAGCACCACGCGCCCCGGGCCGAGGTACGTGTTCGCCACCCGCTTCACGTCCGCCGCGGTGACCGCCTTGAGCCGGGCGTACTGGGTCCGGTAGTGCGCCGGGTCGCCGTGGAAGACCGACCCGGAGAGCAGCATCTCGGCCCGGCCGAGGTTGGATTCGAGCGCGGAGACGAATCCGAATTCCAGGCCGGCGGCGGCGCGCTGCATTTCATCGGGCGTGGGCCCGTCGCGTTGCAACCGCCCGATGATGGAATCCGCGCTGGCCTCCAGGTCCGCGAGTGTGTGTCCCGGCCGCGGCGTGATGAAAATCAAGAAACTGCCGAACCCTTCATTGGTGTCGTTGAAGGCGCTCACGGTCGCCGCCGACTGCTGGTCGTACACCAGCGCCTTGGTGAGGCGCGCGGTGCGCGGCCCGGAGAGGATCTGGGCCAGAAAATCGAGCGCGGGGGTGTCATTGCTATCGTCGCCGGCGCCCGGCCACGCGAGATAGACGCGGGGCACCTGGACCCGGTCCTCGAACACCAGGCGCTGCTCGTCGCTCACCGTCACGGGCGGGACCGAGGGCCGGGTGATCGGCGCCCCCCGGGGCAGATCGCCGAAGTACTTGGTTACCCAGCGCTTCACCTGCGCGGGATCGAAATCGCCCACGATGGCGAGGGTGGCATTGGACGGTGCGTAGTACACTCGGAAGAACTGCTTGACGTCTTCTACCGTGGCCTGCTGCAGGTCGGCCATGTAGCCGACCACCGGCCAGGAATAGGGGTGCGACGCCGGCAGGGTAGCCGCCGTCAGGATCTCGAACGCGCGTCCGTAGGGCTGGTTGTCAATGCCCTGGCGGCGCTCGTTCTGCACGATATCGCGCTGCGCGATGAACTTGGCTTCGTCCAATTGATCGAGCAGGAACCCCATCCGGTCCGATTCCAGCCACAGCGCGCTCTCGACGTAGTTGCTGGGCACGTTCTCGAAGTAATTGGTCCGGTCGTTCGAGGTCGAGCCGTTGTTGTTCCCGCCCACGCCCTCGGTGAGCCGGTCGTGCAGGCCGTAGGGCACGTGGCCCGAGCCGGTAAACATCACGTGCTCGAACATGTGGGCGAACCCGGTGCGCCCGGGGGCTTCGTTCTTGGAGCCCACGTGATACCAGACGTCCACCGCGGCCTGCGGGATGGTCCGGTCCACCGACAGGATGACGGTGAGGCCGTTGGGCAGGGTGTATCGCTCAAACGCGATGTGGATGGCGTTCCCGGCGTCGCGCCGGCCCTGCGCCGGCAAGATGGTCGGGAATGTCAGAGCGGCCGTCGCCGCGGCCAATATCAGTAACCTGCTTCGCATGCTCTCCTCCAGCTCAGCTCGGAATCCAGATCTGCTTCGCGTCCATGACCTGGGCGCGGCCCGGCAGGGGCAGGTGATCCGGGGAATCGGCCAGGAAGGCCAGCCCCTTGTAGCCGACGAGGTAGCGCCAGTACTTCTTAAAGACCCCACCCCGCGCGCGAATCACCAGCGGCTCGTCCTGCTGACCCACAATGCGAACGAACTCGCCGGGCTCGATCCGCACCAGTACGCCGGAGGCCTTGATGGCCTGCGCCACCACCGCCGCATGGGCCGCTGCCTCAGTCACGACAACCTCTCGCCGCCCGTGAGGACGCCGCCGCATCGCGAGGCCAGACGTTGTCGCCGGGGTCGCGATCCGGGAAACGGCAGTACGGGTCCAGCGTGACCCTCTCAATGGTCCGCCCGCCGAAGTCCAGCGTGGCGGTGAAGGCGCGGCTCCCCGAGAACCACACGTCCACCGGATAGGTCACCAGCGCGGTGCGATCGTCCAACATCACCGCGTTCGACATGGGCCTGACCGCCGGTCCGGCGGGCACGAACCGGACCTGGAGCACCACCGGTGACGGCATCTGACCGTCCTGCCGGACGATGACCGTGGTCTTACCGCCGGCCGGGGCCACGTTTGCAATGGATCCGTCCACCGATTCCGTGGTGAACAGCCAATAGTACCAGAACCAACCCAGGTTGCGCTCAAGCGCGCGGCTCATGAAGAACATGTAGTCCCAGGGCGAGGGGTGCTTGAACATCCAGGCCTGGGCCCACTGGCGGTGCGCGCGTTGCACCGCGCTGTCGCCCACGATGCCGCCCAGCATGGAGAGCATGAGCGGCGTCTTGGAATAGGTCTGGAAGCCGTACATCGGACCCGCGTAGTTGGCGTTCCACATCATCGGCGGCTCGGCCTCGCTTCCGCTGATCCGGCCGTAGGATTGTCCCAGGCCGTCGAGGTCCGCCGGCTCACCGCGGGTGTCGGCGCGCGACAGGATGTTCATGTACTGGTTGTACCCCTCGTCCATCCAACCGTACACGGTCTCATTGTTGGAAACCGTCATGGGCCACCACTGGTGTCCGGTCTCGTGGTCGGCCGCTCCCTGGTTGGAGTTGATCACCATGGGGTACTCCATGCCGGCGCTGGGGCCGTCCTGGAGCGTGAGCTGGGGGAACGGGTAGGGGAACCAGAGCCTGGAGTAGAACTCCAGCGCGTGGCGGGTGATGGGCCCGGCGTTGGCGTAGAGCTGCGCGCGTCCCGGGAGGAAGACCATGTGAATGGGGACCGGTCCTTTGCCCGGGATGGTCGCGCGGGTGGCCTGCCAGACGTACTTCTTGGCCGTGGCCCAGGCAAAGTCATTGACCGTGTCAGCGACGAAGTGCCAGACCAGCCGATCGCCGGCCGCCGTGGCCTTGCCGGGCCCAATCTCGTCCGGTCCCACGATGGTCAGCACGTCGTCCGATTCGAGGACGCGGGCCAGGCGCTCGCGCGCCGCGGGCGTCAGGACCTCCTGGGGGTTCTGAAGCACTCCGGTCCCGCTCACGATCCACCCCGCGGGGACGTCGATCTTCACGTCGAAGCGCCCAAAGTTGTTATAGAACTCAGACGGGCCTAGATACACCTCGGTATCCCACCCGCGGAGGTCGTCGTACACGGCCACGCGGGGATACCACTGCGTGGGCTGATACAGCGTATCCCCCCAGCGCATGGTCGTACGGTGTCCCTGGCCGGGACCGCCGGGCAGCTTGAAGCTCCAATCGATCTCGAGGGTGGCGGTGGATCGCCTGGCGATGGGAGTCGAGAGCGCGATGCGCGCCGACGTGGCGTTGAGGCCCAGTGCGCGGGCCTCCGTGGGCCGCGCCGGGTTGGGGCCCGGTCCCCGGGGTGGTGCGGTGGGCGGGGACAGATTCACGGGCTGCCCGTTTACCCGCATGCTGGTGATCACCATGCCGTCGTTGTTCTCGGCCGGCACCCAGCCGTGGGCCCGCGGCGTGTGGCCGAGGAGGATGTTCGGATCCAGCCGAAGGCCAAGCTGGGCGAGCGAGTCCGGACCGTTGTTGTGGATGAGCACCGATTCCCGCCCGGTGATGCGCGAGGTGGCGGGGTCGAGCCGGGCGGAGATGGTGTAATCCGTCCGGAGCTGCCAGTAGTTTCGGCCGGAGCCGCCGGTGGAGTCACGGGTGCCCGCGGCGAAGGCGCGGCGAATGGCGTCGGTGAGGGGAATGTCGCGCCGGATGGCGCGCTCGACCGGCGGCGCTGGGGTCTGCGCCGCGGCGGTGGCGCAGAGGGTAGCGAGGACCGCGAGGGAAATCAGTGGCTGCGTAGCTCGTGGCGGCATGGCGCGGGGCTCTCCTGGCTCTTGACGACAGCGTCCCCCGTCACTGGGGACGTGTGCCGAAGATACGCTGGCGGGACGCCTCAGGCAGTATCGTAGCGGACCGGGGGACGGTAAGGTTGGCGCGGCGGGTCAGCGATGTCCCCGGACATTCTGTCAGCTATGTCCCCGGTTGCTCAGACATGGCTAACGGTGACGACTGGAGCGCATGAGTGCATCGATGTGCTTGAATTGGGTCGCTCTGGGGAGATAAGGGCCGCGAATGCTTCGTGTTGAGCGGCGGCAAGGGCGCGCGCCTCAGAAACCAATGATTGAAGGGAGGTAGGCTGCGCGACGTCCAGGGCGATATCCAGGGCAAGGCGGAGGCGTCCAGCGGAGAGACGGTCCGCCGCTAGCAACTCCAGCTCGTACGCCCTGAACTCACTCATTAAGAACTGATGCCTAGTCGGCCGGGGAGGCTCGGCACCGAGGGCCCGGTCCGCAAGGTGCATCACCTCGTGTACAAGAAAGAGGCCAGCCCAAGTTGGAGTTACCTCATCGGGCCGAATGCGCACAACATGGATTGTGGGGGAGGGGTCCAGGGCGAGACCGCTGGGCATGGATCGCAGCATCCGGTGGCCGGGCGGGACTATCGCGAGCCACCCGGCGGCGGCCGGACCTTCCCGGAGTGGATAATAGCCATTGCCGATTAATCTGGCCCAGCTAACGGCATTCCGTTTGAAGCGACCCAATGCCCAGAGTGGCCAAAGGCCTGGCTCGGCAGCCGAGTCTGGTACCGCAGCCATCACGTGAGCGAAGCCAGAGTCGTATATCGCCCGTAATCGATCAAGGAGCGTGTCGGACGCAGAGTCCAGGGCTGCGCCCACAGTAGGGCGTGAGCTAGTGATTGGTCCGGCGCACGCCATCGCGACCATTCCGAGGAGCGGCCAAGGGAATACACGGCTTGATCTCATGAGGGGCGCGCGGCAGCCCCTAGGCGCCGGGCGCTCGGTACCGGACTTGCTCGGCCTTACGCATGGCAGCCATGGCTTCGTCGACTGTCAGGAGGACTGTCGTTTCCAACGAACTCAGCGCGCCGCCGCCACTAATTGCCATCGCAACCGCGGCCATGGACACGTTGTCGGGGGCCTCCCAGAGGTTGTAACCGTCGTACGTGCCGAACGCGTACCAGAACCCGTGGAGCTTGCCACCAACCGACTCGATGTACGCCTGAGCGGCCTTTCGGCGGTCTTCCGGGTTCCGGCTTAGTCTGGCCCACGTTTCCGGCGTGTAGCTGAATCTCGTTAGATAAAGCGGCATCGTGCCTCTCCCTCTTCGCTGACCCGCGTCAGCCGTCTGAGGTGACATCGCTTGCAGGGGTGGTCCTACAGCGGACGATCACTCGTGTTTGGCAGCATGCGGCGGAGAGCCAGTCCGCTAATCCAGCCTCCAATCGCGCCCATCGAGACGCCTACGCTGATCCAGTACACGCTGTGTTGCACCATGCTCGCCTGTAGGTCTGGAACGATCCCGATAGCCACCACAACGCCGAGAATCATCACCTGGCCAAGGAAGCACCCGACGGGAAACGCAAGCACCGCAATGATAGCCGCCACCCTGTGTTCTCTCGCTGGTACCACGCCGAGGAAGGCAGCGCTCCCGAGAACAAAAGATCCGAATAGGATGTCCCAATCCGGTCCGGTGAGCCACGGTTGGTAGGACCCCGCCCAAAACGCGGAGATGAATCCGATAACCGCCAAAGGAGCCCGCGTCCATGGGACCGAAACGTACCGACTGAGCTCACGTCGCTGCGAGATCGCGACCGCGACGGCGACGATCGCGAGAGCGATGGAATGCATAAGAATCTGAATGGCGTTGAGGCCTCGCGGGTGTGGTCCTGACAGGCCGTGCGCTATGGGTGTGTACAGGACGTAGCTAATCAGCAAGGCGAGCGTGTTGGCGATGGTCCAGCGTTTTGGGAACGGTGACTCACCTACTTGGTTCATCGGTCTGCCTGCCGTTCACGCTCAGGTGAGTTGTCAAACGCCAAGGTCGTCCACAGATGCGGCGCCCCCGCACCCTGCATGGGCAGTTCAGCTTCCACGGACCATTCTCCTGCCGGCTAACGGCCCGCAAATCAGCTGCCGGCGACTCGTTCGCCGGCGCTGTGATGATGAACGTATCGTGGTTTCCGCAGGCGCACAAAGGAACGGCTTCCTTCAAAAACGCACACGTCGGTCCGCTGCCTTTGGAGCTTGTGCGAAAACCCCGTTCTGAGCACCGTCAAGTCGTTGATTTTCAACGCTGCCACTGCTGCCAGACTGGCGTTTTCACACGGTCTCTTTCGAGCTTGTGCGAAAACCCCTTTCTGAGCACCCCTAAGTGTTGTTGATTTTCAACGCTGCCACTTCTGCCAAAGTGACGTTTTCACACAGGCTCTTTCCGTGTTAGGCGGCAAGGAGCGTACGGCGCCCAGTGAATCAGTACTGAGAGCGGGCAACGGGTGCAAGGCGGTTCTGTTCCCTTATTGTGAGAACTGCTCCCTTACTGTGAGAATATGAATGATCCAGTTGAGCAGCATGGCAGCGGAC
>DATECF010000163.1:0-2581 GCA_035287045.1 Gemmatimonadales bacterium | reverse complement strand
GCGCGGAACCTGGGCGTGGGCGACGCGTGGGACGTGCTCTCCGGGGTGGATCACCTGGTCAAGCTGGGGATGGTGGATACGACCCGCATGGGCGCCATGGGCTGGAGTCAGGGCGGCTACATCTCGGCGTTTCTCACCACGACCACGACGCGCTTCAAGGCGATCTCGGTGGGCGCCGGGATCTCGGATTGGATGACTTACTACGTGAATACGGACATCCACCCGTTCACCCGCCAGTATCTCAAGGCCACGCCCTGGGACGATCCGCAGATCTACGCCAAGACGTCGCCCATGACCTACAGCAAGCAGGCGAAGACGCCGGCGCAGATTCAGCACGGGGAGTTCGATCGCCGAGTGCCGATTCCCAACGGCTACCAGCTGTTCCAAGGACTCCAGGATCGCGACGTGCCGGTCAGGATGGTCGTGTACAAGGGCTTTGGGCACGGCATCAACAAGCCCAAGGAGCGGCTCGCCGCCGTGTGGCACAACTGGCAGTGGTTCGGGTGGTACCTGTGGGGTGAGGAGATCGAGCTGCCGCTCGGCCCGGCGGCGGAGGTGAAGGTCAGCGGGGAGGGGAAGCCGTAGCGAGCCCCGGGCCGCTGATCTGTTGCGCTGTGAGTGTGTCCACGACCGTCGCCCGGAGGGCGGGGAGGTATGCGTTCACCGTCATCGGGAACGGGACCCCGCCCTGTGAGCGGACGCCGCGCAGTGCGTAGAGCGCCGGGCCCAGCGTGTCGGAACTGGGCACCTGGAACTGGAGGCGTATCTCCCCGGAGCCGCCGAGCAGGAAGCTGCCGTCGCTGCTCAGATTGACGTACCGCCCTGGGCTCGTCGGCCAGCCCTTCACGAAGGCGGAGAACTGGTCCCGCTGCACCTCATCGAGATACAGCTCGAGTCTCGCGTCCACGTTGAGTGAGTCGATCACGCCGGCGAGCCGATACACCCCCTCGCGCGGATCGTCAATGGGCGCCACCACGTGGAGCGAGTGGAAGGTCGTCTCCACGCTGCCGAACACACCGATCCCGCCCGTCAAGTGGTTGATGAACCCGCGGCCGGTGAAGGGGTCACTGCGGGACCGCAGGAAGTCGTAGTAGTTGCTGTCGGTCAGCGCCACCGCCAGCGTGTAATCCCGGCCCGCCCGGAACAGGCTCTCACCTTCGTCGCCCTCGAAAGGGTTCACCAGGTTTCCCGGGACGCTGATCCCCAGGGTGTCCGTGAAGACGAAGAAGGCGAGGTCGTCGAAGTTCGCGTCGTTTCGCGCCTCGATCTGGAGCGCCCGCCCGGATTCGGCGGTCACGCCAATGCGCAGGGTGTCGCGCTCGCGATCGAACGCGAGCGGGTAACCGAGCCCTGAGGGTCGCACGCTCCACGTCACTTCTCGCCCGGATGCGCCGGGCACCGTGGTCGAGCCGGTCACGACCTCGCCCGCGGGCGTCTCCACGCGCAGCCACAACTGATCTCCCGGCCCCGGTTGGCAGACCAGCCCGCTGTAGACTCCTGACGCGGCCTGGCCTGAGCCGCGCGGCGCCTCCGGCAGCGTGTCCCCGCGGCCGTCGCACGCAGTGCCTCCCCGGTGTTCGATTAAGACGCGCGCGCCACTGATCGGGATCCTGGGAATCCCCGGTGGAATGCGGGTAAAGCCGAAGCCGGTCGCCTCGCCCGTCTGAGAGTACTCGACGATCACGAACTGCGACGGTTCGGTGCGGCTGATCACGGACTGCACCACGACGATGCGGTGGCCGGGGGCGACGGTCACTTCGGTCAGCTCGCACGCGGAAAGCAGCGGCAGCAAGAGTAGCAATGGCAGGGACGGCAGGAACGGCAGGAACGGCAGCGGGCCCAGGCGACGCATCAGAACCGCACCTCGAGTCCGAACGTTGGCAGCACGGGCAACTGCGAGACGCCGGTTCGCGTCGGTGGGGCATCTCCGTAATCGAAGAAATAGAAGAACACGTTCCGTCGGTTGTAGAGATTCACTGCTTGCAGGTATGGCTCCCAGGTGGCGCCGAACTTCTTGAACGACCAGCGGAATCCGAGGTCGAGGCGCGAGTAGGGTGGGTACCGCTCGCCGTTGAGGGGCCCGCTGATCGGCTCCTCCGTGACGTCCACGAACCGCCCCTTGATGGCGCTGTAGAAGCGGTGATCCCACTGGCCCAGGAAGCCGGTGTAGGGAAGCGGCGAGCCATAGCCCCAGCGGAACGAGAGGTCGCTTCCCAGTGGCCCCGGCGCCTGGAGCACCACGTTGAACGTGTGGCGCCGGTCGTGGGCCGGCGGGTAGGTGACGCCCTCTGCCACGCGCTTGGCCTTGGTGAAACTGTAGGCGACCCATCCGGTGACCGCGCCCAGGTGGCGCCGGAGGAGGGCGTCAACGCCCCAGGCGTTCCCGGTGGCGGGAATGAACTCGTCACCCTGGCGGCGCAGGTCCTGCGCCCGGTTGGGTGTCACCAAGTTCGCGAACGTCTTGCGGTACCCTTCCACGGTGAATTGGAGCGTGGGGTCGAACCAACCCTCGATGCCGAGCACCAGATGATCGGACCGGGCTACGGGGATGTACTGGTCGGCGCCGATCCAGAATTCGTAA
>DATECF010000162.1:0-3918 GCA_035287045.1 Gemmatimonadales bacterium | reverse complement strand
GGTCATGACGACCTGGTGAACGCGGTGGCGCTGCTGGTGGCTGCTGCGGGGGAGAGGTCCCTGGGTACAGCGCGTGGGAGGCGTCAATGAGTGGTGAGTCGCTGCCTCGTGTGCTTCGCGGGCTGGACAAGGCGCGTCTGGCGGCCTACGCCCGGAACCTGTCGTTCTACGGCGGAGAGCAATGGCCGGCGGAGCGGGGACGGGCGAGGCGGCGCGTGACCTTCAACTATGCTCGGGCCGTTGTGGACAAGGTGACGTCGTACGTGATGAGTGATGTCCGTGTGAACGTGCGGCCCGCCGCGGTGGGAGAGCCGGGCGCTGCCGCCGCGCGGAGCGCCGAGCTGGCGCTGGCGGCGGTGGCGGTAGAGAACGGGCTGCCCCGGCTCGACTACGAGACCGAGACGGACGCGGCGGTGTTGGGGGACGGGGCGTTCAAGGCGACGTGGTCGCCGGAGTTGGAGCGTGTCGTCGTGTCGGCGCCGGACGTTCAGGGGCTGTTCGTGTGGCGGGACCCGGTGGACCGGCGGACGCCGGAGCGCGTGGCCGAGCGGTACAGCGTGACGCCGCCGGCCGGCGGTCGGCCGGTGCAGGTGGTCGAGGACTGGACGGCGGATGAGCTGACGGTCTGGCAGGACGATGTGGTGGTGTCGGGGCCGGTGGCGAACGCTTACGGTTTCGTGCCGTACGTGGTCTTCCCGAACCTGCCGGTCCCGAAGTCGCCGTGGGGCTCGTCGGACGTGGCGGGGGTGCGGGACGTGGCGGAGGAAATCAACCGGTGCTTCACGGCCCTGTCGCGGATCCTCGAGCTGTCGGGGAACCCGATCGCCGTGCTGGCTGGTGTTGTGGAGTCGCAGGACATTGCGGTGGAGCCGGGCGCCCTGTGGGAGATGCCGGAGGGAGCTAAGGCCTACCTTCTCGACCTGCTCTCGGGCGGTGGGGTCAAGGTCCACCTGGACTATCTGGACGCGGTGTACCGGTCCCTGCACGACGTGGGGGAGGTCCCCAGGACGGCGTTCGGGGACAACGCCCGGTCGTTGTCGGGCGTGGCGCTGGAGATAGAGTTGCAGCCGTTGCAACAGAAGGTGCGGCGGAAGCGGGTCATTCGGGCCGACGTGTACCGGCGGCGGTCGGAGATGGTGCTTGCCCTCCTGGACCTGTACACGGGCACGTCGCACGCGGCGGCGGGGGCGGTGGAGGTGACGTGGGGGCCGCTGACGCCCTCTGACCCGAACGCCGACGTGGCGCGGGAGGCGCAGCGTGTGGGGGCGGCCCTGAGCACGGCGCAGGCGGCGATGGGCCGCCTGGGTGTGGAGGACCCGGAGTCGGAGTTCGAGGGGGTGCTGGTGGAGCGGTCTCGGCTGGTGCCGCCGGTGGCGGCCGCCGGGGGTGCTTGACACATCGGTTAAAGGGGCTACACTGGTTGACGAAATGGAGCCGACGGAAGACGAGGTTGCCAGCCTGCGGTCCCGCGCCGAGCGCGCGGACGCGGTGTCCGCCGAGCTAGAGGCTCTGCGGGTGTCGTCCGCGTCGGACCTGCGGACGGCGCTGCTAGAGGCGAACCCGGACCTGCCGCCCGAGCTGGTGACGGGGGGGACTGCCGCCGAGCTGCGTACGTCCATCGAGAGCGCCCGTCTTGTCGTGCAGGGGGTGCGGGAGCGGGCGTTCGAGGAGTTGACGACTCTCGCGGCGGCCAAGCCTCAGCCGATGGGCTTCCGGCCTGCGGGCCAGCGGTCCGACCGGGCGCCGGAAGAGCCGCCTGAGAAGGCGCGGGGCGTCGCCCGGATAGCGTGGGCGCTGACGCACCCTGGGCCTGGGCGGACGGAGTAGGTCGTGGCGCTTCAAACCATCGTAGAGGCGGACAAGTACAGCCGGACTCAGCTGCTGGCGGGCGTGGTCGAAGAGATAGTCGACGCGTCGCCGATGTTCGCCTTCCTGCCCTTCGACACTGTCCTGGGCAACTCCCTGACCTACAACCGGGAGAACACCCTGGGGACGGCTCAGTTCTACGACCCGGCGGACGTGTGGGTCGAGTCGACGCCGACTGTTACGCAGGTGGTAGCGAAGCTGAAGATAGTGGGCGGCGACGCCGACCTGGACAAGTTCCTGGCGCTGACTCGTTCGAACGAACAGGACCTTCGCGCCATGGTGCTGTCGATGAAGGCCAAGGCCGTGGTGCGGGCCATTGAGAATGAGCTCATCTACGGGGACGTTGACGACGTGAACGCGAAGGGCTTCGACGGCCTCCACGAAATCCTGGGGGTCGTGACGGGCGCCCAGGACGTGCTGGCGGGGTCGGCGACGACCGGGGGCCCGGGGACGTTCTCGAAGCTGGACGAGATGATAGACAAGGTGAAGCCCGGCCCGCCGGACGCGCTCATCATGAGTCGCCGGAGCCGCCGCCAGATAAAGAAGCTGGCGCGGTCGCAGGGGTGGGACCTGGCCCTGAGTCAGCCTTCGGGCCTGAACCGGCCCATCAACTTCTACAACGACATACCGATTCTGGTTAACGACTTCATCACGGACACCGAGGACTGCGTGGACGGCGGGTTCGGGGGCAAGACGGGAGACGACACCACGTCCATTTTCGGGGTCAAGTTCGGCGCCGAGGGCCTGCACGGCATCGACGGGGGGCAGGGCCTTACCGTCGAGGACGTGGGTGCCCTGGAGACGAAGGACGCCAGCCGCATCCGTGTGAAGTGGTACATGTCGCTGGTGTTGATGTCGACGAAGGCGCTTGCCCGGTTGTCGGGCATCGACACCCAGGACTGGACGAACTAGGTGGCTCTCACCGAGAACGCGAGCCGGGCCCGGAACGTCACGGCCATTGGGCCGAAGTTCAAGGTGACGCTGTCCGGCACGGTGCTGCCGGGTGACTGCATCGGCTACTCGTCGGGGTGGAAGCGCGCGCTGGCGACGGTGGGCACGGCCATCCAGACCAAGTTCATTGCCCTGGAGGGCGGTGTGTCGGGTGACGTTATCGAGGTGTGCGCGGAGGCCGTGATAGGCGGCTTCACGGCGGGCACCGTGGGCGGCCTGGTGTACAACGAGGAGGGCGCTGGTGTGGGCGGCGGGTACACCGAGACGGCGCCGAGCACGACCGGGGACGTGAACACCATCCTTGGCTACATCCTGTCCGCGACGGAGATTTACGTGGCCCCTAGCGTACGCGCCGGGTCGGTGGGGTAGGCGTGGGCCGTGGCCGGCGTCTACTGCTCCCGCTGTCAGACGACCGTTCTCCTGGAACAGGACGGGCGGTCATGCTCGAACTGCGGCGCTGTGCTGGTGGCTCCGGTACCGCCGCCGGAGCCGCCGCCCGCCGCGAAGGTCAAGGCGGCGGGTAAGCCGGCGTAGCCTGATGTGCCTATCCTCTCCGACCTCCGCACCCGTGTCCGCCAGGACCTTCGCGACACCGCTTCCCCTCAGGAGTTCACCGACGCAGAGCTAGACCGCTGGCTGGACCGCGCCGTGGGCGAGGTCTCGGTGGCGCGTCCCCGCGAGATGGAGAGCGTCCTGGACGCGGACGGGACGACTCGCAACCTTTCCCTTTCGGGCCTCACCCTGCTCCTGGCCGTCTACTCCGTCGAGTATCCGGTCGGCGAGTGGCCGCCCTCGTACGTCCGGTTCGACGTGTACGGCACGACGCTGACGATGCACATTGATGGGGTGCCGGTGGCGGGGGAGGACGTGAAGGTGCGGTGGGGGAAGGTACACACCCTTGACGCCTCGGGGACGACGCTGACTGAGGACCTGGAGGACGTGGTGGTGTTAGGCGCCGCCGCCTACGCCCTGGACGCGTACGCGGCGGCGGGGGCGTCGAAGCTGTTGACGACGGGTGCGGGCGGTCAGCGTTCGCTGTCGTCGGAGGCCGGGGAGCGGCTGCGGGCCTACGGTTCGGCCCTTCGCGGCCTTCGGTCGCGG
>DATECF010000161.1:0-8312 GCA_035287045.1 Gemmatimonadales bacterium | reverse complement strand
TGATGGGCGAGACCCTGGAGGACATCGCCCGCGGCATGGATTGCGAGACCATCCGCCAGCCGCTGGGCGTCTTCGCGGTGATCACGCCGTACAACTTCCCCATAATGATCCCGTTGTGGTTCTGGCCCTACGCGGTGGCGGCCGGGAATACCGTGGTGCTGAAGCCCAGCGAGCAGGACCCGCTCACCCATCAGCGGATCGTGGACCTCGCCACCGAGGCCGGCCTGCCGCCGGGGGTGCTCAACGTGGTGCACGGGGCCCGGGACGCGGTGACCGCGATCCTCGAGCACCCGGACATCACGGGCGTGTCGTTTGTGGGCGCCAGCCAAACGGCGCAGTTCGTGTACGCCAAGGCCGCAGAATCCGGCAAGCGGGTGCAGGCGCTGGGCGGCGCCAAGAACCACATGATCGTCCTGCCCGACGCCGACCTGGAGGCCACCACCGAGGCCGTAGTGTCGTCGATCTATGGATCCACCGGGCAGCGCTGCCTCGCGGGCAGCATCGTGGTGGGCGTGGGCGACGCCTATGGTCCGGTCCGCGACCGGCTGCTGGAGCGGGCCCGGTCGCTCACACTGGGCCACGGGCTGGAAGACGGCGTGGACATGGGCCCGGTGATTTCGCGCCCGCATCGCGACCGGGTGGTGAGCTACATCGGCGGGGGCGCCAAGGACGGCGCCACGCTGGCGCTGGATGGTCGGGACGCGCGGGTGGAGCGCTACCCCGAGGGACATTGGATTGGCCCCACGGTAATGGAAGATGTCACACCCGACATGCCGGCCGGCCGAGAGGAGATCTTCGGGCCGGTGGCCGGGCTGGCCCGGGCGGGCTCGCTGGACGACGCGCTGGAGCTGGTGCACAAGAACCAGTATGGCAACGCCATTTCCCTGTTCACCACCAGCGGCCGGGCGGCCCGCGAGTTCCGCTACCGCGCGGGGATCAGCATGATCGGCATCAACGTCGGCGTGGTGGCGCCGATGGCCTTCTTCCCATTCGGCGGCTCGCGGGGCTCGTTCTACGGCGACCTCAAGGCCCAGGGACGGGACGCCATCGAGTTCTATACCGACAAGCGGGTGGTCATTTCGAGATGGTGAGGGGAGGCTAAGCATGGTCGTACGAGCAGCCGGTACCCAAGCCGCCGCCATCAAGGCCGGCCATCGCGAGTTCTTGTTCCCCTGCGTCGCGCCGTATTACGCCGACCCGGTGGTCATGGCGCGCGGTGACGGCATGAAGGTATGGGACACGGACGGCCGCGAATACCTGGATTTCTTCAGCGGCATCCTCACCACCGCGATCGGGCACTGTCACCCCGAGGTGCTGGATCGGGTACAGGAGCAAATGGCCGCGCTGGGCCACACCTCCACGCTGTACCTGACGGAAGGTCAGGTCGAGATGGCGCAGAGGCTGGCAGACATCGCCCCGGGCAAGCTCCGGCAGACCTTCTTCACCAACAGCGGGACCGAGGCCATCGAGACGGCCATCGTGCTGGCCTCCATGTACACCGGCCGGAGCGAGATCATCGCACTCCGGTACGGCTACTCCGGCCGCAGCATCCTGGCCACCAATCTCACCGCGCACTCGCCCTGGCGCCCGTTGCCCACCACGGTGCCCGGGATCAAGCACGCGCTGTCGCCCTATCCCTACCGTTGCCCGTTCCGCTCGCCCTGCGACGAGAGCTGCGTGGACGCCTTCGCGCGGGACCTGGAGGAGCTGATCGTCACTACCACCAACGGCAAGCCGGCGGCGTTTCTGGCGGAGACCATTCAGGGCGTGGGCGGCTACATCGTACCGCCGCCCGGCTACTTCCAGCGCGTGGTGGAGATCGTGCACCGCTACGGCGGGCTGTTCATCTGCGACGAAGTGCAAGCGGGCTTCGGCCGTACCGGCGATCACTGGTTCGGGATCGAGCATTGGGACGTGGAGCCGGACATCATGGTGATGGCCAAGGGCATCGCCAGCGGATTCCCAGTGGGTGCCACCATCACTCGGCCCGAGATCGCGGCCGCGTGGACCGCCAAGACCATCTCCACGTTCGGCGGCAACCCGATTTCCATGGCGGCGGGCATCGCCACCAACGACGTGATGGTCCGCGAGAAGGTCCCCGCCCGCGCCGCCACGCGCGGCAAGCAGCTCCGCAAAGGACTGGATGAGCTGGGGCGCCGCTATGAGTGGATCGGCGACGTGCGAGGCATGGGACTGATGCAGGCGTTGGAGATCGTCGAGGACAAGAAGAGCAAGACGCCCAATCCCCAAAAAGCCAAGGCGCTGCTCGAGGCTACCAGGGACGAAGGGTTGCTCATTGGCCTCGGCGGATTGAACGGGCACGTTATTCGTATGGGCCCTTCCCTACTCGTGACGGAGGAAGAGACCGCGGACGCGCTCGCGCGAATGAGCAAGGCCTGCGCCACGGTGGATCGGCAATAGTCACAGACCACGGATACGGAGAACGCTTCTATGTCCCCCTCCCGACGCGACTTCTTCGAGGCAAGCGCCGCCCTCGCCGCGGCCCTCAACCTTCCCGACCTCCCGTGGCCCGCGGCCCCGGGGTCGCCGGTGCAGCAGGACGCGCCCAACGAGACACCCGACCTCGCGGTGGTGAACGCCCGGGTGTACACGGTGGACGCCGCCCCGCCCCGCGCCGAGGCGTTCGCGGTGAAGCACGGCCGGTTCCTGGCGGTGGGCGGCAATGCGGACATCCGTAACCTGGTGCAGCGTGGCACGCAGGTCATTGATGCCGCGGGCATGACCGTGACACCCGGGTTCATTGACGCCCACTGCCACCCCAGCGGAGTGAACGAGCTGACGGGCGTAAACGTGAACCTCAACACCGTGGCCGAGGTGAAAGCCGCGCTCCGCGCCAGAGCGGCCAAAACGCCGCCAGGGTACTGGGTATCCGGCTACATGTACGACGACACCAAGCTGGACCGGCCCGTCACGCGAAAGGACCTGGATGAAGCGGCGCCCAACCATCCCGCCATGGTGGGGCATCGGGGCGGGCACACGGGCGTCTATAACAGCAAAGCGTTCGAGTTGGCCGGCGTCACGGCCCAGATGCCGGACCCGGCCGGCGGCAAGTTCTACAAGGAGAACGGCGAGCTCACCGGGAAAGTGGCGGAGCGGGCGCGGGGCGCGTTCAACCGCGTGGGCCGGCGCGAGGAAGTGACCCGCGAGACCCGCCAGGCGGGCGTCAAGTTCATCTCGGAGCAGATGACCAAAGCCGGCCTCACGTCGGTACACCAGACCGGCGGCGACAACGACTCGCTCATTGCGCTGCAGGACGCCTATCGAGCGGGCGAGATGCGGTTCCGGATGTACTTCCTCCCGCGCGGCGCGATCTACGGGCAGCTCCGGGAGGCCGGCGTGCGAACCGGCTTCGGCGACGAGTGGTTGCGGATCGGTCCGGTGAAATATGGCGCGGACGGCTCGGCGTCCGAGCGCACCATGCGGATGAGCACGCCGTACGTGGGCCGGCCCGACGATTACGGCATCCTCACAATGACGCAGGAGGAGATCCACGAAGCGGTGGAGGATGCGCACCGCAATGACTGGCGCATCGGCATTCACGCCAACGGCGACGTGACGATTGACATGGTGTTGCAGGCGTACGAGCGGGTACAGCAGCAGTGGCCCAAGCCCGACATGCGGCATCGCATCGAGCATTGCTCCCTGATGAACCCGGACTTGATCGGCCGCATCAAGGCCGCCGGCGTCATCCCCACGCCGTTCTACACGTACGTCTATTACCACGGCGACAAGTGGGCCGAGTATGGTGACGAGAAGATGCGCTGGATGTTCTGCCACCGGTCGTTTCTGGACGCGGGCATTCCGGTAGCCGCGGCGTCCGACTATATGCCCGGCCCCTACGAGCCCATGATGGCGCTCCAGAGCCTGGTGACGCGGCGCGATTTCCGGGGGCGGGAGTGGGGGCCCAACCAGAAGATCACGGTGGACGAGGCGCTCAAGGTCTGCACGTTGAACGCGGCGTACGCGTCGAAGGAAGAGCACCTCAAGGGCTCCATCACCGCCGGCAAGCTGGCGGACTTCACCATGCTGGGCGCCGATCCGCACGACGTGGATCCCAGCCAGCTCAAGGACATCAAGATCGTTCGAACGGTGGTCGGCGGCAAAACGATGCACGAGGGGTAGGCGCGATCTTCGGTAAGCCTTCTTCACGGGCGTCGGTCTGGCCGGCCGGCGCCCGGCTTCCTATCCTTAGGGGGTCTGCCGCAGGAGCGACGTATGCCGGAGCGTCTCGTGGGGATGGTCACCCACTACTTCCCGGGGCCCAATGTAGCGGTCGTGAAGCTGGTGGACGGCGAGCTGACCGTGGGCGATCACGTGCACTTCCTGGGTCACACGACCGATTTCGAGGAGGACGTGGGGTCCATGGAAGTGGAGCACCACAAGGTCGAGCGCGCGAAGCCGGGCGATGAGATCGGCGTCCAGGTGCTGACGCGGGTGCGGCCGCACGACAAAGTATTCAAGGTGGTGCCGGAAGGCGTGATGCACTGAGCGCCGGGAGCCGACGGGGCGGTCAGATGGCCCGCAGAATCTCCACGGGGTTCGCCCGCATGGCGCGCAGCGCGGGCTGGGCGCACGCGGCGAACCCCGCGAGCAACAACACTGCCTCCGCCAGCACAAGTGAAACGGCGTCGGTGTGATACACGTTGTACAGCCACTCGCCCAAGAGGGTTGATCCCCACATGGCCAGGAACGCGCCGATGCCCGTTCCGGCCAGGATCATCACGGCGCCGTCGTGGGCCACGAGCTTCACCACGTCTCGAGCCGGCGCCCCCACCGCGATCCGCACGGCGAACTCCCGCATCCGCTGGCTCACGGAGTAGGAGACAACGCCGTAGAGGCCGACCGTGGCCAACGCCAGCGCGAAGACGCTGAACGCGCCGAACACGCTGATGAGGAAGTGTCGAGCTCGAACTTCGCGATCGAGTCCGCTCAGCCACGGCTCGACCGAGAGCGCGCGACCTCCGAGGAGTGCGTCGCGGATGGCCTGGCGCAGGGCCAGGGCCGCCCTCACGTCGAGCTGAGTCCCCTCCGTCCGAATCGCCAAGCCCCAACCGCCGTAGCGACCCTCGGGTTGCCACGCCTGGTACACGGCACCCTGCGAGGGCAGATACGGATCCGCCGGCGGGCCACCGACTGAGGCCTCCCGAGCCACGCCCACGACCCGCACCCACGGCGTGTTCCTCTCCGGGCCCGACAACTTGATCAGTTGCCCCACCGCTCGACCGTCCGGCCACAGGGCCGTGGCCACCACCTGGTCCACGACGACCACGCTGGCACGCTCGTCACCGGGAAGAAAGTCACGGCCTTCAAGCACCGGGATACCCATCGTACCAAGGAAGCCGTCGCTCACAAAGTGGCGCGAGGTTCTGGGAAGCAGACCGTTGTACCCGTCGTAGAACTCCGACATCGCGCTCACGCTCCCGCTGCCACCCAAGGCTGCTACCGATCGCACCTCGGGAAGCGCCGCCACCCGGGCCAGGAGATCACGCGAGATCCTCTCGACCGAGTCCGCGCGGACCATCCCGCGACCGGTCCAGACCCGTGCCCGCAGCAACCTCTCCCGGTCAAAGCCCAGCGCCAACTCGCTGAGCCGGCCCGTCGCCTTGGCCAGGAGGACCGCGCCCATCACCAGCACGAGGCACAACGACACCTCCGCCACGACCAGCGGGCTGTAGCGCCAACGACGCTGAGCGGTGGTACTGGCACTCGCGTCCTTCAGTGGCTCGCTTAGGTCCACCTTCGAAGCGCGGATCGCCGGCCACAACCCAAACACCGCGAGCGTGCCCACACCCGCTACCAGTCCGGCGGCGAAGACCCGCCAGCTCGGCTGCGGCCGGACAATGCCTAGCCCGCGAACGGACGGCGGCATCTGGCTGCCGAGCAACGGAATAGCCCAGAGCGTGAGCAGGAGACCCAGCGCCGCCCCCATCACGGCGAGCAGCACCGCCTCGGCGAGGAGCTGCCACACCACCGTGGGGCGGCCCGCTCCGATGGCCATGCGGAGGGCGATCTCGCGGCGCTTGGCGACGCCGCGCACCAGCATGAGGCTCGCCAGGTTGGCGCATGCGATGAGTAGCACCAGGAACGCCGCACCCGCCATCGCGAAATGGATCTGCCTGAGCTCCGCCCTTTCTGACGCGATGGGTCGCGCCGAGAACCCGTACGGCACGGACCCGGTGCCATACTCGAGGGTGAGGCGACGCGCCAGGATCGCCAGTTGGGCCGCGACCGCTTCGGAGGTCCAGCCGCGGCGGACCTTCACCACCGGAAACACCCACCCGAGCCCGGCGCCAGTACGCTCCGCTGCTCGCGGCACGGGGAGGACCACGTCCCCTCCAGGGAACGTCATGTCGGACGGAAAGACGCCGATGACCCGGTACTCGCGCCCGCTGACCCAAATCGTGAGACCGTCCAGCGGGCGCGCGGCCAGCGAGCGCTCCCAGAAGTCGTGGCTTACGACGGCGGCGTCCTCGGGTGAGGCGGGATCGAGCAAGCGCCCTAACTCGGGTCTTGCGCCCATCAACTGGTAGAAACCGCTGCTGACCCGGTACACCCATTGCTCGCTCACGTCGTCACCCGCTGTGATCAGTCCCATCGGGTCCCAATCAAAGAAGGCGATATCTTCGTAGAACCGGCCGGCGCGAAGCACTTCGTAGCGCTCCCATTGCGGCGCCCCACCGCCCGCTTGCCGGCCCCACATCGTGACGTAGAACAGCCGGTCCGGGTCTTTGACCGGCAACGACGGGTGCAGCATCGCGTCGAGAATGGCGAACGTGGTGGTATTGAGCGCGAGGGCCAGACCCAGACACAGCGTGGCCACCAGCACGAAGCCGGGGCTCTTGGAGAGTGATCGGAGGGCGTAGCGAAGGTCCTGGAGCACGGGGACTAGTATTTAGTGGGCCGCCCGGAAGGGCAAGCCGCGCTATGGGGTTCCGGACCTACCGGTAGTCCGCCAACCTCACCGGCATCCTCCGCGGGCCCCAGTCCCCCGGCGGCCCGTCGAACACTCCAACACAGGGCGTGCCGCAGTCCTCGCACCGGCCATCGTCGGTGAGGTTCCAGGTCTTCAGCAGATACCAGTCCCGCGTGATGAGCGGCGCCCGACACACGTGGCAGTACGTGGTGCCGCCGTCCACGTCGTGCACGTTGCCGGTGTACACGTAGCGCAGCCCGTGCTCCCGCGCGATGGCCCGCGCCCGCGTCAGCGTCTTCCCCGGCGTGGACGGCTTGTCCAGCATCTTCCAATCCGGATGGAACGCCGTGAAGTGCAGCGGCACGTCCGGCCCCAGGTGCTCCGCGATCCACTGCGACTCGGCGTGCAGCTCGGCGTCCGAATCGTTCTCTCCCGGGATCAGGAGCGTGGTGATCTCGAACCAGACGCCGGTCTCGTGCTTGAGATACACCAGCGTGTCCAGCACCGCCTGGAGATGCCCCACGCAGATCTTGTGGTAGAACTCCTCGGTGAACCCCTTGAGATCCACGTTGGCCGCGTCCATGTAGCGATAGAACTCGGCCCGCGGCTCGGCGCACTGATAGCCCGCCGTCACCGCCACCGCCTTGATCCCGCGCTCGTGACAGGCCTGGGCCACGTCAATGGCGTACTCGTGGAAGATCACGGGATCGTTGTAGGTGAACGCGACGCTCCTGCACCCCAGCTCTTCGGCGGCGCGCGCGACCGTCTCTGGCGACGCCGAGTCGGCCAGCGTGTCGGTCTCGCGCGACTTACTGATGTCCCAGTTCTGACAGAACTTGCACGCGAGATTGCAGCCCGC
This sequence comes from Gemmatimonadales bacterium, assembly GCA_035287045.1. Classification (GTDB taxonomy): domain Bacteria; phylum Gemmatimonadota; class Gemmatimonadetes; order Gemmatimonadales; family GWC2-71-9; genus JACPAP01. Next base: position 519 of record DATECF010000161.1, on the reverse strand, counting down.
GGTCCCAAAGGAGAGAATGGAACTGCCGGGGAGGAAGTGATTCAGGGGCTTCTTCTCAATTGGGTCAACGCAGAAGCCGCTGGAGCGGCCGTAGGTGGTGAGCACCACCTCGCCGCCCTGCGCCATCCGCACGAAGCACATGCCACGCTGCCCCTCGTGCATGCGGCAGGCGCGAGGGCAGATGTCGCACTGCACCCGCCCGTCGTCCAACCGGTGCCAGTACTTCGTGCGATGCACGGACTCGGCCACTGCAATCACGGCCCGCCGACTCCCGGCCGGAGCGGCGCGCTGCCGGCCTTTACCAGTTGTAATATACGCTTGCGGGCGCCGGCCGGATGATGCGGCCGCGATCAGCTGTCCGCTGTCAGCTAACCGCGATCAGCGTGGCGGCTCGTAGCTCCGCCTCGCGCGACCACACGCCAACCACTGCCGAGCCTGTCCCGTCTGCGCATTGGGCGGCAGCACCGAGCGATCCCGCGGCACCCGCTCCGGATCTTCGGACGCCAGGTACATCAACAT
>DATECF010000160.1:0-36619 GCA_035287045.1 Gemmatimonadales bacterium | reverse complement strand
ATGACGTTCAACGCGTCGCCGCCCAGCCCTGCTTCCACGCCGAGCAAGACATCGGGGCCCACCACGCCGGCCACGCCGGCGGTGAGGCCTACCAGGTTCAGATCCAGCGTGAACTCGCCACGCCGGCCCTGGGCCTCCCCGGGGGACGGCATCGAGGCGCCAAGGATCAGGACCGCGCCGATCAGCCATGAACGGGCCTCCAAGGTCAAGCGGGGGGTCAAGCCTTGCCTCCCTCCGTGCGTCCCATCCCCTTTACCTTCCGGCCATGTCCGCGCCGTTTGTGGTTGCCTCAAGTCTGGTCAACCTCGCCGTCACCGTCCAGGACGGTGCCGTCACAGAGATCCTGCTTCACGGCCGCGCCACGCGGCCCCCTGAGACGCCCTTCGGGCAGCAGGTCGCCCAGGAGCTGACCGAGTTCCTCAGGGGAGCGCGATCGCGCTTCACTTTTCGCGTCTCGCCGGCCGGCACACCTTTCGAGCGGCGTTGCTGGGACGCGCTGCTGGAGATCCCATACGGCGAGACGCGGACGTATGGAGACATCGCTCGCGCCATAGGGACCCCTAACGGAGCCCGAGCCGTGGGATCGGCCAACCACAAGAACCCCATTCCTATCGTCATCCCCTGCCACCGGGTCGTGGCGGCGGGCGGCGGGCTCGGCGGATACGGCGGCGGCCTCGAGCTCAAGCGCCGGCTGCTGGCGCTGGAACAGGCGGGAGGGAATCGAGTACTGAACGGGGAATGACGCAGCCCGCAGGACCGTACATCCGAGCCGTCCTGCTTTCGGCTATCTGCCTGGCGGGTCTCGGGGTAGCCCACGCGCAGGAGCCCCGCGTCATCCGCGGCCGAGTCCTGGAGGAACGCGACTCGACCGTCGTGCCCCAGATGCTGGTCGAGATCGTGGGCACCCGTCTCCAGGCCCAGACCGACTCCACCGGCGGCTTCGTGCTGCGCGGCGCCCCCAGCCGCGACGTGCTGATCACCGCCCGCGGCCCGGCGTTCCGCCCGGACACCGTGTTCCTCCCCGCCGATCGCGACACCGTCACACTCTACCTCCCGCGGCTGGTGCTCCAGCTGGCGCCGGTCGAGGTGCGGGGCGAGAAGATCGAATCCCGGGTCCGCTTCGAGCAGATGGCCCAGCCGAGCGTGATCAGTATCTCCGGCGAGGAAATGCGCACCGCCGTGCCGATGCTGTTCGAGCCCGACGTCATCCGCACCGTGCAGCTCCTCCCCGGCACCGTGGCCAAGAACGATTACTCCATTGGCTACAACGTGCGGGGCGGCGAGAGCGACCAGAACCTGGTGCTCCTGGACGGGGTCACGGTGTTCAACCCGAGTCACCTCGGCGGACTGTTCAGCACCTTCGACGCCGATGCCATTGGCCAGACGGATTTTCTCACGGGCGGATTCCCGGCGGGGTACAGCGGCCGCCTGTCCAGCGTGCTGGATATCGGCGTCCGGCCCGGCGACGCCAACGGCGTGCACGGCAGCACGCAGGTCTCGCTGCTGTCGTCCAAGCTCCTGATGGAAGGCCCGCTTCCCGGACGCGCCAGCTGGCTCGGGTCGTTGCGTCGCACGTACCTGGACGCGGTGGTGAGCGCGCTCACCAAGGAAGTGCTTCCCTACTATTTCACCGACGGCCTGGCCAAGCTCCACCTCCCCACCGGGCCGGACGCATTTGTCTCGCTCACCGCCTATCGGGGCCGGGACGCGCTCGACTTCCCTCTGGTGGATTCCGCCGAGTCGCGCGACCGCGTGGACCTGGTGTTCAACTGGGGCAACGCGCTCCTCGGGGTGGTCGCCCGTCAGCCGCTGGGCTCCACCGTGGTGGAAGCCCGGGGGGCGGTGAGCGACTTCAGCTCCACGCTGGGCCTGCTGCCCGACCTGGTGCGGTTCGACAACGGCGCCAGGCTCTGGAGCGGCGCGGTGTCGGTCGAGCCCCGGCTCGGCGAGCGACACACCACGCGGTTCGGCCTGGGCGTCGAGCGCTACACCATGCGCTACGACCTGTCCAGCCCTACGCTCAACACCACCGTGTTCACTGCGCGCTACGCCCCCACGGTGTGGTCGGCTTACGCGGACGAGCAGTGGACTCCGCGCGAGTGGCTCCGGCTCCGGCCCGGCCTCCGCCTGGAGCACGTGCCTCAGGCGAGGTTCACCGGCGTCTCGCCCCGCATCGCGTACAAGGCCTTCCTCACCCCCGACCTGGCGCTCACCGGCTCGGCGGGCCGCTACTTCCAGCCGGTGCATTCCATTCGCGACCAGGAGCTGCCGATCACCATCTACGAGTTCTGGATCGGCGCCGACCAGTACATCCCGGTGGCGCGGTCCGATCACCTGGTGCTTGGGCTGGAGGGCTGGCTGGATCCCACGGTCCAGTTCACCGTGGAAGGCTACCGCAAGACCTTCGACAACCTGGTGACGCCCAACCGGGCGCAGGACGTGCGCCGCCAGGGCGACGAGTACGTCCCGGCCACGGGCACCGCGTGGGGGGTCGACGCCCTGCTCCGCCGGCACCTGGGCGCGGTGACTGGATGGATCGCTTACAGCTTCACCAAGGCGACCCGCGAGGCGGAAGGTGTGACGTACCCGCCGGCCCATGACCGCCGCCACACGCTCAACGTGGTGCTCCAGGCGCCCGGGCCGCTGGGCGCCGACCTGTCGCTCCGCTGGGGCTACGGATCGGCGCTTCCCTACACCGGCTTTCTGGGCCAGTGGGACCACCGCTTCTACGACGCCACGAGTCACCAACTCACCGACCGGCTGGAGGAGGTCATCCCCGGCCCCATCAACGGCGAGCGCTATCCGCCCTACTCGCGGCTGGACCTGGGCCTCCGCTGGTCGTTCCGGACGCTCGGCGCCACCTGGCAGCCCTACCTGCAAGCGGTGAACCTCTACAACCGCCGCAACGTGTTTTTCTACTTCTTCGACTACGGCGACGCCCCGCCCACACGGACCGGCGTCTCGCAGTTGCCGGTGCTCCCCACGTTCGGTCTCGAGGTACGCTTTTGATGCCGTCATGCCGTGGTGCCGTTATGCCGTCGGTGGTGTTCCTGGCCGCTCTCACCTCAGCCTGCGAGCTCACCGAAGTCACCATCGCGCCCGGCCAACGCGTCGTCGTAGTGCAGTCGGTCATCAGCCGGAGCCAAGGGACCCAGTTCGTGGTGGTGGAGTACTCCCAGGCCGGCGAGTCCGTCACCAACCACTTCGGCTATCCCCGGATCCCCCCCGGGGCCCCCAGGATCCCCATCTCGGGCGCGCGCGTGACCATTCAGCATCAGGGTACCACCTGCGCGGGACGGGTGGACACCCTGCCCGAGCTCCCGCCAACGGATTCGCTGGTCCAGACGACCGGGACCTATCTCGGACTCATGTGCAGGCCTGAGCCGGGCGAACGCCTGCTGCTGCGGGTGGAGACGCCGGCCGGCGAAGTGGTGACCGGCGCCACCACCGTCCCCGGCGCATCCGCACGCACGCTGACAGCGGGCACCTTTGACGCACCCAGCCAGTTCTGGGTGTTCCATCGCCAGCGCGACACCCTGGGGATCACCGTGACGCCGGTGTCCGGGAAGGGGCTCCAGATCGAGATGCGCACCGCGCAGAATCCAGACGACCCCGCTCTCTTCGCCTTCACCGACACCATGGCCATCCGGTTTCCGGGCACCCTGGTCAATCCCTTCGAGGGCGACGACGGCGCGAGCATTTTCCGACCCGGCCGGTACTACGTGCTGGCGGTGGCGCTCACCGACACCAACTACTACGACTTTCTCCGCTCGCGCAGCGATCCCTTCACCGGCCGCGGGTTCATCAATCATCTGACCGGCGGGATCGGCGTGTTTGGAAGCGTGGAGACTGACCTCGAATGGCTCCGGGTGGTGGCGCCGGTGGACGATCCGCGGGAGGGGATGTACCGCCTGACCGGCGTTCTCGACACGGCAAACGTGGATGTCACGCTGGAGCTGTACCTGGACGACGTCCAACCGACGTGGTTCTCGGCGTTCGTGCGGGGAAGCTGGTGGGAGGGCCCCATTGACCTGAGCACCGACGGCGTCTTCCCGGCCCACGAACCCGGCAGGATGACGTTCAACTTCGTGGGGCCCTTCAGGGACTCGCTACCGCCGGCCCGGTACTATCTCGAAGGTGTACGCCCGGCAGCACGCGTCCCCTTCCCGGTCATTGTCCGAACGTTCTTCCCGCCGAACCGGGACGTGGTGGATACGCTCACCGCCCAACAGATCAGCGGCCCGGGGCCTATGGCCTCCCCTCGCCGCTGACTCTTACGTCGGCGGCCGCGCCGAGTGGCAGCTCGATCTCCTCGCCCCAGAGGTACTTCCCGAACCACTGCCAGTTGTGCCACACCGCGGCCAGACGCTCCTTCGGCTTGTTGATCCCGTGGCCAAAGCCCTGGTACACGATCAACCGCGCCGGCACGCCTCGGTCCTGGAGGCCCTGAAGCAGCTGGTATGCATTGGGGATCGGCACTCGGCGATCGAACTCGCCATGCTGGATCTGCGTGGGCGTCCTCGCCTGCTTGATGTAGGTCATGGGCGAAGTCTTGGCGTAGATCTCCGGATCGTCCCAGGGCGTGGCCTTGAGGTACTGCCGGGTAAACGGGTGGATGTCGGTGTTCACGTAATAGGTCATCCAGTCCGAGATCCCGGCGCCCACGGAGATGGCCTTGAACCGCGTGGTGGTGGTGGTGAGAAACGCCGAGATGTAGCCGCCCTGGCTCCAGCCCATGGCGCCCATTCGGGTGGAGTCCACGATGCCCTGTTGGATGAGGGCGTCCACGCCGGAGAGCACGTCCCACGCATCGCCCACACCCAGGTTGCGGACGTTGAGCGAGCGGAACGCCTCACCGTAGCCGGCCGAGCCACGATAGTTGGGCCGCAGCACCAGCGCGCCCTTAGCCAGCCACTGGTGCACCGGATACACCGAGCCGTACACCGCCTGCGGCACGTCAACGCCGGTGGGGCCGCCATGAATGATCACCAGCAGCGGATAGCGGCGTGCGGGATCGAAGTCTTTGGGCTTGTGCAGTACGCCTTCGATGGTGGCGCCGTCCTGGGATGTCCATGTGACGACCTCCGAGGTGCCCAGGGTCCATCCGGAGATCTGCTGTGACATGGCGGTCAGGGCGGTCGGGCGGTCAGACGGTCCATTGGCCCGGTAGATCTCACTCAGGGTGGTCGCGGTCTGGCCGGTGAACGCCAGCATCCGGCCGTCCTTCGAAAAGTCCACCCCGCCGATCAAGTCCGGAGCGGTGGCCACGGGCGTCACCGCCCCGGTGGATGGGTCAATCTTGAAGAGGCGGCGTTTGGTCTTCTGCCAGGCCACCATGTAGAGACCGGATGCGTTCCACACCACCTGTCCGGGATCCTCGTCGAACGCCGCCGCCAGCCGCTGGGGCGCGCCGCCGGCCACCGGCTTCTTGAAGAGCTGCCCGTTCTTGTAGAAGTAGGACGTGGTATCCCCGCCGGAAGACGAGTACACCACGAACTGGCTGTCCGGCGACCACACCGGCGAGCCGTCGGGACCCGGCTGCTGGACGAACGGTGTCATCTGTTTGGTCGCGACGTCCAGCAGCCAGATGTCGGCGCTGATGGATGAGTTGATCAGCGGATCGCTTCGCCGCTCGATCGCGATCCTGGCGCCGTTGGGGGACCAGGCAAAGCCGGACACGTGGAAAGCGCCTTCGGTGAGCCGCTGCGGCAGCGTATCCGCCTTTTCCGGCTCGCCGAGGCCCGGGACTCGCGCCAGCCAGAGATGGCTTAGCTGGAACTCCTGGTCCTCGATGGCAAACTCGCCATAGCGCTCCTTACGCTGTTGGTTCGCTTCCGGCTCCGGGTCCGGGCGCCGGAACGCGATGCGGCGCCCATCCGGCGCCCAGTCGAAGCTCTGGACCCCCTCTTTGACCGCAGTGAGCGTCCACGCTTCCCCGCCCCCGGCGCTGATCAGGTGGATCTGTTGCTTGTCACCCCGGTCAGCCAGGAAGGCGACCCAGCGCCCGTCAGGCGACCAGGTGGGGCTGGTGCTGTTGCCCTTCTCGGTACGGGTGAGCTGCACGGTGGTGCCGCCCTCGCGCCAGAGCCAGATCTCGGTGTCGTAGCGGTTGTCGCTCCACGCCGCGGAGGTCACCGTGTAGGCGATGGCCCGGCCGTCCGGCGAGATGGCCGGCGAGCCCACCGATCTCAGGGAGATGATGGACTCGAACGATGGCCCGGGGACCGGTTGCTGGGCGGCTGCTACGGATGGGAGCGCGGCAGCGGCGAACGCGAGAAACAAGGCACGCATGAATGGCTCCTGAGGAACGTCTTCGATCCAGGAGGCGCCGACGCCCTGCCCCCTGGTAGAGTCTCCGCTGGGTCAATCGGTCGCGTATCGGGCATGCCCATAGTATCGGGTCTCCTGGGCCGAGGGGGCAAGGCACGGCCGAGTATAGCGTAGAATTGATGCCAAGCCCACATCGAGCGTATGTTGGGAACATTGGGGAATAACGCTCCAGCTCGCCGTAAAGCCCCTCCCCTCGAGCAAGGACCCGTGCACGTCGCACACGCAGGCCGGGGATCGGCAAGGGAGGTCATGGATGGGCCCGTCGAACCAACCTGGCAAGCTGCGGGTCCGGGCGTGGAGCCTGGCCCGGGCGCCACGCCCCGTTCCGCTGCGAGCGCTCATCATCTCGCTCGCGTCCCTGGCGGTCCCCGTTGCGGGCGCGCTGGCGCTTCCCGAGTGGGTCGCGGCCGACCAGGGCATGCTGCTCTGGACCACGTCGCTCGTGCCGGCGTTCCTGCTGGCGTACTACCGCGGCCTGCCCGGCGTGGCCCTGGCGGTCGCGGCCGGGATGGCCCTGCTGTCGCTCACCAACGCCGGGTTGCTGGCGTCGGGACGGGCGGCGCCCAACTGGACGCTCCTCCTGGTGGGAGTTTCCCTCTACGTCGGCATTTGCGTCGCGTTGGCCGTGCTCGCCGAGCTGCTTCACCGGGAGCGCCAGGCCGCCGAACGCCTGGCGCTGGTCGATCCGTTGACGGGACTCCCTAACCGGCGGCACGCCGACCTCCTGCTGGACGCGCAATTCGCCGCCGCCGCCAGAGGCGCCAGGCTCGCGGTCGTGCTCTTCGATCTGGATCACTTCAAGGCTATTAACGATCGCCACGGACACGACGCCGGCGACACCACGCTCCGCGAATTCGCGGAAATCCTCAAGCGCAATACCCGGCGCATGGACGTCTCCGCGCGGTTTGGCGGTGAGGAGTTCATCACGGTCCTGCGTGACGGCTCCCGCGAGGGCGCCGTGCACCTCGCCGAGCGCGTGTGCCGGGAGCTGCGTGGCCAGCCGTTCAGCTGGGGACCGGTGACCGTGAGCGCGGGGGTCGCCGTGTACGAGGAGGGCATGGGCTCCCACGAGGTCCTGGTGGCCGCGGCGGACCGCGGGCTCTACCTCGCCAAGGGAGCGGGCCGGGATCGCGTGGTGGTTGCCGACCCCCCGACGCCTCCGGCCACGCCTGCCGCTCCCCAGCTCGCCGCGGTTTCGCCGTCGCCCGGTCCCACCTCGATCCTGGTGATTGACGACGACTTAAGCGTGCTCTCCGCGGTGGCGCGGCTCCTTCGAACGGGGGGGTATCACGTTGACGAGACCGATGCCCCCGACGCGGTGATCGCCCGCTACCGCGACGGCCCGGTTCCCGACCTCCTGGTCTCCGACGTCATGATGCCCAAGATGAGCGGGCTCACCCTGGTGGATCACCTGCTCCAGCTGCGGCCCGACGTGCGCGTGGTGTACATGTCGGGATATCTCCAGCGGACGGTGTCCTGGGCGGGGTTGCCGGGCACCGTGGCGGGCTTCGTCAGCAAGCCGATCGAGCGAGCGGAGTTGCTGGAGACGGTGCGGCAAGCGCTGCCTGACGCGCGCCATCCCTGCCGCGTGAAGGTCCGGGGCCAGCAGCCGGATGGCGGATGAACACTTGGCTGCCAACGTGGCAACGAACGCGTCGCTCAACGGTACGTACCCCTCGGCAGGGTCCTGGACGAGCACACCAAGGCCGGCATCGCCCGCATGACGCTGGAGCGATGCCAGCGACGGATACCGCTGCAGCTCGATCGACAGGATTTCGGGAAAGAACGTCGTCAGGCTGCGTTGCCGGAAGGTGTCCTCGGAGTCGGTGACAAGGACGAGACGACCGCCGGGCTGAAGCACGCGGGCGCACTCCGCCAAGAAGCCGGGCAGGTCATCAATGTGGTGGATGACTGTCGAGGCCGACCGCGTGTGCGGCAAGCCCGCTCAACAACCGGGGCGAATTCGTCGTAATCCTTGGGGTCGTCTGCTCATCGGCGGCTACCATGATCATCTCCGGCGACGCGTCGGTGGCAGGACCGGCGCCGAACCCCTGAGTCAGGTTGTGTCGCTCGATCGCGCCGGCGCACTCACCCCTGCGCCAGGATCCCCTCTACGCGCTCCGCGTACCATCGGCTCTCCGCGTCCCCGCTCACCAGCTCGATCTCGCCGGGGCCGCTCACGCCCAGACCCAGCTCCACCGCCCGCGCGATCTGCTCCTGCTCGAAGATCGTGCGGCCCATGATGGCCTGGTTGGAACCCAGCTCCTTGAGCACCGCGAGCCCCACCGCGTCCACCGCCACCCGGTTGTCCCCGGCGATCATGACGTTGGCCTGCTTCAAGTCGCCGCGCGACGGACCGCCGTCGGTGAACGCCGTCACCCCGTCCAGCACAATGAGTTGGGGGCGGTAGCCGGTATTCAGCTCCGCGATCATGCGCCGCATGTCGGGAGATCGGTGCATGGTCCGGCGAATTCGCTTGGGCGTAAGACCCACCGAGAGCTTGAGCGACATGGTGAACACGCCGCCGGCGCCGTGCGTCTTGAGACAGCAGGTGGACACCAGATACTCGGAGTCCACCACCAATCGCGGCAGGTAAAACCCCTCCGGCCAATGGGTGCCCTGGGCCCCGAACGGCATCCAGTCAGATTCCGGGATCTCCTCGAAGTTCACCACGTCGAAGCGGAGGTCGCGGGCCAGGTCGAAGATCCCCTTTTGCTCCATGACACCGCGCGTCTGCGGCGGGCCGCTGGATTCGCCCACCGTGACGCTCCGCGCATCCCGCTCGTGCAGCTCGGTCACCAGTTGGCTCAGCGTATCCCGGTGCGTCGATCCCGGCGCGTCGTCCGCGGTGTTGAAGTTGGGCTTCACCACCACCCGCTTTCCGCCGATGCCCGCGGGATGGAGGAGTTTCAAGATCTCGGTGACGCCGCGCTTGCGATCCGGCGTGCGCACCAGCGCCACTCGGCTCTTCGGCGGGTGCGAGAGACAGAGACCGTCCCGCCCCACCATCGGGAGCAGCGCCAGGCCGGCGGCGGTGGTGCGAACGAAGTCGCGACGGTGCATCGAACGGTAGCGGCGGGTCACGCAAACCTCCCGGGTGCTGGTGTGCCCACGGCAGGGCGGAGATCCGAACGCCACCGTACAGGGTGCGGCGGATACTCGCGGGAGGGTATGACGACTCTAGGATATCCCCAGGCGGCGCCGCGCGCCATGGGGGCTGGGCTTCAGGCGCCCTTGAGAAGCCGGGACCCACTCCAACCCATTGATTTTTCAGCTACTTGCGGGGTTGACCCACCCTCCGGAATTGGGTATGTTTGGATGTGTCGAAACGAGCTGCAAGAGGCTCGGGCCGCGGTGCCCATTGGTGGGGTCCCGTGGCCCTTTTTGTGGGCGTTTGACAATCGCTCGTGAGGCTTGAGGCGCTCACCGTCCGGCAGTTCCGGAACCTCGCATCGCTGGACCTGGAGATCCCGCCACCGGGCATCGTGATCATCGGCGAGAACGGTCAGGGGAAGACCAACCTCCTCGAAGCGATCTACTACCTGGTGCTGTTCCGCTCGCTTCGCGGAGCGAAGGACCGGGAGCTGGTGCGGTTTGGCGAAGCCGGGTTTTTCGTGGGCGCACGGGCGGGCGGCCGGCGTGTCACGGCGGGCTACGAGACCGCGACGCGCCGGAAGAAGGTCACCCTTGATGGCTCCGAGGTGTCCAGGCTCTCGGAAGCGGTGGGTACCATGCTCGCCGTTCCCTTCTCGCCGGCGGACGTGGCACTGGTGGCCGGCGGGCCCGGCGCGCGGCGCCGCTACCTGGACGTGGTGCTGTCGGTGAGCGAACCGGCGTACCTGGGCCGTCTCACGGAGCTGAAGACGGCGCTCAAGCACCGGAACGCCGCGTTGCGACGTGGCCGCGCAGAGGAAGCCCGCGCCTTCGATGCTCCCTTCTCGCGGGCAGCTGAGTATGTGACGGCGACGCGGGGCCGCTGGGTAGAGCGCTGGCATGAACGGTTTGCGGAGTTGTGCCGCGTGCTGGGAGAGAAGCACACCGCGGAGATGAAATACCGGGAGTCGGATCGAGCGGATAGAACGGATCGTGGGGACGTCGTGGAAGGCTTGTGTCGAAGGCTGGCCGAAACCTTGGACCGCGATATGCGTCACGGAGCCACCACGGTTGGACCCCATCGGGATGACCTGCGCCTGGCGTTGGCCGGGCGCGACCTCCGCACCTACGGCTCCGCCGGTCAGCAACGGACGGCGGCCATCGGGTTGCGCGTGCTCGAGGCGGAGACCCTGGAGGCGGCGCGCGGCGCCGCCCCCATCGCGCTGTACGACGACGTGTTCGCCGAGCTGGACGAGCACCGGCAGGCGCGCCTGCTGGAGCTGATCCGGGAAGCACTGCCGGGCCAGGCGGTGGTGGCCGCGCCTCGAGAGGCCGAAGTACCGGCCGCCCTGTTCGACCGGCCGCGCTGGCAGATGGCGGGAGGGTGCATTGAGCGATGAGCGGAAGGCCGCCGCCCGCGTGGGCGACGTGTTGAGGCGCTACCTCGCGCGCGCCGGGTTCGGCGAACGCTTGAAGCAGGCGACTGTGGTCGAGCAGTGGCCCACGATCGTGGGCGACAAGATCGCGGCCATCTCCAGGCCGGAGGCCGTGACCCAGGACGGTACCCTGTTCGTTCGAGTGATGTCGGCCCCGTGGATGCAGGAGCTGCAACTCTTGACGCCCGAGCTGCTGAAGCGGCTGGGGTCAACCAAGATCAAACGAATTGTCTGGAGGGCGTGGTAGATGACCGCTCCACAGAAGCGCGAAGAATACACCGCGGAATCCATCCAGGTCCTGAAAGGTCTTGAGGCCGTGCGGCGCCGGCCGGGCATGTATATCGGCTCGACCGCGGCGCGGGGGCTCCACCACCTGGTCTACGAAGTGGTGGACAACTCGGTGGACGAGGCGCTCGCCGGATTCTGCGACCAGATCGACGCCACCATCCACCAAGACAACTCGGTGACGGTGGTGGACAACGGACGCGGGATCCCGGTGGACCTCCACAAGACCGAGAAGCTGCCCGGCCTCGAAGTGGCGATGACCATGCTCCACGCCGGCGGCAAGTTCGACAAGAGCACGTACAAGGTCTCCGGCGGACTGCACGGCGTGGGCGTCTCGGTGGTGAACGCGCTTTCGGAGCGGCTGGACGTGTGGGTGCAGCGCGACGGCAAAGAGTTCCACATGGCCTTCGAGCGAGGCGGGACGGTCCAGCAGCTCGAGGTCACGGGCAAGGCCAAGAAGAGCGGCACCAAAGTCACGTTCAAGCCGGACACTAAGATTTTCTCCGAGACCCGGTTCGATTACGCCACCGTGGCCAACCGGCTCCGGGAGCTGGCATTCTTGAACCGCGGCTTGACACTCACCATCAAGGACGAGCGGGACAGCAAAGAGGACAGCTTCTTCTACAAGCAGGGCCTGGCCGAATTCGTCACCTTCCTGCGGGGCAACCGGAAGGCGCTCCACCCCAAGCCCATCCAGTTCGCCACCACCAAGGACGACGTAGAGGTTGACGTGGCCTTGCAGTACGACGAGGCCTACGCCGAGAACACCTTCTCGTTCGTCAACAACATCAACACCCACGAGGGCGGGACCCACTTGACCGGATTCAAGGCGGCCTTGACCCGAGTGATCAACGAGGTCGCCAAGGACAAAGGGCTCCTCAAGAAGGAAGACTTCACGCTGAGCGGCGACGACGTGCGCGAGGGGCTCACGTCGGTCATCCACGTGAAGGTGAAGGAACCGCAGTTCGAGGGGCAGACCAAGACCAAGCTGGGGAACTCGGAGGTCGAAGGCATCGTCAAGACCGTGGTGTACGAGAACCTCCGCAACCTCCTGATGGAGACCCCGTCGGTCGCGCGGGTCGTGATCGAAAAGGCGATCAGCGCCGCGCGCGCGCGGGAAGCGGCCCGCAAGGCCCGCGAGCTGGTCCGCCGGAAGAGCGCGCTCGAAGGTGGCCTCCTCCCCGGCAAGCTGGCGGATTGCTCGCTGTCGGACCCGGCGATGTGCGAGATCTACTTGGTGGAAGGCGACTCCGCCGGCGGCTCCGCCAAGCAGGGCCGGGACCGCCAGTTCCAGGCGATCCTCCCGCTCCGCGGCAAGATCTTGAACGTGCAGAAGGCGCGGGTGGACAAGGTCCTGTCCAACGAGGAAATCCGCACCATCATCACCGCCGTGGGCACCGGCGTCGGGCAGGATGATTTCAAGCTGGAGGAGGCGCGCTACCACAAGATCATCATCATGACCGACGCCGATGTGGATGGCGCGCACATCCGGACGTTGTTGCTCACGTTCTTTTACAACCAGCTGCCCCAGCTGATCGAGGCGGGTTTCATCTACATCGCGCAGCCGCCGCTGTTCCGGGTGGCCAAAGGCAAGGAAGAGTTTTACGCCTACGACGACCAAGAGCGGGACGACTACGCCAAGCGTCTGACCAACGGCCAGGGCAAGGGGACCGTGGCGGTGCAGCGGTATAAGGGGTTGGGCGAGATGAACCCGGAGCAGCTGTGGAAGACCACCATGGATCCCTCGAGCCGCACGCTGCTCAAGGTGGAAATGGAAGACGCCGTGGCGGCGGCCCAGTTGTTCGAGACGCTGATGGGAGACGAAGTGGAGCCACGCAAGGCGTTCATTGAATCGAACGCCAGGTTTGTCCGGAACCTCGACATCTGACCGGCCTCGCTATTGCCGGGTCCCGGTGAGGGTCGCGAGGATCCTGGTACCGGCCACCAGCTGCTCGGTCACCTCCACCGTGAACGGCTCGCCCGCTTGCACGCCCAGGAGCCGCAAGGGGAACAGGCGGGTCCCCTCTCCCGTCTGAAGCGTCGGCAGGACAAACTCCACGGTGTCGCCGGCCAGGCGCCCGTCCACACTCTGGCCATCGACGCTGCGGGGCAGCGTCACCGCCCCGCCCCCCGGCCCAAATCCGCGATAGTACCAGGTGCCCCGCAGGAATCCGGACATCTCGACCCCCTCCGCGGTCGGCGCCAGATAGGCCGATAGCTCGATATCCACCGCCACGCCTTCGACGGTGCCGGTGAACTGGTAGGTCCCCTCAACGGCATCGTCTTGCTCGGCCACGGTCCGGACCACGAAGGGCGCCGCGACGAGGCTCCCGAACACGCCGATCCCACCCTGCAACCGGTTGATGAACCCCCGTCCCGTGATTTCGTTGTTCTCGGAGCGGACGAAGTCGTAGTAGTTGGAATCGGTCACCGCCACAACCAGGTCGTACAGGCGGCCGCCGCGAAAGGCGGCGTCGCCCGTGCCGCGCGCAAAAGCATGCCGCACGGTGCCGGGGAGCGTCATGCCGGTCGAATCCACGAACAGCAGGAGCGACAGCAGCGGGGTCTCCAGCCGCGCCGGCGCCCCGGGCGGGATGGTGCCTCCGCGGTAGCTCACGACTTCCAGCGCCCGCTGGTGCTGCGCCTCGGCGGCCAGCACGATGGCCTCGGTGTCCCGGTTGAGCAGCATGGTATCACCCGGCGCCCCCGCCCGGCCCGCGATCGACAGCGCCACGGAGCTCAGGCCCGGCACCCGGGTCACGCCCGTCACGGTCCCGAGGTCCGGAACGTCCACCTCCAGCGCCAGCCGGTCGCCGGGACGCATAGTGGGGCAGCCCCGGGGGCTCCAGTAGATCCCCGCGGGCTGGTAGCTGGGCGGCAGGTCTATGGGCACGGCGTCAAACGTGACGTCCCCCCCGCAGCTGTCGCCCGGGAGGTCCAGGTTCGAGACCGTCACCGTGGCGCCTTCGATCGGGGTCTGCAGCGGACTGGGTGGCGAGGTCTGGATGTTCTTCTGCGGATCAACGGCCCCGTCGAACAACCGCTCCACCAGCACGAACTGCTGCGGCTGGTCGGGGCGCATCACCGCGTGGACGACAACGCCGGGACTCACCGGGGCGATGACGGTGTCGTCGAGGTCGCAGCCGGTGAGGAGCGACGCTGCCAACAGGGGCCGCAGGTGTCGCAGCACGGGGGGCATCAGAACTCGAATTCCAAGCCCACGGTGGGCAACAGCGGCAGTTGCGTCAGACCCGAGCGCGTGGGCGGCACGGAGCGGTAGTCGAACCGGTACACGAAGATGTTCTGCCGGTTGTACGCGTTGACCACCTGGAAGTAGGGGTGCCAGACGCCGCCCCACTTCTCGAACCGCCAGCGAAGCGAGAAATCCAACCTCGAGTAGTACGGATACCGCTCGCCGTTGATCGCCCCCCCGACCGACTCCTCCGCGAATTGGTCGTAGCCGTTGAACCGCGGGTTGTAGTCGCGATGCAGCCAGGCCCCGGCGATGCCGGTGTACGGCAGCGGCGATCCGTAGCCCCAGCGCAGGCCGAGTTGGCTTCCTAGCGGGGCCGGGGCCTCAATCACCAGGTCCAGGCTGTGCCGGCGGTCGTGCCCCGGGGGAAAGGTGTCGGTGGCGGTGCGTCGCTCGGTGGTCGTCAGGGAGTACGCCACCCATCCCTTGACCGCACCCGAGTGCCGCCGGAGCAAGACATCAACACCCCTAGCGTCGCCGTCGGCCGGCTCGAACTCGTCCCCCGCGATCTTGGGATCGTCCGTCACATTCTGGATGGCCAGGGCCTCGAACGACTTGAGATAGCCTTCGATGGTCAGCGAGACGCGGTCTCCCAACCAGGCCTCAAACCCGCCGACCAGGTGCTCGGAGCGCGCTACCGGCGTTCGGGAGTCGGCGCCGATCCACACGTCGAACAGGTTGACAGCCAGCTCCTGGTCGCTGATGGATTGCACCGCCTGGTAATACCGGCCCACCGACCCGATCAACGCGACGTCGGAGGTGAGGAAGGCTTTCGCCGCCACCCGCGGCGCGATGCTGGTGACGTCCGCTCCGGTCACGTGTTCGAGGCGGACGCCGGGCCGGATCAGCACCGCACTCACCGGCTTCCACTGTTCATCGACGAACGCGGACCACACCTGCGGGCGGTACAGCAGGTGGGCGACATCCTGGTCTACCGCGTCATTCCGCGTGCGGTAAACCATCCGGTACCCTTCCCACCCCCCGCCCAACCTCAGCTGATGGCGGCTCCCCAATGTGGCGCCCAGCGCGGTCTGGACCGAAAAGACCCGAGCCGTGTTCTGGAACGAGGAGACCTCCGGGGTGAACGCCTGCCGGGAGGTGAACTGGCTGACGGAGGCGTGCTGCTCCAGCACCAGCGTTCCGAGCGGTACGCGCAGCGTGGCGCCGGCCAGCCGGTTGCCAAAGTCTACCGCGAGGTCCACGCCCTCGGCGGAGGGCGTCGGATCGATCCAGGGTGTGACTAAGTCGTCGTGGCCCCAGTAGCCGGTCGCCGAGAGGCTCGCGCCACGGCCCAACGGCAGCGTGACCTTGGCGATGCCGTCGAGGAAGTAGTAGGTGAAGGGATCATCGGTGAAATTGTCCGCCAACTGATCGGCGTAGGTGCGGCGCCCACCAATCAGGTAGGTGGCACTCGTCCCCGGCACCGGCCCTTCCAGCAGCAATTTGGCCGACAACACCGACACCGCCCCCTGTGCCCCAACGTCGCGGGCGCCGTCCTTGACGCTCAAATCCAGCACGCTGCTCAACCGGCCGCCGTAGCCCGCCGGAAACCCGCCGGTGATGAACTCGGCGCTGCGCAACGCGTTGGGATCGAAGGTGGCGAACAAACCGCCGATGTGGGTGGGATTGAACACCGGCACTCCGTCGAGTCGGATCAGGTTCTGGTCGTTTTCCCCTCCACGCACGTTGAGGCCGGCGGAGAAGTCGTGCTTGGCGACGGTCCCGGGCAGGAGCTGGATCGTGCGGGCCACGTCGGGCTCCGCCACGCCAGGAATGGTCTTCATCTCCACCGGCTCGAGCGTCACGGTGCTGGTCTGGGCGATGCGCTCGAACCGCTCGCGGGCCGACACCTGGCCGGCGCTGGTCACGGGCGGCAGCACCACCGCGCTGGAGCGCAGGTAAACCACGACGGTGGTCTCGTCCGGCGGCACCGGGATGGTGTCGGGGCGGATCCCGATGCGCTCAAACGCCAGCCGCAGCGCGCCGGCGGGCAGTTGATCCAGTCGGAAGCGGCCTTCCGCGTCGGACAGCGCGGACTGCCGCACGCCCACCACGCGGATCAGCACCTCGTTGAGCGGGGTGGAATCGCGCTCGGCGAGCACGCGGCCCTGGACCAAGCGCGTGGCCTGGCCCGGCAGCGACCGGGGCGCGGACAGGGCAAGGATGCACGTGAGCAGGGCCAGCCCGGAGGAGGCCCGGCGCAGCGGCTGGAGGGGGAGGTCGCTCGCCATGGTCGGGGTAAGAACTTACCGGCCGTCGGGCCGCGCGCGAGGGGCGGCGGTCGCTGGGCCGGGTGAGCTGCGGTGTTCCGTACCTGCTACGCGCGGAATTGCCGTCAGGTGAAGCGATTCACGTGTTTCGAATGGGTGGCATCTTTCGGGAGACTCCACCCAAGCTGTCGCTCGACAGGCTCCTTACCTATAGCCCGCCCCGCCATACACGGCGAAGTCGCGACTGACCGCCATGACCAGCGCCAGATTGACCGAGACCCAGTTGCTCTGGTCGTCCACCCGCCTGTCCGCGTACGCCAGCTCGGCCTGGTCCACCGTCACGTCATCGAGATAGTACGGGTCGTTGCCGGCTGAGGTGGTGGTGAGCTTGATATCGGCGTATACCCCCGCACCACTCAGCAGCTTGGGCGTCAGCCCCAAGGGCGTGCATGGTGGCTCTGACGCGCGGCAGCCCGTCGCAGATCGAGACCGGGCGACCGGCACGGAACGAGTACTGGGGAAACCAAGATCCCGGCTTGCGCAGTGCCAGCGGTGAATCTAGCCTCCCAGTGTCGCATGACACCGGGTCCGCAGGGATGAACGCGCGACTTTGCGTCGCCGGCACGTGGGCAGCCTCGCTCGCGGTGGCCATGTGCCTGGCGGAGCCATCGCTGGCGCAGGTCCTGGTCGAGGGGCGTGTCCTCGATGACTCGACCGAGCGTCCGGTGGCCCGGGCCCGCGTCCTGCTGGTCAACCGCTACAACAAGACCGCCGGTTACACGCGAACCGACGCCGGCGGCCGGTTCCGGTTCGCTACGCGCTGCGGCGTGATCGCGATCTGGACCCGGCGATCGTCTCCGTGAACCGGATGGTGAGCCGAGCCGCTCTCCCGCTCCTCGCCATCTGGGCGAGCGCGGCATGTGTGGGGTTGGATAACGACCCAGAGGAAGTGGTCCTGTGGGAAGCCCAGTTCGTTGCTGAAGTACCGGACCTCACGGGACAGGCGGCCGCGGTCTCCGGCGCCGCAGGAACCGATCTTGGCATCGGGCTGAACGGCGCGCCGCCCGGCGCTGCATACGCGTGGCGCGCCCGGGTGGGGACCTGCACGACGCCGGGTGAGGACATCGGCCTGCCGGAAGACTATCCGGTCCTTGAGGTGACCGACCTGGGGGCGGCGGCGGCGGAAACCCACCTGGCGTCGCGCTTCCGCCGGGACGGCACCTATCAGGTGGAGGTCCATCAGAATCGCAGCGACACCACCAAAGTTGCCTGCGGCAACCTGGTGGCGCGGTAGCCCCACCGCCGGAGACGTTCAGTTCGGTGAGCGGACGGTGAAACCCGCCTTAAACCTCGACATTGCTCAGACAGAGAACCGGGCTTGAAGCGTGCGTCGCCCCCGGTTGCATGACCCCCGCCCCGGGTCGAGGGTTGCGGACCGGGCCGCCGGCGGGGATTATCTCCCCCATGGACCCGCGCCCCTGGCACCGCCTCTACGACTCCGGCGTCCCGCCCGCCGTGGAGTTCCAGGACCTCACACTGCCCCAGTGGCTGGAGCGGGCGGCGCGAGACTATGGGGAGCGACCGGCTCTCCTTTTCCTCAACGGCAGACTCACCTACCGCGAGCTGAAGGACCAAGTGGACCGGCTGGCTACCGCGCTGGCGGCCATGGGCGTGGCGCGGGAAACCAAGGTGGCCATCCAGCTGCCCAACCTCCCGCAGTTCGTGATCGCCTACTACGCGGTCCAGTCGCTCGGGGCGGTCGCGGTGCCCACCAACCCGATCTACACGCCGCGCGAGATCGAACATCAATGGAACGACGCGGGCTGCACCGTGGCGGTCGTGGCCGACTTCATTTATGAGCACCGCGTGAAGGAGATTCAAAGCCGACTGCCAATCCGCCAGTACATCATCGCGTCGATTCCGGAGTATTTGCGGTTTCCCCTGAGCCTGTTGGCGCCACTCAAGCTCAGGCGGCAGCAGCCGCCCCTGGCGGCGCGAGTGGCCCCGGCCCCGAACCTGCGGTTCTTCCGAGCGCTCATCCGCGCCACGGAGCCGAATCCGCCGCAGGTCGTCGTGCGGATGGACGACGTGTCGACGTTGCTCTACACCGGCGGGACCACCGGCGTCTCCAAGGGCGCGGTCCTCACGCACGCCAATCTCTCGAGCAACCTGCAGCAGATGCGGGCCTGGTTCTCGCAGGCCCAGGACGGCCGGGAGGTGGTGCTCGGCGCCTTGCCGTTCTTCCATTCCTTCGGGTTGACGGTGTCCATGAACCTGGCCGTGGGGCTGGGAGCGGCGAATGTGTTGATCCCCAACCCGCGCGACGTCCCGAACATCGTCAAGAGCGTGGTCAAGCACCGTATCACGTTGTTCGCGGCGGTCCCCGCCACGTACCAGGCCGTCTGCAACTACCCGAACGTGAACCGCCTGGACCTCTCGAGCATCAAGATCTGCAATTCCGGCTCCGCGCCGCTCGCCGTGGAGGTCCTGAACCGCTTCGAGCAGTTGACCGGCGGCAAGATCTCGGAGGGCTTCGGTCTCACCGAGACCTCGCCGGTCACGCACTGCAACCCGCTGTACGGGACCCGGAAGATCGGGAGCATCGGCGTCCCGCTGCCGAGTACCGACGCGAAAGTAGTGGACGCGGAGACCGGCACCAGAGACCTGCCCACCAACGAGGTCGGAGAGCTGATCATCCAGGGCCCGCAGGTGATGCGAGGGTATTGGAACAAGCCCGGGGAAACGGCGGCGATGATCAAGGACGGCTGGCTCTACACCGGAGACCTGTGCCGTATTGACGAGGACGGCTTTTGCTTCATCGTGGGGCGCAAGAAGGACATGATCCTGTGCAGCGGGTTCAACGTCTATCCGGACGAGATTGACCGGGTGCTCATGGGCCATCCCGCCGTGCTCGAGGCCGCGACCATCGGCCTGCCGGACCAAAAGCGGGGCGAGACCGTCAAGTCGTTCATCGTGCTGCGCCCCGGGCATCAGCTCAGCGCCGACGAGGTGATGACCTTCTGCCGCGAGAATCTGGCGCCCTACAAGGTGCCGCGGGCGGTGGAGTTCCGGGACTCGCTGCCTCGAAGCTCGGTGCTGAAGATCCTGCGGCGGGAGCTGAGGGCGCAGGAGCTGGCGAAGCTGGGGAAAACATGAGGGAGGCGGTGGGAGTCCCTCCACCGCCTCCCTTGTCACTCACACCGCTGGAAGAGCTGAATCGGCGGCTCGTGTCTTGCCGCCGGTGCCCTCGCCTCGTGGCGCATCGGGAGCGAATCGCGCGGGAGAAGAAGCGTGAGTACCGCGACTGGACCTACTGGGGGAAGCCGGTGCCGGGATTCGGGGATCCCGACGCGCGCCTGCTCCTGGTGGGCCTGGCCCCGGGGGCCCATGGGTCCAACCGCACCGGCCGCATGTTCACCGGCGACGCCAGCGGCGACTGGCTGTACGAAGCACTCCATCGCTTTGGGTTCGCGAGCCAGCCGGGATCTCGCTCCGCCGACGACGGCCTCACCCTCACGGACTGCTACATCACGGCGGCGGCCCGGTGCGCGCCCCCCGGCAACACGCCCACCCGCCAGGAATTCGACAACTGCCGGCCCTACCTCGAACGCGAGCTGCGGCTCCTGCCGACCGTGCGGGTGGTACTGGCGCTCGGCCGGATCGGCCACGAAGCCTGGTTGCGCGCATCCGGGTGGTGGACCCGCCTCCCCGCGCGCCGGCGTCCGCGGTTCGGGCACGGGCTGGTTGCCCGGATGCCAGACGGCATGCGCCTGGTGTGCACGTACCATCCCTCCCGGCAAAACACCAATACCGGGAAGTTGACCAGGAGGATGTGGTATGGGGTGTTTCGACGCGTGAAGGGGCTGATAGACGGATAGAGCGGATAGGCGGATAGCGAGGAGCATGCCGTCTATCCACTCTATCCGCTCTATCCGTTCTATCCGCCTGCTCTTGTCGAATCCGGTTTTGCTCGCAGACTCGAATCCGCCGGGAACAGCTGCGGCAGGCGCCAGGACTCCACTCGGTACACCGTCCCGCCGGCCACTCGCTGCACGTACCACCAGCTCGCGGTAGAGTCAAAGACCAGCTCCGCCAGCGGCGCGGAAGGGCCCACCAACGTCACTCGCCGGTTGGGACGCCGGAAGTCGAGCGAGTCGGCCTGCGCGGCCGAGGGGAACCCACCCCCCTGGAAGTTGCGGTATTGCTCCAGCATCCGCTTCACCTCGCCCGAGTCCGCCGCGGCGCCGCCGGCAAACCGCCAGCCGGCATCGCCGCGACGCAGCGTGTAGCCGCCGCGCCCCAGCTGCACCCGTACCTCCCGCACGCTGTCGGGCTCCACCGCGGCGACCACCTTGTCGCGCCAGTCGTCCAGCTGCCGCTCGACCACATTGCCGAGGTCGGCCCGGGTCAGGTACACGTGATCTTCACCAGGTCGGCGTGCGTACACGCCCTGCCATCCCGGGCCGCGCCCACCCACGATGACGCTTGCCACCAGCCGGGTACCCCGAATCAGCTCCACCCGCTTTCCGGTGGAGGAATCCACACCCAGCTGGGCATGGGAGGTTGGGCTTTGCGCTACCAGCTCCACCCGGCTGGTGTCCTTGAGTCCGTTGAAGAGGTCCGTCACCGCCTGGTTGGACGCGAGATGACCATTCACCGTCCACGTGTCCGCCTGCTTCGCCAGCAGCAAGGTGTCCGCGGCCCGGAGAATCTTGACCGTATCCACGTCCGCCGACGTGAGCCGGGGCAGGTCGAACCGCGCGGTCGTGGTGTCGCTGCCGGTCCCGACCATCTCGGCCAGTCCCCAGAGGACCAGGAGCGCGGCCAGCGCGACCGCGATCCTCGCCAGCTGTTTGGGGGTCATACGGGCCTCTCAGAGGGCTCCGGCGCCGCCGCCGCGCCGGCGGCCTCCACCGGACGATACGGCCGCTTCGAGAGCCGCCGTCGCCGCCCCAAGTGTACCGCCGCCGCGACGATCAGCAGCACCGGGACGCCGAACACGTTGGCGTACTTGACGCCATCCCGCAGCGTCGTGCTCGAGAACACCAGCGGGGGCGGCGTACGCACCTTGGCCCGGATGGAGATCAGCGACTCGTCCTGGGCCAGCCAATCCACCGCATTCAAGGCCACCGCCAGATTCTCCGGCGCGTTCTGCGTGTTGCGGTCGCTCGTGAAGTCACTGCTGCCAATCACCACCACCCGGCCCCTGGGGCCCGAGGCACTGTCCGTCGCCAGCGGATTCACCTGCACGCCCATGATCCGTTCGCTCAGGCTGTCGGTGGGGAACTGCTGCGTGGGCTCGAGGAACGCCTGGCCCACGCTGACCCCCGCCGCCCTGCTGGTCACGAACAGCGGCGTGAGCGTCCCCAGCCGCGCGCCCGAGGTGTCCAGGCTGCTCGACCAGGGAAGGAAGATGCCGTCGGCCTCCTGGTTGATGGCCGACCGGTGCGTGCTGAGTGCCCGCACCCAGTAGGGATACTGGACCAGCACCCGCATGCCGAACTGTGTGGGCATCGCCACGCGCTCGTTGGAGGCGAGGTCGTACACCATATCCGAGCGCACCGACACGCCGTACGGCTCGAGCACGTCGTTCCACGCCACGCGGCGCGCGGTGGCGAACGGGGTCCGCTCGGGCAGCTCCATGCCCCCGGCCATGATCAGCGCATTGCCGCCGGCCGCGAGAAACTCCGCGATCTGCTGACGCTGCACGGCGGAGAGCGAGTCGGGGGAGCCGGCGAAGGCCAGCACCCGCACGCTGTCCAGCCGGAGGGAATCCGGACCCAGGAACAGCGACTGCACCTGGTAGTTCTCCTCCAGTGCCTCGCGCAACGCCTGGAAGCTGCTGCCGATCTGGGGATTTTCCGCCGGGGTCGCGAGGGCCACCTTGGGCCGGTCCGTCACGGTCAGGGCCCGAATGAACGACGAGAGCCGATACTCGAGATCGTCGGTGCGCTGCACGAACGGGATGGTCCTGGTCTGTCCGGCGTGCTGCAGCGCGATGCCCAGGTAGCCTTCCTTCACCTGCAGCTCGGACCGGCCCACCACGTTGAACTGCACCGACGGGATGCCCAGGTTCCGGGCGTCCTCGCGCGCCGTGCTGTCGCTGGCCGGGTCGCCGTACACGACCCGGATCTTGCCCTTCCCCGCCGAGCGGTAGTCGCCAAGGACGTCACGCATGTCCCGCTGCGTGAGCGCGATCTCCGCCGGGAGCTCCTCGGACAGGAACACTTTGATCGTCACGAGATCGGGCAGGTTGCCGGCGAGCTGCTTGGTGGCGCGGGACAGGGTGTAGGCGTTTCCGGGCGTGAGATCCAGCCGTCCGCCGATGCGCCGTCCGAACAAGTTCACGACCACCAGCGCCGCGACCAGCAGCGCCACACCCAGGCGGAGGCGCTTCAGCGTCTCGCCCCTGGGCGCGAGCTTCCGGCTCATCAGCGCCAGGTACGCGAGCGAAAGGAAGATCGCGGCCAGCGTCACGAAGTAGATCGCGTCACGCAGGTCGATCACGCCCCGGGCGATGTTCTGGAAGTGCGACAGCACGCCGAGCTGCGCCGCGATGGCGCTCAGCACCGGAGGCAACCCCACGAGCAGCGGATCCAGGCCCACCAGCACCAGCACGAACATCACGGCCACCGACACGATGAACGCGGTGATCTGGTTCCGGGACAGGCTGGAGGCCCACACGCCCACGCCGGCGAAGCCCAGGCCCAACAGGGCGGCGCCGGCATACTGCGCCACCACCACGCCGGCCTCGAGGTCCGCGCCCAGCGAGAGACCGAGGGAAATCGGCAACGTCAAGGCCAGGGCCAGCCACAGAAACAGGACCTGACCCACATACTTGCCCGCCAGTAGTTCCGCCTCGTTGATCGGTTGAGCCAGCACGATCTCCAGCGTGCCGCTGCGCGACTCTTCGGCCAGGGCCCGCATCGTCACGGCGGGCACAAAGAAAAGGAACACCCAGGGCAGGAGGTCGAGCATGGGCCTCATGGAGGCCGCGTGCATGACGTAGGCCTGGCGAAAGAAGAGAAAGTCGTTCACCCCGATGAACACCACGAGCAGGATGTAGCCCGTGGGATGGTCGAACATCCCTTTGAGTTCGCGACCGGCGATGGTCCAGGCGGCCTTCATGCCGGCACTCCCGCCTCCGGGGCCGCGGTGGTGAGCTGGCGGAACAGCGCCTCCAGGCTCCCCGCCTGCTGGTGCAGCTCATACAGCGTCCAGCCCTTGCTCTTGGCCAGCTCGAAGACGTGAGGCCGCAAATCGCGACTCCCGTCGGCGGTGAGCGTCACCGAGACGCGACCCTCGCCCCGCAATACCTCGTCCACGCTCCGGACACCCGGCAGACTGCGAAGCGAGTCCGCTACGCCGGCGCCCTGGGCCTCCACGCTGATCTGCACCGCGCCTTCGGCCCTCGCGATGAGGTCGTGCACGCCGCCCTCTGCGGCGATCCGCCCCTGATGGATGATCAGGAGCCGGGAGCAGGTGTGCTGCACTTCGGGGAGCACGTGGGTGGACAGAATCACGGTGCGATCCTTGCCGAGGTCGCCGATGAGCCGGCGGATCTCCACCCGCTGATTGGGATCCAGTCCTTCGGTGGGCTCGTCCAGAATGAGGATGTCCGGCTGGTGGAGAATCGCCTGCGCCAGGCCAACGCGCTGCCGGTACCCCTTGGATAACTCCCCGATGGGCCGGTAGAAGACGTCCTCGGTGGCCGTGGACTGGACGGCCGCGTCGATCGCCCGCTCCCGCTCGGGACCCTCCAGCTCTCGCAGGGTGGCGACGAAATGCAGGTACTCGGTCACCAGCATATCGGCGTAGAGCGGGTTGTTCTCGGGCAGGTAGCCGATCCGCCGCTTGGCGCCCCGTCCGGCCTCGGCCAGGGGGACGCCGTCCAGCCGGATCTCGCCGGCGTCGGGCTCGAGGTACTGGGTGATCATCCGCATAGTGGTGGACTTCCCCGCCCCGTTGGGGCCCAGGAATCCCACCACCTGGCCGCGATCCACCGTGAAGGAGATGTCGGCCACGGCGGTGACCCCGCCGAAGGACTTGCTGACGCCCGTCAAGGTGAGCAGCGACATGATCGTGGCTGGTGAGGTGAGGCACATTCTAATCAGGGCCAAGCAGTCGGTTCAAGGGGCGGATGGAAGGGGATGGACGGCGAGGGAGGGGGACGCCATCCCCCTTGTGTCTCCGGCCCGAGGCCTTACTTTACGGTACAAAGTGCTTTACCTGTCTCAACCGGGCGAGGCCGCCGTGTCCACACCCATGCACGAGCAGGACTACGCGAAGGAAACGCTGGCGTACATCCGCCAGACCATGGAGTCCGCATCCACCTTCACGGCCGTGTCGGGCTGGGGGTTGATGGCGGTGGGCGCCATCGGCCTGGTCGCCGCCGGGTTGGTCTGGCGCACCGGCACGCCGACCGACCTGAACGTCTGGCTCTCCGCCGCGGTGCTGTCCATCATCACGGCTGGGGTCTCGACCACCGCCAAGGCTCGAATCCTCGAGGCTCCGCTCTGGTCCGGGGTACTGCGGAAGATCGTCTGGGTCATGGCGCCCGCGCTCACGGCGGGCGCGGTGCTCACCTACGCGCTGGCGATGGAAGGGGACCGCCACCTCCTGCCGGGCACCTGGCTGGCGCTGTACGGGGCGGGGGTCACGGCCGGCGGCGTGTTCTCGGTGCGGGTGCTGCGGGGGATGGGCGCCTTGTTTCTGGTGTTGGGGGTGATCGCGCTGCTGGCGCCCAGCGTGGGGCTGCCGTTGTTGGCCATCGGGTTTGGAGGCCTACACCTTGGTTTCGGTGCGTACATCGTCAAGCGGCACGGTGGCTAACCCCGCGGCCGACGAGCTGGATCGGCTCATTCACGAGCGGATCCGGCTGGGCATCGTGGCGGCACTGGCGGCGAACGACGCCCTCACGTTCGCCGAGCTGCGCGACGTGCTGAAAACCACGGACGGCAACCTCAGCGTGCACGCCCGCAAGCTGGAGGAGGCGGGCTACATCCGGGTCACCAAGGGGTTCGAGGACCGGAAACCGAGGACCGAATACCGCCTGACGCCGAAGGGGCGCCGGGCGCTGGAGCAGTACCTGCAGCAGATGGAGGGGATCTTGAGCGCGGCGCGCGACGCCTTGGAGCGAGCATGAGCGGTCTGCACGTGGCCATCATCATGGACGGAAACGGCCGGTGGGCCCGGCGGCGCGGCTTGCCGCGCTGGCGGGGGCACGTGGCCGGCGTGGACAGCGTTCGCGATGTGGTGCGGGCGGCGCCCGACCTGGGCGTGAGCACGCTCACCCTGTACGCCTTCTCCTCCGATAACTGGAAACGTCCACCCACGGAGGTGGGCCGGCTCTTCTGGCTGCTCCGCGAGTACTGCCGGCGGGAGCAGCGGGAGCTCCAATCCAATGGTTGTCGCCTGTCGGCGTTCGGTCGTCGGGACCGCATACCGCATTCGGCGCGAGCGGCCCTCGAAGAGGCCGAGGCCTTCACGCGTGACGGCCAGACGTTGCTGCTCCGCCTGGGCATCGACTACAGCTCCCGGTGGGCGATCGCGCAAGCCGCGCGCGAGCTGGCGTACCAGGTGCAGGCGGGCAGGCTCGATCCCGAGCGCATCACGGTGGACACGCTCCACGCCCAGCTGGCCCAGCGCCTGCCGGAGCCCGACCTGTTGATCCGCACCGCGGGCGAGCAACGGCTGTCGGATTTCCTGTTGTGGGAATCGGCCTACGCCGAGCTGTATTTCTCGCCCGCCTTCTGGCCCGACTTCCGTCGCAGTCACCTGGAGGCGGCCATCAACGAATTCCGCCGCCGCGAGCGGCGATTCGGCGGGCTCGCGCCGGTGGCGCCCACCGCGGCCGCCCGCGAGCCGCTTTCGGCCACGGCGGAGGCGCTGCGGGCCGGATGATGCGCCGAGTCGCCGGGCGCGCTCTGGGCTACCTGCTCCTGGCCGCCGCGTCCTGCTGGGCCGCGCTGGCCAGCGCGGAGCTGGCCCGCCTCTCACCCGTGCTGTGGCCCGTGGTGCTGCCCTGGCTGGTGGCGACGGGCCTGCCCGCCGCGGCCGGCGCCGTCACAGCCACGGCGTTACTCAAGACCGCCGAGCCGCGCTAGCCTCCGGTGCCGCTGACCAAGCCGCCGGCCAACGCCGTCGCGGCGGTGGGCATGGCCCTGCTGTTCACGCCGGGCCTGTTCGTGACGGCGTCCGTGCTCAAGTACGTGCTGGGGGTGGAATTCCTCTACGACGCGCTGGCCGGGATCTTCTCCAGCCGGGCTTTCGATCGGGCCTCACCCGCGCTGCTGCTCGGCGGGCTGGCGATCGCCTTGGCCCTCAATGTCTACGCCGTCGCGGACCTGAGCCTCCGGCGCGGGCAGAACGCCGGTACCGGCCGCGTCCGGGTCGCGCGTCGCGTGGCCAACCTGATCGTCATCGCCGGCAGCGCGCTGCTGTTGACGGTGCTGCTGGGGTACCTCCTCATCGAGAATGCGGCGTAGAAGCAGCTAGCCATCAGCAGTCAGGCCCCCGGCGGCCAGCGGCATGCGTTCGAGTTGCCCTCCCCGATCCGCCGCTCTAGTCTTTCCGCAGTGGTCCACCTCGAGGAACCGTCCATGCGCTCGCCACGGTTTGCCCTGATCGCCATACTCGCCCTGTCGCCGTCCCCCGCTCCCGCCCAGACGTTCGCGGTGGACGATCCCGTACTGCGCCGCATCTGGCAGGAAGGCATGGAGCGCTCCCAGATCCCGCTGCTGGGCCAGACCCTCCTCGATTCGATCGGCCCGCGGCTCACCGGCTCCCCCGGCATGAAGGCGGGCAACGACTGGCTGGTGGCGATGTACACGCGGTGGGGCGTCACCGCCCGCAACGAACCGTACGGCACCTGGAAAGGGTGGCGCCGCGGCGTCAGCCACGTGGATCTCATCGCCCCGCGGGTGCGCTCGCTGGAGGCGACCATGCTAGCGTGGAGCCCGGGCACCAAACGAGCAGAGGGCAAGGTCGTCATCCTGCCGGACGTGCCGGACTCCAACGCGCTGGTCGCCTGGCTGCCACAAGCCCGGAACGCCTTCGTGGCGATCTCGTTCCCGCAACCTACCTGCCGCCCGGATCAATCGTGGGAGGCATGGGCCCAGGCTCCGGCGGTCGAGCGCATGAAGGCCCAGCGCGATACCGCACGCCGGGCGTGGGACGAACGCGTACGGCGCACCGGATACCAGGTGCGCGCCCTGCCCAAGCGCCTGGAGGCGGCGGGCGCGCGCGGGATTCTCACCAACCTCTGGACCGGGGGCTGGGGCGCGGACCGGGTGTTCGACGCGCGCACCGAGAAGGTCCCGACGGTCCACTTGAGCTGCGAAGACTACGGCCTGGTGTTCCGCCTCGCCGAGCGCAACCAGGGTCCGGTGATCCGGATGGAAGCCGAGGCCGAGTTCCTGGGCGAAGTGCCGGTGTATAACACCGTGGCGGAGATCAGGGCGTTGGAGAAGCCGGACGAGTACGTCATGCTGTCGGCCCATTTCGACTCGTGGGATGGGTCGTCGGGCGCCACGGACAACGGCACCGGCACGATCGTCATGTTGGAGGCGATGCGGATCATCAGGGCCACCTATCCCGCCCCCAAGCGCACCATCGTGGCGGGCCACTGGAGCGGCGAGGAGCAGGGATTGAACGGGTCGCGCGCCTTCGCCGCCGATCACCCCGAGATGGTGGACGGCCTCCAGGCGCTCTTCAACCAGGACAACGGGACCGGCCGGGTGGCCAACCTCTCCATGCAAGGCCTGGTCAACGCCGGCGGCGTGTGGGGCCGATGGCTGGCCCGGCTGCCCGGTGAGCTGACCCGTAATCTCTCCGTGCAGTTCCCAGGGACGGCGAGCGGTGGGGGCACGGACAACGCCTCATTTGTGTGCTACGGCGCCCCGGCGTTCGGCCTGGGCTCGCTCGGGGCCGACTATTCCCAGTACACCTGGCACACGAGCCGGGATACGTTCGACAAGCTCATCCTGGACGACGTGAAGCACAACGCGACGCTCACGGCGATGCTGGTGTATCTCGCGTCGGAGGAGCCCGAGCGGATATCACGGGAACGCCGCACGCTCTTTCCGGTGAACCCGCAGACCCGCGCGCCGGGAAGCTGGCCCGC
Source organism: Gemmatimonadales bacterium (assembly GCA_035287045.1). Taxonomy (GTDB): domain Bacteria; phylum Gemmatimonadota; class Gemmatimonadetes; order Gemmatimonadales; family GWC2-71-9; genus JACPAP01. Next base: position 7,888 of record DATECF010000160.1, on the reverse strand, counting down.
ATGCCAGCCGGCGGCGCGGAGTTCCGCCGAGAGCAGGCGATAATGTGCCGCTTCACCTTCTACCTGGGCGAGCCGATCAGGCTGGATGCATTGATCGACAAGCCCGAGCACTCGCTGATCCGGCAGAGCTACCAGAGCGAGGAGCGCGCGGAGCCGCTGAACGGCGACGGTTTCGGTGTCGCGTGGTACGCCCCCGACGTGGGGGAACGACCGGCGCTGTTCCGGTCCATCTCGCCGGCGTGGAGTAATCGGAACCTGCTGGAGATCGCGCGGGTCGTGCGGAGCCCTTGCGTGCTGGCCCATATCCGCGCCGCCACGCCCGGCAGCCCGGTGGCGGAGGCCAACTGCCATCCGTTCGTGGCCGGCCGGTACACGTTCATGCACAACGGGCACGTGGCGGGATTCCCGCGAATTCGCCGGAAGCTGATGGATCGGCTGTCGGACGACGCCTTCTCGGTGATCGCCGGGACCACCGATTCCGAGCACCTGTTCGCGCTGTTCCTGGACCACCTCGCGCGACAAACCGCCGCCGAGCCGGCGGATGCCATGGCGTCGGCGCTGGCGGCGACATTGGAGGAGGTGGTTGCCTTGGTGCGGGCGGCCGGCGTCCACGAACCATCCTATCTCAACATCGCGGTGGCGGACGGCGAGCACGCCGTGGTGTCCCGGTTCACCACCGATCGGCCCGAGCGTGCCGACAGCCTCCATTACGAGGTCGGCCGGCGGTACACCACGGTTGGCGAGGTGGCGGAGATGCGGGCCACGGCCGCAGGTCGCGGCTCGGTGCTGGTGAGCTCCGAACGCCTGAGCGACGATGCCAGCTGGAAGGACGTGCCGCCCAACCACGCCGTGGTCATTCATGGCGAGCGGCACGTGCGGGTCGTGGAGTTGAGGATACCGGCCGCGACCGCCGCGTAGCGGGTGAACCCGGTGGATGGAGGAGGATGGAGGGTGATGACGGAGGGTGGATGGACGTCGCCCTGGTAACCTGCGCGGCGATGCCGGGGTTGTATCCCGACGACCGCTACCTGCTTCAGGCGTTGCGCGCCACCGGGCTCTCGGCCGAGCCCGCGGTGTGGGAAGACCCGCATTACGAGTGGCCGGCGGTCCGGCTGGCCGTGATCCGGTCCGCCTGGGACTACTCGTTCCGCCGCGACCAGTTTGTCGCCTGGGCCGAGCGCGCCGCCGCCGCCACCGAGATGTGGAACTCCGCCCGCCTCGTCAAATGGAACACCCACAAGAGCTACTTGTGCGACCTGGCGGAACGCGGCGTCTCCGTGGTGCCAACGATCGTCTTGCGAGCGGGGTCACGGGTGACGCTGGAAGACCTCCTCACGCGGCAGGGATGGGACGCCGCGATCCTCAAGGCGGCCGTCGCGCAGTCGGGCCGCTACGCACTGTTCGTGCCGCGCGACCGGCGCCCCAGCGGCCAAGCGCACCTCGACCGGTTGCTGCCACACGAGGACATGTTGGTGCAGCCGTACCTCCCGTCCGTGGCGGCCGTGGGTGAGCTGTCGCTGGTCTTCGTGGACGGCGAATGCACCCACGCGGTCCGCAAGCGCGCAGCTCCTGGGGACTTCCGGGTGCATGACGACTACGGTGGGTCGGTGGCGCTGGAGCCCCCCGGGGCGTCCTCTCTCGCCGTCGCCCGGGCGGCGTTGGAAGCGGTGGGCGAGCCGGTGCGCTACGCGCGGGTGGACCTGGTGGATGGGCCAGGCGGGCAGCCCATGATCATGGAGTTCGAGCTGGTCGAGCCCGAGCTGTTCTTCCGGACGTCCAGCGCCGCCGTGGAGCGCTTCTCGGCGAGCATCGTACGACGGCTGTCCGGCTAGGACCTTACGAACGCACCACCGGGTTTCGCAGGACCCCGACGCCCGAGATTTCGACCTCCACTACGTCACCCGCCACCAGCGGCCCGATGCCCGCCGGCGTGCCCGTGAGCACCAGGTCTCCCGGCTCCAGGGTCATGATGTGGGAGACGTACGACAGCACCATGGGAATGGGAAACGCCATGTCGCTGGCCTTCCCGTGCTGCCGGGCCTGGCCGTTCACCCGGCATTGAACCTCCAGCTTGGCGAGATCGCCAAGTTCCGTCAGCGGCACGACTCGGGGGCCCACGGGACAGAACGTGTCGAACCCCTTGGCGCGGGTCCACTGACCGTCGGTCTTCTGGAGGTCTCTCGCGGTGACGTCGTTGGCGCAGGTGATGCCCGCGACGCCCTTCAGGGCCTCCGACTCGCTCACCCGCCTGAGCCGCGCGCCGATCACCACCGCGATCTCGCCTTCATGCTCCACGCGCTGCGACTGGAGCGGCAGCATGATGGCCTCCCCGTCGCCAATCACTGCCGAGGCCGGCTTGAGGAAAATCAATGGTTCCTTGGGCATGGGGTTGCCCAGCTCTTTGGCGTGCTCGGCGTAATTCCGGCCGACGCAGACGATCTTACCAGGTTGGACGACTCTGCTCACGGTAGTCTCCTCGCGCCGAGGGCCAATGCGTACGGAGTGGGGGAACGAGGGCCACGCCTCACCCCCTTCGCCGTTGAATCTCCCGCAGCACCGGCTCCAGGACCTTCCAAACGTTGTCCGCCATGATGCGCTGCCCTTCCGCCGTGGGATGGATCCCGTCGCCCTGATTGAGGCTCGGCACGGCGGCGACCCCCTCCAGCAGGAACGGGATCAGCGCGGCCCGAGTGCGGCGCGCGAGGTCCGGGAACATCGCGCGGAATTCCGCGGTGTAGCGATCTCCCAGGTTGGGCGGCGCCTGCATGCCCGCGATGACGATGTCGGCCTCAGGGTAGGCCATGCGCGTGCGGTCAATGATCTCCTGAAGGTTGCGGCGCGTGGCATCGAGATCCTGGCCACGCAACGCGTCATTGGCCCCCAGCTCGAGCACCAGGACCCGCACCGGCTGTCGCAGGAGCCAGTCAATCCGCCGCAGCCCGCCGGCCGAGGTCCCGCCGCTCTCACCCGCGTTGACCACCCGGAACCGCAGGCCGGCCGAATCGACCTTCCGCTGGACCAGCGCGGGATAGGCCTCGGACTCGCTGAGTCCCAGCCCCGCGGTGAGGCTGGTGCCGAGGAACAGCACCACCGGCGCGGCGGCCTCGACGGCATCTGCGGGCACCTCGGCCGCCTGCTCGGGTTCACGAGCCGGCTCCGCGCGCCCACCACAGGCGAGCACACCCACGAGTCCCAACCAGAGCGGGCTTCGCACGCGATGAAGCTAATGACGGTGCTATCTTTGGGTCCATGATGATCGTCGCCCAGGGACTCGAGCAGACCTTCTCCAGCGCGGGCCGGCCGCTCACCGTGCTCCGGGACATTGACTTGGGGGTCGAGCCGCAGGGCTTCGTGGCCATCGTGGGGCCCTCCGGCAGCGGCAAGACCACGCTGCTGGGGCTCCTGGCCGGACTGGACCGGCCCAGCGCTGGATCGGTGACGTTGGACGGCCGGAACCTGAACCACCTCACCGAGGACCAGCGGGCCAGGTTCCGCGCCGAGAACGTGGGCTTCGTTTTTCAGGCATTCCAGCTGATCCCCACGCTCACCGCGCTGGAAAACGTGCTGGTACCGATCGAGCTGCGGGGGGCCATGCGGGACGGCGGCGCCGCGCGCGCCGAGCAGCGCGCCATCCGGCTGCTGGAGCGCGTGGGCCTGGCCGACCGCATCCATCATTATCCGGCGCAGCTCTCCGGCGGCGAGCAGCAACGCGTGGCCATCGCTCGCGCCTTCGCCGGTGATCCCAAGATCCTGTTCGCGGACGAACCGACCGGGAACCTGGACGCCGACACGGGCCGTGCGGTGATTGACCTCCTGGTAGAGCTGAATCGGGAGGCGCGCGCCACCCTGGTGCTGGTGACCCACGACCCTGAGCTCGCCCGCCGCGCGCGCCGCGTGATTCGGCTCTCGGGCGGTCGCATCGTCTCGGATACTCCCACCAGCCCCGTCTCGTGATCCGGTTTGTCCTGGCCATGGCGCGCCGCGAAGGCCGCGGCGGCCGGCGCCGGCTCGCGCTCTACATGAGCTCGATCACCCTCGGGGTGGCGGCGGTGGTGGCCATCAACTCGTTCCGCAAGAACGTGACCGCCGCCATCAGCGGCCAGGCGCGCGAAGTCCTGGGCGCGGACCTGGAGCTGTCCAGCCGCCGGGCCTTCGATTCCATCATCCAGGGCGTGCTGGACTCCACGGCGCGAAGCGGCGTGCCGGTGTCGCGGGTCACCAGCTTCGCGTCCATGGCGCTGGCTACGCGGAGCGGCGGCACGCGGCTGGTGGAGGTTCGGGCCATCGAAGGCGGGTATCCCTACTACGGCGCCATCGAGACGGAGCCCGCGGAGGCCTGGGCCGACCTCGCCTCGGGGCGCAACGCGCTGGTGGACCCGGCGGTGCTGATCCAGTTGAACGCCGCGGTCGGCGATACGCTCGCGGTGGGCGACGCGCGCTTCGTGATCCGCGGGGCGGTGCTGAAATACCCCGGGGACATCGCGATCCGGACCGCGATCGGGCCGAGGGTGTACATCCCCGACGCCTATCTGGGGGACACACAACTCCTCCGCACTGGGAGCCTGGCGCGCTATTTCGCGTATCTCAAGATCGAGCCGCCCGCCGAGGTGCAGCGGTTCCTGAATCGCCACAACCAGACGTTCCGCCAGCACAACGTGGGCTACGACACCGTGGCCGAGCGCGAGTCGGAGCTGACCAATTCGCTTGACATCCTGGCGCGCTTCCTGGGGCTGGTAGGCCTGGTGGCGTTGCTCTTGGGCGGCGTGGGCGTCGCCAGCGCCGTGAACGTGTTCGCCAGGGAGAAACTCGAGATCGCGGCGATCCTCCGGTGCCTGGGCGCCACGCAGGGCACGGTGTTCAGCATCTACCTGCTCCAGGCGGGCGCCATGGGACTGTTGGGGGCCGCGGCAGGAGTGGTGATTGGGGTGCTCGCGCAATGGCAGCTGCCGCGCCTGCTCGCCGACCTCCTCCCGATCGCCGTCCCCGTTGGGGTGGACTACTCATCCATTGTCGTGGGGTTAGGCATCGGCGTGTGGGTCGCGGTGGTATTCGCGCTGCTCCCCTTGCTCTCGATCCGTGACGTGTCGCCGCTGGCGGCCATCCGGAGGGACTTCGACCCCGCGGCCCCGGTGCCCTGGAGCCAACGGATCACCGCATACGTCGCCATCGCCGGGAGCATCCTGGCCCTGAGCCTCTGGCAGGCGCCGCGCATGACCGGGATTCCGTTCGCCGGGGGGGTAGCCGCCACCACGCTGCTGCTGTGGATCAGCGCGAGCTTGCTGACGCGCGGGCTACGCCGCTTCTTCCCGCGCCGCGCGCGGTACGAAGTCCGGCAGGGGGTGGCGAATCTGTTCCGGCCGCACAATCAGACCACGGCGGTGACGCTCGCCGTGGGATTCGGCATCTTCTTGATCGCCACGCTCTATGTGGTGCAGCGTAACCTGCTGGACCAACTCGAGCTCGACGCCCAGCCCGACCGTCCCAACCTGGTGCTGTTCGACATCCAGCGGGACCAGATCGACGGCGCGCGCGCCGTACTCCGGGAACGAGGTATCCAGCGGTTGCAGGAGACGCCGATTGTGACAGCCAGGATCGCGGCGATCAACGGCCAGACCGTGCAGCAGCTCCTCACGGCGCCGGATGGCTACCGCCGGGCGCGCTGGGCGTTGAGGCGGGAGTACCGGAATACGTATCGCGACACGCTGGTCGCCACCGAGGAGCTGGTCGCCGGAGCATGGTGGGATACCCAGTCGGCGGCAGCTGCGGCAGAAGCCGCAGGTCGCCCTGCCGGGACCTCTGCCGCTCCTGCCGCTATCTCAGTAGAACAGGACCTCGCCCAGGAGCTGGCGATATCCATCGGCGACCGGATTACGTGGGACGTCCAAGGCATCCAGATCGAGACCCAGATCGCCAGCCTGCGCCGCGTCACCTGGGCCCGCTTCGAGCCCAACTTCTTCGTGGTGTTCGCCCCGGGCGTGCTGAACGCGGCGCCCCATTCGTTCGTCGTGTTGACCCGCGTGTCGGACCGCACGGTCCGCGCGGAGGTCCAGCGGGACCTGGTCCTGCGTTACCCCAACATCGCGGCGGTGGATCTCACGCTGCTTCAGGAGACGCTCGACTCGGTGCTGGGCAGCGTCTCCCTGTCCATCCGCTTCATGGCGTTGTTCAGCATCGTGAGTGGGCTCTTGGTGCTGATCGGCGCGATCGCCACCACCCGCTTCCAGCGCATGCGGGAGAGCGTGCTCCTGAAAACCCTGGGCGCGAGCCAGCGGCAGATCATCGGCATCACGCTGACCGAGTACTCGGCGCTGGGCGCGCTGGCGGGGCTCACGGGCGTGTTGTTGGCCGGCGTCGCCGGCTGGGCCCTGATGCGGTTCTTCTTCGAGGTCCCCTTCCGCCTTCCGAGCATCCCGCTCGGCGCCCTCGCCGTGGGCGCGGCGCTGATCACCATGGTCGTGGGGCTGGCCAACAGCTGGTCCGTGTTCGGCCGGACGCCGCTGGCCGTGCTACGGGAAATGGGAGAGTAGGGGGCCGGCGGCGCCGACGGTCCTCCCTAACGGCCTCGTAACCTGCCCTTCATCGCACGCAGACGCCACAGAGCTACCGTAACCAGGTAGGCCCGGCTGCAACGGCGGCGGGAGGTGCACGCCGGCCATGACCGGAACCAGGAGGCGCTGTGGATAAGAAGGAAATGATCAAGAGGCTCAATGAAGACCTGGCCGGCGAGCTGGGCGCGATCATCCAGTATCTCACCTACGCGGCGAAGGCCACCGGGCCGTACCGGCCCCAGCTAGCCCAGTTCTTCCTGACCGAGGTCGCAGACGAGCAGATGCACGCGCAGTTCCTGGCCAACAAGATCGTGGCGCTGGGCGGCGAGCCCGCCACCGTGCCGGGTCCCGTGCCATCAGCCAAGACCAACCGTGAGATGCTCCAGGCGGTCCTGGAGGCGGAGCGCCAGGCCGTGGCGGAGTACACCCAGCGCGCCAAAGACGCGGAGGCGCTGGGCGACAAGGGGCTGGCGGTGCAGCTGGAGGACATGGTGCGCGACGAGAGCGGGCACTCGGAGGAAACCGAGCGCATGCTGCGCGACTGGCCGGTGTAGACGGCTCTTGACGATGCCCTAGCCGAGCCCTCTCTTAGAGCGCGCACTTCACCTTGAGGGCTGCATGAGCCGGACGACCGCGTTCGTAACCGCCTTTGCCTTAGTCGCGTCCGGCTGTGCCGGGGATTCGGCCTCGCGCTACCTGGACTACTCCGGTCGCGACGACGCCCTGAGCGGCGGCGTGAAGTTGATCCCGGTCAACACGGCGAAAGGCACCTTCCGGGTCTGGACCAAGCGGGTCGGCAACAACCCGACCGTCAAAGTCCTGCTGCTCCACGGGGGGCCGGGCGCCACGCACGAGTATTTCGAGGCGTTCGACAGTTACTTCCCGGCCGCCGGCTTCGAGTACTACTACTATGACCAGCTCGGCTCGGCCTACAGCGACCAGCCCGACGCGCCCGACCTGTGGGAGCTGCCTCGATTCGTGGAGGAGGTCGAGCAGGTTCGCCAGGCGTTGGGCCTGGGCCCCGAGAACTTCTATCTCCTGAGCCATTCGTGGGGCGGACTGCTGGCCATCGAATACGCCCTCAAATACCAAGAGCATCTCAAGGGACTCGTCATCTCCAACATGATGGCGAGCATTCCGGCCTACAATGAATACGCCGAGCAGGTCCTGATGCCGGCTATGGACCAGGCGGTATTGGCTGAAATCCAGCGGTTGGAGGCGGCCAAGGACTTCGGCAACCCGCGGTACATGGAGCTGTTGGTCCCGCACCACTACGTACACCACATCCTACGCATGCCGCCGGAACGGTGGCCGGATCCGGTGAACCGCGCCTTCGCGCG
>DATECF010000159.1:0-7153 GCA_035287045.1 Gemmatimonadales bacterium | reverse complement strand
TGGCCGAGGGCGCGGGGGCCGCGCCGCTGGCCGCGCTGCTGCAAGAGCGGGAGAGAATGCGGGGCCATAAGGTCGGCGTGATCCTGTCCGGCGGGAATGTCGACCGCGACGTGTACAGCGACGTGTTGGCGGGAAAGACGGCGTGAGGGGTAAGGGGACCCTCACCCCTTACCCCTCACGCATCACCCGGCACTCCTGCGCAGCTGCCAGGATCGTCACCGCTGTTCGAACACCACGTCCACCGGAATGCCCGCCGCGCTCAGCCGGTCCAGATCGGCCCTGAGGGCCGGGCTCACGATGCCCTTTGCCGCCAGCAACCCACCGGCCCCCTCGTAGTCCCCGTCGCCCTGGAGGATCAAGATCTGCTCGGCCACCGTACGGACCGCCTCCGGCATGCGGTCGAGGTGCACCCGATAGGTGCCGCTGGTGCTGTCGCGGGTCACCGCCCCCAACTCCTGGAACCGGGCGAACTGCACCATGTTGGCCCGGCCGTGCGCGTCGCCGGCGCCGAAGCGAACCGACCGCAGGATGGACGCCACGAAGCTCACGTAGTTGTCGTCCATGGAGCCGTCGGTGAGCGCGCCGCGCTCTCGCAGTTGGCTCACCATGTACAAGCCCAGCACGTCCGCCTTCCCTTCCTCCAGCGCGGAGGCGTGTTCCTTCAAGGCTTCGCGCACGGTCCCCTTCCCGGTGACCGTGCGCTTGATGCCCAGCCCGTGGGCCACCTCGTGGAACATGACGTTGTTGAAGAAGGCGTCGAAGGTGATCCGGGCCCGCTGATCCTCCGCCATCAGCACGTTGGCCATGGGCACGAGGATCTTGTCGAATTTGGCCCGCATCACGTTCTTGAGCTGCAGGCGCCTGGTGCCTTTCTGGAGCTGGACGGTTTCGTCGTTGGGCAGGTTGATCGCGATGGTCTTGGCGCCGGCGTTGGCTTCGCCGGCGTAGTACACCACGTCGTACGCGTTGAGGTCGGCGTTGGCGCCGGGGGTCTCGCGCTTGTAGCGCTCCGGCACCGGCAGGCCACGCTGGAGTTGGGGCAGAAAGCCGGCGAAGCGGGACAGCCGCTCACTCCACGCCAGGTCCTTGATGAGCACGTAGGCCTCGTACGACGCCTTGCAGCCGAAGAGCTGGTCTTCGTAGGTCTCGATGGGCCCAATCACGATGTCCATGCGGTTCGACTTCAGGTCCATCCAGGCGAGGTCGCTGGCCCGGTAGTCGTCGGTCCGCAACGCGTCCGAGCGAAGCAGCAGGTACCGGCTGAGGTCTCGGTCATTGGTCAGGTCCGCGGCGGCGCGGAGATGGGACGCCGCCAGCAGCAGCCGGATAGCGTACGCGTCCTTGTACGGTACGGCGCGGAGCGACCCGTCAGGGCCCCGGCGCACCAGCGTGTACAGGCTCTTGAGGCTGTCGGCTTGCTCCGGATGGGCGGCCAGGTACGCCTCGAACTCCGCCTTCGTGAGATCGGCCGGGTAGAAGTTGGCCCCCGGCGGCTTGGGGCCCACGCCCGGGAGGAACGGCTGGTTCTCCCGCAGCCGGTCCCAGGGCCCATAGTTCATCTCGACGTAGCGCCGGACCTCGGCGTCGCGCATCGAGGCCAGCAACGAGTCGAACGGCCCGTACGCCTGGTCCCAGAACAGCGTGTCCATCTGGCCCGCGGCCGCGATGAGGGCGGCGATGGTCATCCGGTCAGCCCGGTTGAGGCCGGTGGTGTCGGCCTCGAGGCGCACGCTGGCGTACTGCGCGAGGCGATCGCGCACATCGACCCCGCCCCGCTCACAGGCCAGGGTGAGGGCGGTCGTGCAGATACTCAGGGCGAATGTGGTCCGTCGAGGCGACATCGCCGCGCTCCGGTCAAGAGGATGGCGCGACGAATCTAGGAAGATGGCCGCAGGGGCGGCAGGGGCCGGAGGGGCCTCGGAAATGCCTTAACGAACTCTCACACGGATATTCCGCCGCATTTCATCCCGGGCGCGCCGTATGTCGCGCCGCACCTGCTCCCGCACCCGTTCGTGAATGCATGCCGAGTCGGCGCGGTCGGTCCAGGGGGCACAGGCCAGCTCGGTCAGGCTCACGTACAGGGGGGCCTCACCCCCCTGCACGAACACCACCCGGCCGAACGCCACCAGGCCCGCGGTGTCGGACACACACTCCAGCGCGCGCTTGAACTCGCCGGGATCGAACGTCACCAGCTGAAACGTGCACCCGCGAACCTCGGGATCGGCGGAGGCAACGTCCGCCAGGTCAATGACCAGGCGCAGGCTGTCCACGGCGCGAGGCTCATGTCGCTCCAGCCTGAGGCTCTCCAGCGAGCCGATTTTCCGGCCGTCCAGGTAGGCCGGCACGAAGGGCACCTCCATCGAGAGCGGCCCGCTCCCATGCTTCAGGCTGTCCGCCAATACCTCGAGGGTGTTGCGAAGCGTGACGGCGCGGCGGGCCGCCAGCACGCCCGCGACGCCGGCGACCACCACCAGGGGTGCGCCAAATCGGATGACGAAACTGCGGAATCGGCTCATAGGGTCCTTCCTCGCTAGCTTTACGCCTTCACGCCCGGCCGGGTTTCAAGGACAGGGGGAGGCGTGGCAGACCAGCACATCGTCGAGCACCACATTCCGGTGGGTCGCACCGCCCGATACTACACGTTGGGCCCCACCGGCGCCGCCGTCCGGGAGGCGTGGCTGGTATGCCATGGCTACGGGCAATTGGCCCGGTACTTCCTGCGACGGTTCGCTCCGCTGGACGACGGGACCCGGCTGATCGTGGCCCCGGAAGGGCTGTCGCGCTTCTACCTGAGCGATCCCGGCGGATCGCACGCCAAGGCCCGGGTGGGCGCCACCTGGATGACCCGAGAAGACCGGCTCCACGAGATCCAGGACTACGTGGCCTGCCTCGACGCCGTGTGGGAGCGGGTGGTGGCCGGCATGCCGGGTGGCGACGTCCGGCTGGTGGCGCTGGGGTTCTCGCAGGGGGTCGCGACCGCCTGCCGCTGGGCCGCCCTGGGAACGTCCAGCGTGGATGCGCTCATCCTCTGGGCGGAGCGCGTGCCGCCCGACCTGGATCTGGCGGCCGCGGCGGAGCGGCTGCGCCGAATGCGCATCACCCTGGTCGCCGGCGCCGCCGACCCGGCCCTTCCGGCCGGCGCGCCGGTCGAGGAACGCGACCGCCTGGCCGGGCACGGCATCCCCAGCGAGATCGTGACGTTTCCGGGAGGCCACGAGCTCGACGCCGACACGCTCCGGTCCCTCGCCGAACCGGCGTAGGTCTGGCCCGGACCCCGAAGAACCCCTAGGTTAGACCCACCCCTCACCGGCATCGGCGCCGAGAATCGACTCATGACCACCCGCCCGTGGACCACGCTTCCGGCGGTCTTCATTGCGCTGGCCGCGTTGGCGCCGCCCGCGTCCGGCCAGGATCCGGACCCGCTCTTCGCCTCGAACGAGGTCCTGGCGTTCCGGCTCGAGACGGACCTCGGGGCGGTGTTCAAGGAGCGGGGCCAGGAGAGCAAGGAGTACCCGGCCAAGCTCTCCCACACCGCCGCGGACGGCACGCCGGTGGCTCTGGATATCCAGGTGAGGACCCGGGGAAACTTCCGCCTGCGCCCCCAGACCTGCGGCTTCCCGCCGCTGCGGCTCGACTTCCCCAAGGGCAAGGTCGAGAACACGCTCTTCGCCGGCCAGGACAAGCTCAAGCTCACGGTGCACTGCCAGGACCGGCGCGCCAACTACGAGCAGTCGGTCATCATGGAGTATCTGATCTACCGGATGTTCAACCTGATCAGTGACCAGAGCTTCCGGGCGCGGCTGGCGCGGTTCACCTACGTGGACGCGGCGGGAAAACGGGACACGCTCACCAAGTACGCCTTCTTCATTGAAAACGATGACCGCATGGCCGCGCGGCTGGGCGGCACCATCCTCGGCGTGGACGGGGTCCACGACGAGGCCACCGAGCGCGACCAGATCACGCGCCTCGCGGTATTCGAATACTTGATCGGCAACACCGATTGGTCGGTGTATGGCCTGCACAACATCGTGCTCGTGGTCGCGCCCAACAGTCAGGTGCCGGTCGCGGTCCCGTATGATTTCGACTGGTCGGGCGTGATCAGCGCGCCCTACGCGCGGCCCGACGCCCGGTTACCCATCAAGACGGTGCGGGAGCGTCTGTTCCGGGGCTACTGCCGCACGGCCGAGGAGCTGGCCCCGGTGTTCCAGCTGTTCAACGAGCAGAAGGACACGATGTACGATCTGTACCGGAACCAGGAAGGGCTCGATCCCAAGGTCCGGGACGACGCGCTCAAGTATTACGACGAGTTCTACAAGACCATCAACGACCCCAGGGCCGTGAACCGGGAGTTCATCCGCAGCTGCCGTCAGGCGGCCGGCGCCGCACCCGCGCGCCCGGCGCTCGCCGCGCACTGACCGCCATGCCGTGGCGCTCGCCCGTGGTACGGGTCACGCTCTACTACGTGATCGCCGTGGGGGCGGCGCTGGCCCTCCTCAAGCTCGCCCCGGACCTCGGCATCCACTTCTCCCCGGATCCGATGCGCCTGATCCCGGGCGTGGACCGCTTCGCGACGGCCCTGGAGGGTGGCCGCGGGACGCCGGCGGAGCCGGTGACCGCCCTGGGGGCCGTGCTCAGCATCGTGGGCGCCCTGGTGCTCTCGGTGCCGGTGGCATGGATCTACATGCTCACCAAAGAGGACGTGAAGTACGACGAGAGCGTACCCCACACGGTGATCATGCTGCCGCTCGTGGTCGCCGGCATCGTGCTCATCGTCCGGGACAGTGTGGCGCTGGCGTTCAGCCTGGCCGGCGTGGTGGCGGCGGTGCGGTTCCGGAACACGCTCCGGGACACCAAAGACGCGGTGTACATCTTTCTGGCCGTGGGGATCGGCCTGGCCGCGGGGGTGCACGCGCTGGTGGTGGCGCTGATTCTCTCCGCCATTTTCAACATCGTGGTGGTCGTGCTCTGGAAGCTGGAGTCCGCCAAGGTCCTCCGAACCACCTCCGAGTTCCCGGTGGTGACGGCGGAGTCATGGCCGGCGGCAGGTCGGTCCAGCCGCGGCTCGATGATGATCGATACCAAGGACCTCCTGGCCCGGGCGCCCGAGCTCAAGCCTGGCGGGCTCGAGCCGGTGTTCAACCCCGAGCTGAGCTGGCTGGAATTCAACGGGCGGGTGCTGGCGCTGGCGGAGGATCCCGCGACGCCCCTGCTGGCCCGGCTCCGCTTCCTCTCCATCTTCACCACCAATCTGGACGAGTTCTTCATGACCAAGGTGGGCGGCCTGAAACAGGCGGTCGCCGCCGGTGTGACCAAGCGATCCATTGATGGACGGAGCCCGCGCGAGCTGCTCCAGGCCATTTATCCCCGGCTGCGCGCCCTGCTCCGGCACCAGTACCGCTGCTACGCCCAGCTGCGTGAGGGGGAACTCGCGCGGAACGGGGTCCGGATTCGCGCCTGGTCGGACCTGAACGAGAACGAACGGGCCCAGCTCAAGGGGTACTTCGACGAGCAGGTATTCCCGGTGCTCACGCCCAAGGCGATCACCAGCGCCCCCGGGCATCCGTTCCCCCACATTGGCGACCTTCGCCTGTCGCTGGCCGTGGTGGTGCAGGACGCGCGCACCGACCGCGAGCACCTCAACGTGCTGAACGTGAGTGACGCGCTCCCACGGTTCGTGCGGCTCAAGGACACCCGCGATTTCGTCGCCATCGAGGACGTCATCCGGGCGTTCGGCGGCGCCCTCTATCACGGCCGTACCGTGCTCGGCATCCACCCCTTCCGCCTGACGCGCAGCGGCGAGGTGCAGTTTGAAGAGCACACGGCGGCGACCTTTCTCGAAGTCGTGGAAGAGGAGCTCCGGCGGCGGCCGTTCGGCTCGGTCATCCGGGTGGAGATCGAACGAGGGATGCCCGAGTCGGTGCTGGATATGCTGCTGGGCGAGCTGCGGCACGCAGAAACCCAAGGCGGTATCCCCCTCGAGGCCGGCGATGTGTTCGACGTGGACGGCCCGGTGGACCTGGGCGCGCTGGCGGAGATCGCCGAGCTGGAGGTCCCCGAGCTGGACTACCCGCCGTTCGCCCCGGCGGTACCGCTGGATCGACACCGGTCCCTCTTCGACATCCTGGACGAGCGCGACGTGCTGGTCCATCACCCGTACGAGTCGTTCGAAGACACGGTCCAGCGGTTCCTCTCAGACGCGGCCGATGACCCGGACGTCGCCACCATCAAACTGACGTTGTATCGCACCGGGGGACGCTCCCCGGTGGTGGATGCGCTCAAGCGGGCCGCCGCCGCCGGGAAGGACGTCTCCGTCTTCGTCGAGATCAAGGCCCGGTTCGACGAGGAGATCAACATCTTCTGGGCCAAGCAGCTGGAGCGCGCCGGCATCCATGTGATCACGGGGCTGGTGGCGCTCAAGACCCACGCCAAGGTCGCGTTGGTGGTCCGGCGCCGAGGGGAGCGCCTGCAACGCTACGCGCACATCGGGACCGGCAACTACAACGCCAGCACGGCGCACGTGTACACCGATTTCGGCCTCCTCACGTCGGACCCGTCCATCACCGCCGACCTGCAGGCGCTCTTCAACGAGCTCACCGGGTCGGCGCGCGCCCCCGCCGGCGAGTTCCATCAGTTGATCGTGGCGCCGACCTACATGTTGCGACGGTTTCTCGAGCTGATCGAGCGCGAGGCCGCCCACGCCCGGTCCGGCCGCGGGGGGCACCTCCGCGTCAAGCTCAACGGGCTCGCGGATACCGAAGTCATCGAGGCGCTGTACCGGGCGTCCCAGGACGGCGTGCGGATCGAATTGAGCGTGCGGGGCATCTGCGCCCTGCGGCCGGGCGTGCGCGGGTTGTCCGACAACATCCGGGTGATCAGCGTGCTGGGCCGCTTTCTCGAGCACGGGCGGGTGTACTGTTTCGGGAACGGCGGCGATGCCGAGTATTTCATCGGCTCGGCGGACTGGCGGTCGCGCAATCTCCGGCGCCGGGTGGAGGTGGTCACCCCGGTGCTGGACCCGGCGCTCAAGGCCCGGCTGGACCGCGTCCTGGAGGCCGAGCTGAACGACCCCACCGCGTGGCGGCTGCTCTCGGACGGGACCTACGAGCGTTCAGCGGGGGCGATGGGGCCGGGCGTGCAGGAACAGCTGCTGCGG
>DATECF010000158.1:0-8500 GCA_035287045.1 Gemmatimonadales bacterium | reverse complement strand
CTGACGTTCCGCGGCACCCGGTTCGCCGTGCCGCTCGTGGGACGCCATCAGGGGGACAATGCCATGGTGGCCCTGGCGGTGGCGGCGGAGCTGGAGCTCGATCTCTCCCTGGTCGCCGGGGCGCTGGAACGAGTGGCGCTGCCGCACGGCCGGTGCGAAGTGGTCACCGCGGGAGACTTGGTGCTGATCAACGACACGTACAACGCGAACCCCGCCTCATTTGCCGCGGCGCTGGACGTGGCCGGGAGTCTCCGGGGCAACCGCCCGCTGGTGGTACTGGTGGGCACCATGCTGGAGCTGGGGTCCGCGTCGCCCGAGCTGCATGATCAGGTGGCCGAGCAGATCCTGGCATTGCGCCCCGACCTGATCGGCGCGGTGGGAGCGCTCGCGGCGGCGTTCGAGCGGCGCCGGATCGGCGCCAGGTTGATCGTGGCGCCGGACGCCGACGCGCTGGGGCGGGCGGTCGCGCCCCGGCTCAAGGGGGGGGAATTGGTGTTGCTCAAGGCATCCCGCGGCGTGCAGCTGGAGAAGGCGATTCCTCACCTCACGAGTGGGCGGGAGGTGTCGTGCTCTACCACCTCTTAGCCCGCTTCGCCAGCGACGGCGGCTTCTTCAATCTGTTCCGGTACATCACCTTTCGTGCCGCCGGCGCCGCGGTGACGGCCATGCTGTGCGCCTTTGTCATCGGGCCGGTGGTGATTCGGTGGCTGCGCGAGCGCAAAGTGGGGCAGGTGGTGCGGGCCGAGGGCCCGGCCGCGCACCAAGCCAAGCGGGGCACGCCCACCATGGGCGGCGTCATCATCATCGTGTGCACCGTGGTGCCGACCCTGCTGTGGGCGCCGCTCACCAACCGGTATGTGTGGGTGGCGGTGCTGGCGACCCTCTGGATGGGCGGGATCGGGTTTCTGGACGACTACCTCAAGTTCATTCAGGGGAAGTCGCGCGGGTTGGTCGCGCGCTACAAGCTGGTGGGCCAGGTGACGTTCGGATTGGCGCTGGGCGGCTACCTCCTGTGGCAGCCCCTGGCTCCCAACCTCCCGGCCAACGCCACCACGCTGCCGTTCTTCAAGTACGTCCTGGTAGTGTTGTGGCCGCTGGTCTACATCGGGTTCGTCACGTTTGTGGTGACGGGCACGTCGAACGCGGTGAATCTCACCGACGGGCTGGACGGTCTCGCGGCGGGACTCACCGTGATCGCGGCGGCCGCATTCACCATTTTCGCGTATCTCTTTGGCCGCGTGGACTCGTCCGCCTATTTGAACGTGTTCTACCTCGCGGACGCGGGCGAGCTCAGCGTGTTCTGTACCAGCCTGATGGGCGCGGCGCTGGGGTTCCTCTGGTTCAACGCGCACCCCGCGCAGGTGTTCATGGGAGATACGGGGAGCCTGGCGATCGGGGGCGCGTTCGGGACCGTTGCGATCCTGCTCAAGTCCGAATTCCTGCTGCTGCTGGTGGGCGGCGTGTTCGTGGCGGAGGCGCTCTCCGTCATTCTGCAGACAGGAGTGTTTCGGTGGCGGCGCCGGCGCTACGGACGTGACTACGCCGAGGCGCACCGCGTGTTTCGGATGGCCCCGTTACATCATCATTTCGAGAAGGCCGGGTGGGCTGAATCGAAGGTAGTGATGCGATTCTACATCATTGGCATCCTGTGTGCGCTCTTCGCGCTGTCGACGCTGAAAATCCGGTAATCCCGGCTGCCTGGCGGCGGGGCGAGGTGGCGGTCCTGGGGCTCGCGCGCACCGGCGCGGCCGCGACCCGATGGCTCGCCTCGCAGGGCGTGCGGGTATACGCGTCCGACGCCGCGGACTCGGCGGCGCTGCGTGAAACAGCGCGCACCCTGAAGGCGCCGGGCGTGACGGTCGACGTGGGCCGGCATGATCTGAATCGCATCGTCCGCGCCGCGGCGGTGGTGGTGTCGCCCGGGATCTCGCCGCGGGCCCAGGTGCTCACGGTGGCGCGTAACGCCGGCGTGGAGATCGTGGCCGAGATGGACCTCGCCGCCCGGGCGCTGCGCGGCACCCGCCTGATCGTGGTGACGGGGACCAACGGGAAAAGCACCACCACGGCGCTCATTGGCCATCTGCTGGCCTCGGCCGGCCGGAGCACGGCGGTGGCGGGGAATATCGGCCGGCCGCTCATCACCGTGGCCCTCGAGGAACCGGCGCCGGAGTGGGCGGCGGTGGAAGCGTCGTCGTTCCAACTACACGACGCGCCCCGGCTCGAGCCGGCCGTGGGCGTCGTGACCAATCTCGCGCCCGACCACTTGGACCGGTACGCGAGCGTGGAGGCGTACTACGCGGACAAGCGGCTCCTGTTCCAGAACGCGTCGGACAGGTCGACCTGGGTTCTCAACGGCGACGATGCCGGCGTGTTGGCCCTCGCCGCGGGCGCCGCGGGCCGCCAGCGGCTCTTCCGGCTGGACACGCCGGCCGACGCCTGGTTCGACGCGGCCGGCGGATGGCTCATGCTCGGTGAGCGGCGCCTCCTGGCCCGGAGCGACCTGCCCCTGCTTGGCCAACACAACGTCGCCAACGCGTTGGCCGCCACCCTCGCGGCCGACTCGGTGGGCGTTTCCGCCGAGGCCATCGCGAGCGCGCTGGCCAGGGTGCGCGGTCTTCCTCATCGTCTGGAGCCGGTGCGGGAGGTGCGGGGCGTACTCTGGGTGAACGATTCCAAGGCGACCAACGTGGCGTCGACATTGGTGGCCCTCCGGGCCGTGGACCGGCCGTTCATCCTCATCGCCGGCGGGCGGGGCAAGGGTGAGGGGTTCACGCCCCTGGCGACCCTGCTTCGAAGCCGCTGTCGGACGGTCATCGCGTATGGCGAAGCCCGCGCAGACCTGGTGCGGGACTTGGGCGGGGCGTGTCCCGTGGAGGAAGAGCACGCCTTCGACGCGGCGGTCGCGCGCGCCGCGGCATTGGCGCAGCCCGGAGACGTGGTATTGCTGTCTCCGGCGTGCGCCAGCTTCGATCAGTTCGCCAATTACGAGGAGCGCGGCGCGCGGTTCCGGCGGCTGGTGGAGGAGCGATGACGGGGGCGATGGCCCCGGAGCGCGCCGTCTGGGAGACCCGGCTGCTGGCGGTCGTCACGGCCACGCTGGTGGTGTTCGGGATCGCCGCCGTGTACGGCGCCTCCAGCGTGGTGGCGGTCCAGCGCGGAGAGCCGGGGTCGGCGTTCGCGATGCGCCAGGCGGCGGGCGTCCTGCTGGGTGGCATCCTGTTCCTGATGGCGGCCCGCGTGGACTACCACGTGTGGGAGCGATGGGCCTGGCCGCTGATCGGCGGGTCCGCGCTGCTGCTCCTCGTGCCCTTCGTGCCGGGCGCCCGCGCGATCGCTCCCGAGCTCAACGGAGCCCGGCGGTGGATCGATCTCGGCGTCATCACCTTTCAGCCTTCGGAAGCGGCCAAGCTCGCCGTGGTGGCGTGGACCGCGATGCTGGCGGCGAAAAAAGGCGACATGGTCCGTGAGTTCAAGCGCGGCGTGTTGCCGTTCATAATGATCGTGGTCCCGGTCAGCGCGCTGATCCTGTTCGAGCCCAACCTCTCCACCGCGATCTTGGTGGGGTTGCTCGCCGGGGTCATCCTCTTCACCGCCGGGGCACGCATCGGCCACTTCCTGCTGCTCGGCCTCGCCGCGGTGCCGATGGCCTGGTACGAGATCGTCGCCGTGCAGTACCGTCTGGCGCGCGTGGTTACGTTCTTGAGCCCCGGCGAAGATACGCAGCAGCTGAGCTGGCAGATCACCCAGTCGGTCATCGGCGCGGGCGCGGGCCGCGTGTTCGGGGTCGGGTTCGGTGAGGGGCAGCAGAAGCTCGGATACCTTCCCTACGCGTACTCGGATTTCCTGTTTAGCACCATCGCCGAGGAGTGGGGGTTCGTGGGCGTGTGCCTGATCGTGCTGCTCTATGCCACGTTCATCGGCCTCGGCTTCCGCATCGCCCGTACCGCGGCGGACCGCTTCGGCATGCTGCTCGCGACCGGGCTTACCGCGCTGATTGGGATCTCCGCGGTGGTTCACATGGCCGTGTCTCTCGCGCTGGTGCCGACGACGGGCCTTCCCCTTCCATTGCTCTCGTACGGGCGCACCAACCTGGTGGTCTCCATGGTCGCCGCCGGCGTGCTGATCAGCGTCGGGCGCGGACGGGGCCGGGGCCGGTGAGTCGGTTTCCGGCGGCGCACGACGGGCCCCGGTAGTCCGTGGGCGCCAGGATTGTCATCGCGGGCGGCGGGACCGGCGGCCATCTGATGCCCGCGCTGGCCATCGCCGCCGCGCTGGGCGAGGTGCGGCCCGACGTCGAGCCGGTGCTGGTGGGCGCACGTCGCGGCGTGGAAGCGACCCTGCTTCCACGGCGGCCGTTCCGATTTCACCTGTTGTCCGCCGAGCCCCTGTATCGCCGCGCCTGGTGGCGCAACGCCCGCTGGCTGGTGGCCTCCTGGCGGCTGATCGCGGAGTGTCGTCGCGTGTTGCGAACCGAGCACCCCGCCGTTCTGGTGGGCACCGGCGGATACGCGGCCGCGCCCATGTTGCTTGCTGCCGCGATGACCGGCGTGCCGATCGTGCTCCAGGAGCAAAACGCGTTACCGGGACTCACCACCCGGTGGTTCGCGCGCCGGGCCCGGCAGGTCTATTTGGGGTTCCCCGAAGCCGAGCGCCACCTTCGCGTCGGCCGGAGCACGCAGGTGCTGCACCTCGGGAACCCCATCGTGCCACCGCAGTCCGCTCCGACGCGAGCGGCCGCGCGCGCCGCCCTGGGCATCGCGCCCGAGGCGCGCGTGGTCTTCGTGTTCGGCGGCAGCCAGGGCGCGCAGCGACTGAACTCGGTCATGGCGGAGCTCGCCGATCGTGGCCGGCTGGACGACCTGACCGTGTGCTGGAGCACCGGGGCGGGGCATTGGAACACCTACGGGCGGTACGCCGCGCCGCCGCGCCGCCTGGTACGCCCGTTCTGGGATCCCATCGCGGAGGCCTACGCGGCGGCGGATGTGGTGGTCTCACGCGCCGGCGCCATGACGACCGCCGAGCTGTGCGCCTTCGGGCTGCCGGCGGTGCTGGTGCCGCTGCCCAGCGCCGCGGCCGATCACCAAACGCAGAACGCCGAGGCCCTTCGACAGGCCGGCGCGGCCGTCCATTTGCCGGAGTCGGGGCTCACGGCGGAGGCCCTGCTCGCGGCGGTGAGGAGCATCCTCGAGCACCCGGAAACGGCCTCGCGGATGCGGGCCCAGGCCCGGGCCCGGGGCCGTCCGGACGCCGCCCGAAGAATTGCCGAATCCATAGCCGCCTTAATGAGCTAAGTGAAGGCTCTTTCGCAACTTTCGTAGCCGCCTTATATTAGCTGCCCACCGATGTTCCTGTTCGCCCCGGACGATCCCCGACCCGTCCATTTCATGGGGATAGCCGGCGCGGGGATGAGTGCCCTGGCACTCATAGCCAGGCGCCGGGGCGTTGCCGTTACCGGATGTGATGCGGATGTGAGCGGGGCGGCGGACATGGCTGAAGCCGGTGCCCGGCTCTTTCGGGGCCACGACCCCGAGCACGTGGTTGGCGCGCGAGCGGTGGTCTACACCGCGGCGGTTGCGTCCCAACATCCTGAGCTGGTGGCGGCGCGGGCGGCGGGGTTACCGGTGGTTCGTCGCGCCGACGCGCTCCACATGCTGGTGGGTGGTGGGGAGGTGGTCGCGGTGGCCGGGACGCACGGCAAAACGACGACCACGGTGATGACGACCGACGCGCTCGCGGCCGCCGGGCGAGACCCTACGGGGATCGCCGGCGGCCGTGTCGCAAGCTGGGGCGGGAACGCCCGGATGGCGGGGGATCGGCTGTTTGTGGTTGAGGCGGATGAATACGACCGGGCGTTTCTCGCGCTCCGTCCGGCCATCGCGGTGGTAAATAACGTCGAGGTGGACCACCTGGAGTGTTACGACGGCTCGGTCGCGGCGTTGGAGGCGGCCTTCTCCGAATTCGCGGGGCGGGCACGCCACGCGCTGTTCGGGGCAGACGACGCGGGCGCCACCCGGGTGGCGCGGCAGGTGGCGGTGCCCCGCTGGCTGGTGGGCACGTCGGCCACCGCGGACCTTCGAATCACGGAGGTGACGCGCGACCCACTGGGCAGCCGGGCCCGACTGGTGCTGCCGGACGGGCGAACGGTGGAGCTGGTGCTGGCCGTGCCCGGCGTGCACAACCTTCGGAACGCGGCGATGGCGGTGGGCGCGTCGCTGGCGGTGGGGGCGGACGTGGATCGCGCCCTCGAGGGCCTGGCGCAGTTTCGCGGCGTGGGCCGGCGATTCGAGGCGGTGGGCGATGCCCGGGGGGTGACCGTCGTGGACGATTACGCGCACCATCCTTCGGAAGTGGCCGCCACCATCGCCGCGGCGCGGCAGCGGTTTCCGGATGCGCGGGTGGTCGCGGTGTTTCAGCCGCACCTGTATTCCCGCACCCAGGTGCTGGGGGAAGCGCTCGGGGTGGCGCTGGCGGCGGCGGATCGCGTGGTGGTCACCGAGGTCTACGCCGCCCGGGAAGCTCCGCTGGCCGGCGTGAGCGGGCGGTTGGTGGCCGAGGCGGCGCGACGGGCGGGGGCGTCGGTGTCGTGGGTCCCGGAGCGGGCCGCCCTGGCCCGTGAGTTGGCGGACACGGTGGAGGCCGGGGACGTGGTGCTTACGCTGGGCGCGGGGGACATCACGCGCGTGGGCCGCGAGCTGCTCGATCGCTTGACCGGTGCGGCGGCGTGAAGCGGCCGGCGTTGTGGTTCACTGGTGGGGCGGGGTTGCTGCTGGGCGCCGTGGTGTTGAGCCCGCTGGCGTTGCGGCAGGTGGACTTCTTCCGAGTGCGGCGCGTGGAGCTGGTCGGCAGCCGGTACCTGGCGCCGGAGCAGTTGGTAGCGCGGCTGGGGCTGGCGCCGGATCAGAACCTGTTCGACGATACCGGGGACATCGCCCGGCGGGTGGAGCAAGTAGGCGGAGTAGTGCGCGCGCGGGTCGACCGGCGGTTGCCGGGGACGCTACGGATCACGGTGGAGGAGCGCGTGCCGGTGGCGTTCACGCCCGGTCCCAGCGGGCTAGTGCCCCTGGACTCGGCCGGGCAGGCGCTGCCCTACGATCCGACGGCGACCGGGCTGGCGTTGCCGCTGGTGCCGCGGATGGATACGCTGGTGCTCGGGGCGCTGGCGCAAGTGCGCGCCGTGGATTCGGCGCTGTACCGGGACGTGGATGCGGCGCAGCGGGGGGAGGCGGGCGCGGTGCTGCTGGAGGTGGGACCACGGCGAGTGCTGCTGCGCGGTATCCCCGCGATCGGCGACGTGCAGGCGGTCGCCGCGGTGCGCCGCCACCTGGCGGCGACCGGCCGGCCCTACGCCGAGCTGGACGCGCGGTTCGAGGGTTGGGTGGTGGCGCGCCGGAGTCGCTCGTGAGGCGCGACCGGCTGGTGGCGGGGCTGGATCTGGGCAGTACCAAGACGTGCGCCGTGATCGCGGAGGCCACGGGCGATGCCCGGCTGCCGGGGGCCAAGGTGCTGGGGGTGGGCGTCGCCCGTTCCAACGGCGTGCGGCGCGGCGTGGTCCGCGACATCGAGCAGACCACGCGGTCCATCGTGGAGGCCCTGCGCGATGCCGAGCGAATGGCCGGCGTGACCGTGGGCGCCGTCCACTGTGGCATCGCGGGCGAGCACGTGAGCGCCCGGACCTCCACCGGCCTGGCGTCGGTGACGGGCGAGGAGATCACCCGGGCGGACGTGGACCGCGTCGATGACGTGGCCCGGGCGGTGACCCTGGGGCGGGACCACGAGCTCCTGCATCACATTCCGCAGGAGTACAAGGTGGACAACCAGGGTGGGATCAGCGATCCCGTGGGGATGACCGGGCTCCGTCTCGAGGTGGAGATGTACCTGGTCTCGGTGCAGGGGACGGCGGCGCAGAACCTTCGCAAGTCGGTGGAGCGGGCGGGCTACCGCGTGGCCGACCTGGTGCTGGAGCCCCTGGCCGGCGCCCTGGCGGTGCTGACGGAAGAGGAAAAAGAACTGGGGTGCGCGCTGGTCGAGCTGGGGGGTGGCTCCACCAGCGTGGCGATCTTCCAGGACGGAAAGATCCGGCACCTGGCCTCGCTGCGGTATGCGGGCGCGCACGTGACCAGCGACATCGTGCAGGGGCTGGGCGTGACGCAGGCCGACGCGGAACGCCTGAAGGAGCGCTCGGGGGTCGCGTACATGCCCTTGGTGGACCCGGACGAGATGATCGAGTTGCCCAGCACGCCGGGGCAGGGCCCGCGGCAGGCCAAGCGCGAGCTGCTGGCCCATATCATTCACCAGCGGCTGGACGAGATCTTCGGTCTGGTGTTGCGGGAGATCGAGCAGGCGGGGTTCGGCGGGCGGTTGCCCGCCGGCGTACCGGAGCGACGCCAGGTGCCGGATCTTCCCGTCCTGGAAAATCGAGACGTTGGTGGAGCCACCACCCAACTCGACCAGCGCGCAGCCCAGTTCCTTCTCTTCTTCCGTCAACACCGCCAGGGCGCCG
>DATECF010000157.1:0-2076 GCA_035287045.1 Gemmatimonadales bacterium | reverse complement strand
GTGGTCTTTCGAGCCTCCCTATCAGACCCGGATGCCGGCGATTCCCTGCGGCTGGAAATCGAGCGTCAGCCCGTGGGCACCCAGTTCACCGGGACGCCGAGCGCCACCTCCGGTGCGGTGAGGAGCGGCGTGAAGGCCAGCGTCACGCTGGGCGGCCACCTGGAGAACCTGAGCTACCACTGGCAGGCCCGGGCAATCGATCGGACCGGGCTCACCGGACCGTGGGCGTCGTTCGGCGGCCCGCCCGAAACGCAGGCGGACTATCGGATTGACGTGCCCGAGTCACCGGCCGCGCCGACGGCCCTGGGCCAGTTCCGGCAGAATGGTCAGACGCCCATTGTGGTGGGAGGCACCACGGACCAGACCACCGTGGTGTTCAAGGCCACGATTTCCGATCCGGACCCGGCCGACCAGGTCCGTCTCGAGGTCGAGGTTCGCCCGGTGGCCGAGAGCTTCACCAACACGCCGACGGCACAGAGCGTCCTGGTCGCCAACGGGGCCACGGCCCAGATTTCCGTCTCCCCGCTCCAACCCGGCACTGACTACCACTGGCAGGTGCGAGCCGTGGACCAAACCGGCCGGGCCAGCGCCTGGGTGGCGTTTGGCGGCAACCTGGAGAGCGAGGTCGACTTCAGGGTGCAGTGAGCTTTCCGAGAAGCGGGGTCGGCGTTTCCGCCCAACTCAAAGCAGTGCAGTCGCTTAAGAGTGCCTGACCCGATGCGTACCTTGCCTTGCGTCCTTCCCCCAGAGAGCCCCATATTGGCGACCCCCTGCACCAGCGGAACTGATACCGCTTTCGGGATGTGTTCGGACGATGCTGCACCATAGGCCGTTGCCGTGACCGCCGTCTGTCCTCACTGTCACCTCGGTCAGAAGACCGACGACGCCACGGAGTGCGCCTTCTGCGGGTACGTCTTCCCCAAGGACCAGACCATCGCCATGCGCGTGGCGGACGAGCTGGAGGAGGCGGTCCGTAAAGGGCTGGGCCGGGACTTCCTGGTGGAGCGGCAGCTGGGGGTGGGGGGGATGTCCGCCGTGTACCTCGCGCGGGAACTGGAGCTCAACCGGCTGGTGGCGATCAAGGTCCTGCCGTTCAATCTGTCCTTCGGCCAGGAGGCGGCCGACCGCTTCCAGCGGGAAACCAAGATCATCGCCTCGCTCGACCATCCCCACATCGCGCCCATCTTTCGAGTGGGCTCGGCGGGGTCGTTCCTGTGGTACTCCATGAAGTACATCCGGGGTCAGTCCCTGTCGGACCTCCTCCAGGCACAACCCCGTCTGGAGCTTGACACCTGCATCACGATGCTCGAGCAGGTGGGGAGCGCGCTCCACTATGCGCATCGGCGCGGGGTGGTGCACCGGGACATCAAGCCGTCCAACGTGATGCTGGACCAGGAGGGCTGGGCCTACGTCTGTGACTTCGGCGTGGCCAAGGCGTTCGGCGCGGTGCCCCTGACCGAGACCGGCAGCACCCTGGGAACGCCCCGCTACATGTCGCCCGAGCAGTGTTTCAGTGGCAAGCTTGACGGCCGGAGCGATCAGTATGCCCTGGCCATCCTCACGTACGAGTGTCTGGTGGGACAGCCCCCGTTCGTGGCGGATTCCATTGGGGAGTACGTCCACAAGCACACCACGGTGCCGGCGCCCCGCATGGCCGACGCGCGCCCGGATCTCCCTCCGGCCGTATCCGACGCCGTCGCGCGCGCCCTGCGCAAGTCGTCCGACGACCGATTCCCGGATATCATGGAGTTCGTGACCGCCCTCGGCGGCCGCGCCCGACGGCAAATCACGCTCGAGACGTCCGGGTCACGGATGGCGAGCGGTCCTCACACGCCCACCACGCCTACGCCGTCGCTCGGGCCCCTGACGGTCCCACGCTGGCGCCGGGCCCCCAAGCGCCTCGCGGCCTTCGCGGCGGGGGCCGTCGGAGTGCTGGCTGTCCTCGTGGCCCTGGTCCAACGCGACACCCCCGCGCCGCTCCCCGAGGTCTCACCGGTGACGACGGCGCCCGAGACCGTCGTGGTCCGGGTCCCGGCACCCGTGGATAGTTCACCCACGACCTCAACCCAACTCGAA
>DATECF010000156.1:0-5758 GCA_035287045.1 Gemmatimonadales bacterium | reverse complement strand
CAAGGTGGCCGAGGCGAAGCCGGCGAACTAGCGGTTACGCGCCCCAGACCTCCGCGAACAGCCGCGCGAAGTTCCCGCCGACGATCTTCTCCACCCGCGCCGACGAATGGCCGTGGGCGATCAACTTGTCCGCGATCATCTCCATCCGGCGCGGGGAGTTGAGATCCGGGATGAAGTAGTACTGGTCCTCCCGCGGCGCGCTGATGCCGCGCCGCACGCGACCCTCCACGAAGGCCTTGTGCTCGGCGATGTACGCCGCGTCCACCACGTGCGGCGTGACCGAGCAGTCGCTGCCGATCGCCACGTGGTCCTCGCCGCAGACGTTGACCGCGTGCTCGATGTGCTTGAGCACGTCCTCCGCCATGGACGGTCCGCTCCCGCCGCTCAAGAATGGCATGAGGTAGATCCCGATCACGCCGCCCTTGTCCGCCAGCGCCTTCAGCTCCTGGTCCCGCTTGCTGCGCGGGTGATCGTACACGGCCCGGCAGCCGCTGTGGGTGATCGCGACGGGTTTGTTGGAGACCGCAATGGCATCCGCGGTGGTCTGGACCCCACAGTGACCCAGGTCCACCAGCATCCCCAGGTGGTTCATCCGCTCCACCACCTGGCGGCCGAAGCGGCTGAGCCCCGCGTTCGCCGGCTCCAGGCACCCGTCGCCCAGGGCGTTGCGATCGTTGTAGGTGAGCTGGATGATGCGCGCACCGAAGTTGTACAACAGGTCCAGGCGGCTGAGATCGGTCCCCAGCATCACGGCGTTCTGGAATCCGTAGATCAGACCTAGCCTGCCAGTCTCCTTGGCGCGCTTCAGATCCGCGACCGATGCGACCTTGGTGAGCACGTCCGGATGCACCCTCAGCTCACGCTCCCAGTAGCCCATGGACTCGAAGACACTCTGCACGTCGCCGCTGGCCAGGGTCAGGTTGACGGCCGTGATGCCGGACGCCCTGGCGTTCGTGACCATCTCGTCCGTCAGTGGACTGGCGAGCGCGTTCCGAACGTTGAAGGGCCCCGGGCTTGCCAGGCAGTCGATCACCACCGCGCGCGCGTAGCCTTCCCACGCGGACGTCGGCCTCGCCTCGCGCGTCGGGTCGCTGAGCCGGTCGGTGAGGAGCCGCGGCGCCAGGGCGCCGGCTGCCGCGAGCCGGGTGAAGTCACGGCGCGAAAGGTCGTTCATGATGTCGTCTCCGAGGTTACTCGCCGTACGGGATCCAGATGTTCTTCACGTGCGTGGCCCGGCGCAGAAACTCCTGGCCTTCGCCCTGCTGGGAGTCACTCCAGTCGCGGGCCTTGCCGTAGCTCACCCACGTCCGCTTGAGATTCCCGGCCGAGAGCCGCTCCACCACCGCGCTCCCCTCTGCGCCGCCGAAATACCACATGGCGTCCACGTCGTCGTGGCTCGCCAGCACCTCGGCCAGCTCATCGCGCTTGCCGGTCACGATATTGATCACGCCGTCAGGAACGTCAGACGTCTCCAGGACCTGATAGAAATCCGTGGCCAGGAGCGGCCAGCGCTCCGACGGCACCACCACCACCGAGTTCCCCATTGCCACCGCCGGGGCGAAGAGCGACACGAAGCCGAGGAGTGCGGGTTCCTCCGGGCAGGCGATGCCGACCACGCCAAGCGGCTCGGGCATGGCCATGGTCACGTTGCGGTACGGCGTGTGGTGCACGTGCCCGTCCCACTTGTCGGCCCGGGCGGCGTAGGCGAACAGGCGGCGGATGGACAGCTCGACCTCGGCGGCCGCCTCCGGCCCGCGGACGCCGGTGAGCCGGGCCAAGCGCGTGGTGAATTCTGCGGCGCGGATCGAGAGGTTCTCGGCGACGTAGTACAGGACCTGCGCCCGGTGGTGCGCCGTGGCGCGGGTCCAGCCCTCCGCCCTCCGGGCCGCCTCGACCGCGTTACGAATGTCCTTCCGATTCCCCTGGCCCACTTCACCGGCCAATCGCCCCGCGGCGTCGTGGATGATGAGACTATATCCTTGATCCGGCCGCACCTGCTTGCCACCGATGTAGAGTTTGGCGGTGCGATCGACGGACGGACGGGCGGTCAGGCGGTCAGGCGGTCCTGCGGCCTTCTTCCCTCCTGCCTTGACCGCCCGTCCGCCCGTCCGCCCGTCCGCCTGCTCTTCCCATTTCGCCTTCATATACTCCCACATCCCCTCCAGCCCGCCTTCTCTCCCAAACCCACTTTCCTTATACCCTCCAAACCCCGCCGCCGCGTCGAACATGTTGGTGCAGTTGATCCAGAGAGTGCCGGCTTTGATCTTGGGCGTGATATCGAGCGCCAGGTTGATGTTCTCGGTCCAGACGCTCGCGGCGAGGCCGTAGGGTGTGTTGTTGGCCAGCTCCACCGCCTCCGCCGGGGTCCGGAACGTCATCAGGACGACCACCGGGCCAAAGATCTCCACCTGCGCGATGGTGGCGGCCGGCGCCACGTTGGTGCAAAGGGTGGGCGGGAAGAAGTACCCGTCCTTGGGCGCGCTCCAGGACGGCTGCCAGATGGTGGCACCCTCCTGCTCACCCTGCCGCACCAGACGCTGGATCTTCTCGAGCTGCACCGGCGCGATGATGGCGCCGATGTCCACGGCCTTGTCCAGGGGATCGCCCACGCGGAGGGTCTCCATCCGCGCGCGGAGCTTCTCCACCAGCCGGTCGCCCACGCCCTCCTGCACCAGGATCCGGGAGCCCGCGCAGCAGACCTGTCCCTGATTGAACCAGATCGCGTCCACCACGCCTTCCACCACGCTGTCCAGGTCGGCGTCGTCGAACACCACGAACGGCGACTTGCCGCCCAGCTCCAACGAGACCTTCTTGCCGCTGCCCGCGGTGGCGACCCGGATCAACCGCCCGACCTCGGTGGAGCCGGTGAACGCGATCTTGTTCACGTCCGGATGCTTGACGATCAGCTCGCCGGCCTTGCCGTCGCCGGTCACGATGTTCACCACGCCCGGCGGCAGGCCAACTTCCTCACACAATTGCGCGAACAGGATCGCGGTGAGCGGCGTAAACTCGGCGGGCTTCAGCACCACCGTGTTTCCGGCGGCCAGGGCGGGGGCGATCTTCCACGCCAGCATGAGCAGCGGGAAGTTCCACGGAATGATCTGACCCACCACGCCGAGCGGGGCGTACCCGGCCAGCTCGGTATCCATCAGCTCGGCCCACCCGGCGTGATGGTAGAAGTGACGCGCCACCAGCGGGATATCGATGTCCCTCGATTCACGGATGGGCTTGCCGTTGTCCAGTGTTTCCAGGACCGCGAACAGCCGAGAGTGCTTTTGAATCCACCGCGCGATGGCGTAGAGGTGTAGCGCCCGCGCATGTCCGGAGAGCCGGCTCCAGGAGCCGAACGCCTTGCGCGCGGCGCGCACCGCGGCATCCACGTCCTTGGGGCCCGCCTGTGCCACCCGCGCGATAGGCTGGCCGGTGGCGGGATTGACGGTCTCGAACGATGCACCGGATGTGGCCTTGACCCAACGCCCGCCGATGAACAGGTCGAAGGCGCGCGTATGCCGGTCCAGCCACTCCAGGACCGGAGTTGGAGACTCCGGCGCCGGGCCGTAGTCGAGCGATTCGAACAGTTCGGCGACCTTGCTCATGCCAGTGGCTGGCGGTACGTGGGGGCGTAGCGCCCCGTTAGGTGGAACTCGAGTTGCCGCTCGATGTCGGTGAGGAGCGTGCTGGCGCCGAACCGGAACAACCCCGGCGTGAGCCATCCGGCGCCGAGTTCATCCTTGATCATCAGCATCCAATCGAGGGCTTCCTTCGCGGCGCGAATGCCGCCGGCCGGCTTGAACCCCACCCTATGACCCGTGCGCTCTCGGTACGTGCGGATCATGCGACTCATGACCAGGCCCACCGGCAGCGTGGCGTTCACCGATTCTTTGCCGGTGGACGTCTTGATGAAATCCGCGCCGGCCATCATGCACACCAGGCTCGCCCGGGCCACGTTGCGAAGCGTGCCCAGCTCGCCGGTGGCCAGAATGGTCTTCATGGGCGCGTCGCCGCAGGCTTCGCGGAACCCGCGCACCTCGTCGTACAGCCGGTCCCATTGCCCGGTGAGCACGTGCGCGCGGGTGATGACGATGTCGATCTCCTTCGCTCCCGCGGCGAGCGAGGCGCGGATTTCCTGGAGTCGCTGCGGCAACGGACTCAAACCCGCCGGGAAACCCGTGGAAACCGCGGCGACCGGAATGCCGGACCCCCGCAGCGCCTCGACCGCTGGCTCGACCATCTCGTGATACACACACACCGCCCCGACGCGGATGTCGAGCCTCTCCGCGCCCAGCCCCTCCAGCACGTCGAGCCGCACCGGCCGGCGGGCCTTGGCGCAGAGGCGGCGCACCTTCCCGGGCGTGTCGTCGCCGGAAAGCGTGGTCAGGTCGAGGAGTGTAACCGCGCGGAGCAGCCAGGCGACCTGCCAGTCCTTCTTGACGGTTCGCCGACGCGGGATGGTCGCGGTCCGGCGCTCCACCGCGCTCCGGTTGATCCGGATCTCGCGGATCCACTCCAGCTCCAGCGGCACACCCAGGTTCCGCGCGCTTGGCGGCCGGGGTGCAGTCACCCCCGGGCCATGGTGGATGGCGGTTCGCTCGCGGTTCGAGATGTGCATGCTTGGCTGGAAGATATGGCTCCGGGCGCGGCGTGCCAGCGCCCCAATCCCCGGACGCTTGACGCCCCGGAGAGCCCCGGCGAGCTTCAACGCCCCGATGCGCATCGTTCGCCCCGGCCTCGCCGCCCTCGTCTTCGCGACCCTGCTCGTTGTCGGCTTCGGCGGTGCTGGCCCGCTCCCGCCCATCGGTGCGTTGCTGGATCCCTGGCGCGGTGTGTGGGCGGCTGCGTCGGCGGCAAGCCTCCCGCGCCGCGGCGCGGAGCCCATCCCCGGAGTCACGGACACCGTCCGCGTGGTGTACGATGACCGGGCGGTGCCGCACATCTTCGCCGGCACCGAGCTGGACGCCTATCGCGCGTTGGGATACGTGGTGGCCCGGGATCGCCTGTTCCAGCTCGAGCTGCAGACCCGCGCCACCGCGGGGACGCTCACCGAGCTGCTGGGGCCCGCCGCCCTGGCGACGGATCGCTCCCAGCGCTCGCTGGGCCTCGCCTGGAGCGCCGAGCGCGAGTGGGCCGCCACCGACTCGGCATCTATCATGGCGCGCGCCGCGACCGCCTACGCCCAGGGCGTCAATGCCTGGATTGACGGGCTCGGGCCCCGGGATCTGCCGCTGGAGTACCATCTGCTGCGCGCGCGCCCCCTGCGCTGGAAGCCGCAGTACACGCTGTACCTGATGAAGCGCATGGGGTACACCCTGGCCTACGACACCTTCGAGCGGCAGCGCGACCGCCTCACGGCGCTGATCGGCGAAGCGGCCGCCAACGCGCTGTTTCCGGCGCACTCGCCGATTCAGGAGCCGATTCAGCCGGGGCCAGGGAGGCATCCGAGGTTCGATTTCACGCCCCTGCCGCCCCCCCAACCGCCCCGCCTTTCCAGGGCGATCGGGGGCGATCGGGGACGATCGGGGGCGATGGGGGAGTGGAGTGGGGAGGCGGAGGTCGGCAGCAACAACTGGGCCGTGAGCCCTAAGCGCTCCGCCTCGGGCTACGCGCTGCTGGCAGGCGATCCGCACCTCGATCTCAGCCTGCCGAGTATCTGGTACGAGGCCCACCTGGTGGTGGCTCGCCCGGGCTCGCCCGCGCTCGCCCCCGCTCGCCGGGGTGGTGAGGCGGATGGGGGGCTCGATGTCTACGGCGTCACCATCCC
>DATECF010000155.1:0-9644 GCA_035287045.1 Gemmatimonadales bacterium | reverse complement strand
GGCGCCATCGCGGAGCGGGTGGCGGCCTTCTACCAGGCGCAGGGCGGTCTGATCCGTCGTGAGGACCTGGCGGCCATCCGGGCCGAGGAGGCGGCGCCGGTGCGCACGGCGTATCGGGGTTACGAGGTGTACCAGAGCGCGCCCAACTCGCAGGGGATCACGATGCTCATCGCCCTCGAGATCCTGGAGGGGTACGACCTCAGGGCCATGGGTCAGAACTCGGCGGACTACGTCCACGTGGTCACCGAGGCCTTGAAGCTCGCCTTTGCCGACCGCAATCAGTACGTGGCCGATCCGCGAGTGGTGAAGGACATCCCGGTGACGGAGCTGCTCTCGCCGGAGTATGCGTCGGCGCGGCGGGCGCTCATCCGCATGGATGCCACCATAGACAGCCTGGCGCCCCCGGGCGACCCGCGACGAGGGCTGGCCATGCTGGCCGGGCAGGTGGTCCGCTATCGTACCGGCGCCTCGCCGGCGAGCCCGAGCGATGCGATGCAACCAGCCACCGGCGACGGCGAGACCTCATCGTTCTCCATCGCCGACCGCTTCGGCAACCTGGTGTCGGTGACGCACAGCGTGAACGGTACCTTTGGCAGCGGGATGATCGTGGAGGGATTGGGCTTCGTGCTCAACAACCGCATGCCCTATTTCAGCCTCGAGGACGGGGACGTGAACCTGCTCGCGCCCGGCAAGCGGCCGCGCCAAACCATCAACCCGGCGCTGGCGCTCAAGGACGGCAAGCCGTTCCTGGCGTGGAACACCCCCGGCGGCGACAACCAGCCGCAGGCCATGCTCCAGGCGTTTCTCAACGTGGTGGAGTTCGGGATGAACGTGCAGCAGGCGGTGGAGGCGCCCACGGTTACCAGCAGCGCGTTTCGGCAGTCCAATTATCCGCAGCGTGCGCCGGGGCTGCTGGCCCTGCCGCGGATCCTGGGGGACCTGATCGGCGACCAACTGCACCAGCGCGGCCACCGGCTCCAGGTATCCGAGTTGCAGGGGCCCTACCGCCAGGCGCTCTCCGGGGCGGGGGCGGTGAAGATGGTCATGCTGGACGCAACGCGGGGCGTGATGTTCGGCGGGGTGAGCCCGGCCAAGGACAACTACGTGATCGGATGGTGAGGTCGGCAGACAAGCGAAGGCCCCAACTCGCCCGAGGGGGGAAGGGTATATTTCACCTGTGGATTCGTCGATGGGCCAGACCCAAATCGAGCGGTGGGTAGCGACGTGGCGCGAGGCTGAGCCCGCGCTGGCGGAGCAGAAGCGGTCCGAGCTGGAGCGGCTGGCCACGCCGCGTGCGCTCGAGGAGCTGGCGGCGGCGTTTGAGCACGCCCGGTTACACCCGCGCGTCTCGGATACATCCGGTCTGGTCGAACAGCAACCCTACTTCCAACGGCTCGTGCGGTGATCGAGCTGTTTCGCGAGGCCCGCGCTCTCCAGCAATACGTGGAGCAGCGGGGGTGGGGGTACTGCTTCATCGGCGGCGTCGCCATGCGCATCTGCTCGGCCGAGGACCTGCTGGTGCTCAAGGCCTTTGCGGACCGGCTGCAGGACCGCGCCGACGTAGCCGGCATCGCCTGGCGCTACGGCCGCGGGCTGGATTGGGACGCGATCCTCTCGCGGCTAGCACCATTGCCCAAATCAAAGAGGACGCCCAGATCCTGGAGACGGTGCGGGCGCTGCGGACGCAATTCGGCAGCCAGCGCATTCCCGGCTCCTCCGGCGCTCGTCGTCAAAGAGACTGGAGAGATCAACCCCCGACCGGCGGATCATGATTGCGTGCCGAGCTCGACACGGCACGCGCTACTGGGCCCTGAGTCGTGACGGCTGGTACCGATCCCGGTACGGCCGTCTCGCATGGAGCGCATGATGGCAGCGCCCAAATCCGCCTCCGTCTTCAACATTGACCAATACTCAATGTGTGATATATTGTCACATGCCGATCGCGGGAGAGCCCCTCAAACCTGCCGATGCCAGGCGGGTCATTCGGGCAATCCTCGAGCGAGGCACCGTTAGCTTCTCGAAACACGCGTTGGAGGAGATGGCGAATGACGAACTCACAACCGTTGATTGCGTGAACGTCTTGCGCGGCGGAGTCGTGGAGCCCGCTGAACTGGAAGGAGGGTCGTGGCGTTACCGAGTAACGACCGAGAAGATCTGTGTCGTGGGTGCGTTTCGGTCCGACACCGCCCTAGTCGTGGTCACGGCTTGGAGAAAGTGAAGCGCGTATGAAGTGCACGGACTGTGGACACACGATGGAGACGCGCAGGGAGAACTATCGCTATGACGCGAGCGGCCTGCCTGGGGTCGTCCTGCACGGCGTCCAAGTGAGTCGGTGCCCTCGGTGCGGAGCCGCGGAAGTAGCAATCCCCCGGATTGAACAACTGCACCGAGAGATTGCGCGGGCCCTCATTGAGAAGCCAACGCGACTCGTGGCGCCCGAAGTCCGGTATCTTCGAAAGTACCTGGGCTGGTCCAGCAACGATTTCGCTCGGTACATGGGCACGGCCCGTGAGACCGTGTCTCGCTGGGAAAGCGGATCTGCACAGATGGGGCCTGCCGCCGATCGATTGCTACGCGTTCTCGTCGCCGGCCGTGAGCCCGTCATGGACTATTCCCCAGACGTTCTCGCTCGAATCCAGGACGGGCCCACTACACCACGGCCGGTGAAGCTTGGGCTCAGCGTGGACCGGAAGGGCTGGCACGCGAGGGCCGCGTAGCAAGTCCCGGCGACAGCCACAACGTGGTTCACCTTCCAGACCGGCCGCCGGAAGGAAGAAGACAGAAGTGGAACAACGCCCCTGGGCCGTTGCCCCGCTCTTCACAATAGCGGCGGAGGGATTCGAACCCCCGACACGCGGATTATGATTCCGCTGCTCTAACCAGCTGAGCTACGCCGCCGTGCTGTTGTAGAGTAGAAATTAGCCTGCCAGGGTCATCTGCGGGAGCCTGCGACAGCCCATTAGATTCCACCCCCCACCCTGCCCAGCGAGGACCATCCACGATGTACCGGACCCTCCAACTGGTCCTCGCCGGGCTCCTCGCCGTAGTGTTGGGGCTTTCGGCGCTGTCGTGCCGCTTCCCCCACATCGCCTGGCTCCAGGTCTTTCGCTACCATCGGCCGCCACTGAGCGAAGCCCAACGCGCCCGATGGCGGCAACGGGCCAACGTCTACGTGGGGCTCGAGCTGATCCTCATGGGCGTCGTCCTGCCCATGGGCTACGCCGCCCTCACCGTGATGTTCCTCAACGAGTTCACCACCGCCGGGATGGTGCTCGTGGGCGGCGGCTCGCTGCTGTTGGTGGGTCTGGGGGTTACCGCAATCTGGCGGAATCGCCGACCCTAGGCTCACTGACCCTGGGTGAACCAGACCATTGCCCCATCCGATATCTCGGGGGGCACGCCGTGCCCGCCGTCAAACTCCCGGAAGGTCACATCGTACCCGGCATTCCGCAGGGTGGGAATAATGCGGTCGCGGGTGGTCGCGAACGGGAGTATCGCGTCCTGGGTCCCGTGGGACACATACACCCGTGGCCGTCCCACCACCCGTCCCCCGGGACCGTAGAAGCCCGGCGAGAAGGCGACCAGGTGGCTGAACAGGTCCCCGTTGGCGGCGCCGAGGGACAAGGCGTAGGACGCCCCGTCGGAGAAGCCGCCAAGGGCGATCCGCCTGGGATCGATCCGGCAACGCCGGAACGTGTATCGCAGCGCCTCGTCCAGAAACCGGACGTCGGGCCCAAAAGCTCCGGCCATGATGGCGTCCCAGGTCCGCGACCGGGAATCCGGGGCCAGCAGCACCATCCCATTCGCTTCCGCCCGATCCGGATAGCTCTGCCACGAGGTCCCCTTCCCTCCCGCTCCATGCAGCGCGACAAACAGCGGGACGGCGGTATCGGGGGTGTAGCTGGTGGGCACGTACAGCAGGCCGTCCCGATCGCCGTCGAGCCCCAGCGCGGTCAGGCCGGGTTTGGGAGTGACGGTGGGTGCTCGTGGTCGTGCCGCGAGGCGGTTGTTCTGGGTGCCCAGCGCGCCTGGCGGTGAAGGCGCGCCTCCCACCAGGGGCGTCGCCAGCATCCCCAGCCCGCATCGCAGGAAGTCACGCCGATCGATCAACGTTCTTCGCACAGACTGAAGGTATGGCGCGAAGGGGCTGAGGCCCGCAACCCGCGCGGAGCGGCCGCTCGACCCCGGCGCCTAGTACGGGGCTTGTCCGGCATGCTGAGGTCAAGGGAACCTCAAGGGGACGCTCCGTGCCTCCGTTGGCGGGTGGGGCCGTCTACCCCATATTCCACCTCGTGCCCACTCCATTTACGCCAGCCGACACCACCCCGGAGGCCTGGGCTAAACAGTTCGAGCTGTACCGGCGGATGTCCCCGGCGGAGAAGGCCGCCGGCGTACGAGCCATCACCCGTACGGTGAACGCCCTGGCATTGGCCGGCCTCCGGCAGCAGTACCCGGCGGCCAGCGACGGCGAGCTGATGCTGCGACTCGCCGTGCGACGCCTGGGAGAGGACGTGGTGGCGAAAGCGTACGGCTGGCGGCCGCAGCATGGCGCCTGACCAGCACCCCGACCCCATCGCGCTCGCGCTGGACGTCGCCGCGATCCTGGAGCGACTCGGCATCCCGTACCTCGTGGGCGGTTCCCTCGCCAGCTCGATCCATGGCGAGCTGCGTTCCACCAACGACGTGGATTTCGTCGCCGACGTGCGCCCCAGCCACATCGCCCCCCTGCTTCAAGCGCTGCTCGAGGAGTTCTACGTGAGCGAAGAAGCGATGCGCGAGGCCCTCCGCTTCGGCACGTCGTTCAACGCCATCCACCTGCCGACCGCGGTCAAAGTGGACGTGTTCATAGCCGGCGGGGATCCCTTCAACGCCGAGCGCCTCGAGCACCGACAGCGCGTGCTGGTACGCGCTGATCCCCCCGGGGAGCTGTTCCTGGACACCGCGGAGCACTCGGTGCTGCGGAAGCTCGAATGGTACCGGCGCGGCGGCGAGGTCTCGGATCGTCAATGGCGCGACGTGCTCGGCGTGCTTCGGGCCAAAGGAGCCCAGCTGGACGTGGCGCGACTCGATACTTGGGCGCGGCGGCTGGGAGTGGCGGACCTGTTGGAGCGGGCGCGGGAACAGGCCGGATAGCTGCCGGCGGGGCCTGCCCGAGGCCACGTGCCCCTAAGGCTTCACGGTCTCCACCCGGTACAGGATCTCCCCCGGCCGGATCATCCCGAACAGCTCGCGTGCCGCCCGCTCCTGCGTGGCCGGGTCCCGCTCGATCGCCTGCACCTCGCGCCCCAGACTGTCCACCTGAAGCGTGAGCCGCTCGATGGCCGCACGCTCCTCACGCACCCGCTGCTTCAGCTCCCACCAATCCAGGGTGCCGTACTCGCCGCCGAACGCGCCGAATGCCGCTCCGGTGATCACCACTCCCAGCGCCACCATCCGGCCCCGCGTCACAATCCGTACAGCTCCCGGCCAGGGTAATGCGCCACGTCTCCCAGCTCCTCGGCGATGCGCAGCAGCTGGTTGTATTTCGCCACCCGGTCGGTGCGGGACGCGCTGCCGGTCTTGATCTGCCCCGCCCCGGTGGCCACGGCCAGGTCCGCGATGAACGTGTCCTCGGTTTCACCCGAACGATGGGAGATCACCGTCCCGTACCCGTTGCCCCGGGCCATGTCGATGCACTGGAGCGTTTCCGTCAGCGTGCCGATCTGATTGACCTTGATCAGGATCGCGTTCCCCACCCCGCGCTCTACCCCTTTCGCCAGGCGCTCGATATTGGTGACGAAGATGTCGTCGCCCACCAGCTGCACTTTCTCTCCCAGCGCTTGGGTCATCGCCGCCCAACCGTCCCAGTCGTCTTCCGCCAGGCCGTCCTCGATGGAAACAATCGGGTATTTATCGAGCCACTCCGCGTACAGCTTGATCATTTCGTCCGCCGAGCGACGCGCGCCATCGCTCTTCTTGAAGACATACTGCCCGTTGTCGTAGAACTCACTGGCCGCGGGATCTAGGGCGATCGCGACATCCGACCCGGGCTGATACCCGGCCGCCTGGATCGCCGCCAGGATGGCCTCGAGCGCGGCCTCGTTGTTGGGAAGCATGGGCGCGAAGCCCCCCTCGTCACCCACCGCGGTGGAGAGGCCCCGGCCCGCGAGCACTTTCTTCAGGGCGTGGAATACTTCCACCCCGATGCGCAGGCCGTCCGCGAAGGCGGTCGCACCCACCGGCACCACCATGAACTCCTGCGCGTCCACGTTGTTGGACGCGTGCGCCCCGCCGTTCAGGATGTTCATCATGGGCACCGGCAGGACGTACGTCAGCGGGCCGCCGAGGTAGCGGTACAACGGCATCCCCACGTCCGCCGCCGCCGCCCGCGCCACCGCCAGCGATACCGAGAGCGTGGCGTTGGCGCCCAGGTTGCTCTTGTTGGGCGTGCCATCCATGTCCAGCATCTCGTAATCCACGGCGATTTGATCGGCGGCGCTCATGCCCTCGAGCCGCGGGCCGATCACCTCATTGACGTTCTTGACCGCCTCCAGCACGCCCTTGCTGCCGTAGCGCTTGGGGTCGCCGTCGCGCAGCTCCACCGCTTCGTGCTCGCCGGTGGAGGCACCGCTGGGCACGGCCGCGCGTCCCACGGCGCCGCTGGACAGGGAGACGTCGGCTTCGACGGTGGGATTGCCGCGGGAATCCAGGATCTCGCGCGCGTGGACTGAAATGATGGTGGTCATGGGGGCTCAATATACAGGGGATGGAGGGGGATGGATGACGGACGATGGAGGGGATGGACGACGATGGAAGGCGATGCGTCATGTGAGCATCCGGAGGGCATCCGCCCGCAACGCCTCGATCACGCCGCGGGTCTCCTCCATCAGGCGCTCCCGGTCGTCGTAGACCATGCCAGCCGTGGCGATCGGGGCGCCAAACACCAGCGCGATGGGGTGCGGCCGGATGCGCCATGACCCCTTGGGCAGCAGGGTGAAGGTGCCGGCGCAGTAGGCCGGCACCAGCGGGACGCGCGCCGCGATCGCCAGCACGAAGGGTCCCTTCTTGAACGGGAGCAGCTCACCGGTGCGGCTCCGCGTCCCCTCAGGAAACACCACCGCGCTGATCCCCGCACGAATCGCCTCGGCGGCTTCGTCGTACGCGCCAAAGGCGGCCTGCCGGTTCTGCCGGTCAATGAACACGTGCCCCGCGCGCCGCATCGCCCGGCCCAGGAGCGGCACGGCGGCCAGTTCTTTCTTGGCCACGAACCGGAGCGACCCCGGCAACACCGCCGCCAGGAGGAAGATGTCGAACCACGATTGATGGTTGGATGCGATCACCAGGGGTCCGTCGAGCGGCACCCGCTCCAACCCCACGACGCGATACGGGATCGCGGCGGCCCAGAGCGCGTTGCGCGCCCAGCGCTTGGCCGCGCGATCGTAGACACCCCCTTCGCGTCTCGGCACGCCCATCAGCCCCGCCACCACCACGCTGCCGCCGTACCAGATGGTGCTGGCGACCATGACGACGAAGAACCACAGTGTACGCAGCATGCGGACCTGGCCGATTCACCTGGGATCACTGTCGGTGATGTTCACCGCGGAGACCGCAGAGGGCGCAGAGATGGGGAGGGAAGGATCGGTCACCAACTCTCCATGTAACCCTCTGCGTGGTCTGCGTTCTCCGCGGTCAATTTTCACATGTCTTTCGCTACCGGAAGTGCGCGAACGGCGGCGGCACGTTGACGGGCCCGCTCCGGCGTCGCACCTGCACGCCGGCACCCGGCTCCACCACGCCGACCCGCGTCAACGGCAGGTCGAATGCCGCGCGAAAGGCCTGCGCCGCCGAGGCGCCGGCGCCCGGAGGCAACGCGACCAACAGCTCGTATTCCTCCCCACCGGCCAGGGCCTCCTCCACCACTTCCGCCGCGGGATGGAGCGGCACGAGAACGGGGTCGATCGCCACGCCCACACCCGAAGCCGCGGCGAGATGCCCGGCGTCGGCCACCAGGCCGTCGCTCAGGTCGATCATCGCGCGCGCTCCCCGGTCCTTGAGCCAGAGGCCCTCCTGCACGCGGGGCACCGGATGCGCAAAGCGCGCCCGGGCGGTCGCCTCGGGCTCGGTGCCCGCGTTCCATGCCGCCACGGCGCGGAACGGGCCGCCCAACAGGCCGGTGATCCACAGCTCGTCGCCCACGCGGGCGCCGCTGCGGCGCACCGGCTCCCCCTCCAGCCGGCCGGCCACCATGACGTCCACCACGACCCGCTCGGCGCGCACCAGGTCGCCACCCCACACCGCCGCGCCGGCGGCCTTGGCCGCTTGGCCCACGCCTTCCATCAGGTCGGCGAAGTGTTCTTCGGGCCACTCGGCGGGAACCGCCACGCTGGTCAACACGCCCAGCGGCCGCGCCGCGACGGCCGCGAGATCTGACAGCGCCGCGGCGGTGGCCCGCCAACCCAGCTCCACCGGCGCAAGCCAGCCGGCGCGAAAGTGCGTGCCTTCGATCGTGAGGTCGCACGAGAGCGCCAGCCGCTCCGCGCCCACCTCGATGAACGCGCAATCGTCGCCCGCGCCCGACGCATTGGGACCCAGCCGCGCCAGCGCGCGCCGAATCCGGTCGAACTCGGCGCCGGGGCCGAGTGGCGTGTGGCTGTTGTCGAAGGTCACGAAAGCCGTGCCACGCTGGCCACGCCTATTGCACACACCAGCAGAGAATCAACCGCAGAGAACGCAGAGTGGTTGCAGAGCTTGAAGTGATGGTGGAAGACCCACCCAACACCATCTCTGCGGTCTCTGCGTTCTCCGCGGTTAATCATCCTCAGGCATTCCCGTGGGGCCGGCATTGCGAGCTTGATCAGACCAGCAGCGGAGCATCGAGCCGCAGCAGCACCGGAGGAATTGGGGACGGCAGGTCCGCCCAGCGGCGCCACAACTCCGGCAGCGCGGCCAGCACGTCGGCCGGGCGGGTGGCCCGCGCGGTGAGCTGCTCCGCCGCGAGGTCGGCCGCGCGACCCA
This sequence comes from Gemmatimonadales bacterium, assembly GCA_035287045.1. Lineage (GTDB taxonomy): Bacteria > Gemmatimonadota > Gemmatimonadetes > Gemmatimonadales > GWC2-71-9 > JACPAP01. The sequence goes on along the minus strand of DATECF010000155.1, from coordinate 650 downwards.
GCACCTGCGCGCCGGCGGCGGCGGCCTCGACCGGGGCCAGGCCGCGCGCCAGAAACGCGCCCACGAAGCCGGCCAGCAAATCGCCGCTCCCGCCCGTGGCCAGCGCGGGATTGCCGCTGCCGGTGACGTAGGTCGGGCCACCGGCGGAGGCGACGATGGTGGGGACGCCCTTGAGCAGGATAGCGGCAGTAGCGGCAGGGGCGGAAGAACTGACCAGCTCGGCGGCCTGCTGCGCGGCGGCGAAGCGGTCCGTCTCGAGGAGCTTCCCCAGCTTGGGGAACGCGGCGCGGAATTCTCCCGCGTGCGGCGTCAGCACCCGCGGCGCGCCGCCACGCCGGAGCTCGTCTCCCCCAACCTGCAGCGCGTCGGCGTCCAGGACCACGGGCTTCTCGGCGGCCTCCAGCACGGCCCGAACCAGTTGCGTGCGCTCTTTCCCCCGCCCCAGCCCCGGGCCCAGGATTAGGGCGTCGGCCCAGGAGATCGCCTCGGCCAGCTCGGGTTCGACCTTGGGGCCGAGCGACGTCGTCACGGTCAGCACGTCCGGCAGCGCGGCCTGCGCCGCCGCCACCGACGCTGCGTGTGCCGCCAGCTTCACCAGCCCCGCGCCGGCCTCTAACGCCGCCCGTGCCGCGTGGAGGCCCGCGCCCGCC
>DATECF010000154.1:0-13762 GCA_035287045.1 Gemmatimonadales bacterium | reverse complement strand
TCTCCGAGTCGCTCATGAACACGAAAGATCCCTGGGGCAGGCGCATGTACTGGATCGGCGGCGGGCAGATTGCCTGGTCCGGACGGGAAGACTCGGACTTCATCGCCGTCAAGGACGGCTACATTTCTGTCACGCCGCTGCACGTGGACCTCACCAACTACGGGCTCCTGGAAGTGGTGCGCGAGTGGAAGCTGGGCGAGTAGCGGACACGTACGCCGGGTACCGGGCCCGCCTGGTGGAACGCTTGCGCGAGCAAGGGATTCGTGACCTGGCCGTCCTGCGTGCCTTTGGGGAGACCCCGAGGCATCTGTTCGTCCCGGAGGCCCTTCGGGAGCGTGCCTATGAAGACACGGCCCTCCCCATCGGCCGGGGGCAGACCATTTCGCGCCCCCTCACCCACGCCAATCACCTGCAGGCCCTGTCGCTGCAGGGGAAAGAACGCGTGCTCGAGGTCGGTACCGGTTCCGGGTATCAGGCGGCGCTCCTCTCGCAGCTGGTGGCCCAGGTGTTCACCGTAGAGCGTTTCGCGCAGTTGGCCGACCGGGCCAGGGAAGGGCTGGCGCAGGCTGGCGTTCGGAATGTGACGGTCCTCGTGGGGGACGGGTCGCTGGGATGGCGCCCATACGCCCCGTACGACGCCATTCTCGTGTCCGCGGCTGCCCCCAGCGTCCCGCAGCCACTGCTGGACCAGTTGGGCGACGGCGGACGCCTCCTGGTGCCGCTTGGCGGAGCGGACGCCCAGGAGCTGATCCGGATCACGCGCCGTGGCTCGACATTCAACGACGAGCGCCTGTCGGCGGCCAGCTTCGTGCCACTGGTCGGCCGGCACGGAACCAACGATGCCCGATAACCGAGGTCATGCTCACTACCCTCGCTAACTGGCTCACCGAGACCATCTTCCAGCTAGGCTACCCAGGCGTTGCGTTGCTCATGGCGGTGGAGTCCTCCTTCATTCCGTTTCCCTCGGAGCTGGTCATGCCGCCGGCAGGGTACCTGGCGGCGCAAGGCCGGATGAACGCCGTCGCGGCACTCGTGGCCGGGGTAGCGGGGAGCGTTCTGGGGGCGCTCGTCAACTACCTGCTCGCTCAGCGGCTCGGGCGCCCCTTGTTGTACCGCTATCACCGCTATCTCCTGATGTCCCAGGCATCTCTGGAGCGCTCCGAGGCTTTCTTCCGGCGACACGGTGAGATTGGCACGCTGGTGGGCCGGCTGGTCCCGGTAGTGCGGCAGCTGGTGTCCTTGCCGGCAGGACTGGCGCACATGCGCCTGGATCGGTTCGTGGCGTACACCGCAGCCGGCTCGGCCGCCTGGTGCGCCGTCCTCACCTGGATCGGGTGGTATATCGGACAGCATATGGGCACGCTGGAACCCGAGGTGGTCCAACGTTACAGCACTCGCGCGAGCCTGATCCTACTGCCGCTGATCGCCGTGGTGATCACGGTGTACGTGATCCGCCGGCGGCGGCAGGCGCGATCCGGAGCTTAGCGGTGGCTCAGGCTGCAGTTCGCTGGCTCATCGCCGGGGAAGTGCAGGGCGTCGGCTTTCGATGGTTCGCCGCGCGTCACGGGCAACGCCTGGGCCTTCGAGGGTGGGTCTGCAACCTGCCGGATGGCCGAGTCGAGGCAGTGGCCTCCGGCGAAGCCGCACAGCTCGAGGAATTCGCGACCCAACTCGAAGCCGGCCCCCGCTTCTCGCGCGTGGATCGTGTGGAAAGAACTGACATTCCACATGAAGACGTTAGCGTTAAGTCGTTTGACATCAGATGATTAGAAGACGCGAAAGCATGTGCCTCCGGAGTTAACACAGAATGTGAAGTCCGGGACGGCCTGGTGCCGCGACGGGCTGGGAATAGTGACAGCACTCCGCAAGATCACAAATCTGTGATGTTGAAAACCATGAGGCGCGGCGTGGACTGTCTGCGGCAGGCACCACGGATGCTGACCACGCCGCAGCACGGTTTTGTCAGAGACCCCGGCATGGTTAAGTTGTTCTCGCACCGGCCCCTGTAGCTCAGGTGGATAGAGCAGCGGTTTCCTAAACCGTTGGCCGGGTGTTCGAGTCACCCCAGGGGCATTACGAAGGGCGGACGTCGAACAGGGAAACGTCCCGGGCCGTACCTAGCGCGACTCACCCTCATCTGGAGCACAAGGCGCCACCGTGGGAACGCAAGCACGTGTAGCACAGGGCGACGTTTTCTCGCAGGCGGTCGCGTGGATGCGGAAGAACCGGCGGGCGGCGACCGCGGCCGGCGCCGCAGTAGTGATCGTGGCCGCTGGTGCCTGGTTTGTGGTGTCCGCCAAGGCCCGCAAAGCGAGCTTCGCCGCTCGGGCTCTGCGGGACGCCCAGGTGGCGGTGGCCGCGGGCAACTTGCCGCTGGCCACCAACGACCTCTCGCGGCTGCTCGCCAGCTACCGAGGGACGCCAGCGGCCGAGGAGGCAGCGCTCTTGCTGGGTCAGCTGCGTCTCACCCAGGGTCAGGCAGACACGGCTATTGGGGAGCTCACGAGTTTCGCGGAATCCGGCCCGAGGCCGAGGTTCCGGGCCGCCGCCTACAACCTGCTTGGGGCGGCCCTGGAGGAGCGGGGACGCTTTGCCGAAGCCGGAGAAGCCTTCCAGCAGGCGGCTTCCGCGTGGCCCTACGATTACCTCAAGGCCCAGGCGCTTCTCGAGGCGGGACGGGCGTTTCGGGCCGGGGGAGACACGGCCCGCGCTGCGGCCGCCTACGAGCGGATCCTGGCGGACTTCAGTGAGAGCCCGAGCGCGTTGGAAGCCAGGCTGAGGCTGGGCGAACTCCGTCGGGGCGACGCGCCGGCGTCCTGAATCCTGCCCCAAAATTCAGCGACACAGCTGGAGTAGTCCGTGCCATCATCCCGACACCGTCATCTGAGTTAGCTGCGTATAAGATATGTTATGTTAAGTACACTCCAACATCCTTGTGGACAAGTTCTCCTCCAACCCCTCTCCATCCGATTTGTAAGCTGTTATTGCACGGTAGTTTCGCCATCGGCCGTCCGAGCACGCAAACCTCAGGCGATCTCTCCAAGGATGGCCCGGAAGATGAGCCGTCCCTCCCCAATCAGCGATGCCGCGCGAACAGCAGAGGCCTCAACCGTCCCGGCAACGCGCAGAACCCGTCCAGAGGCGGTCCGGACGTCCAGCGGGAGGCTGGCCTGGCCAGCAAGGGCTAGCACGCTGGCGGAGGCCACGGCGCCCGTGCCGCAGGCCAGTGTTTCGCCCTCGACCCCTCGTTCGTACGTCCGCATGGTCCACGAGACGCCGCCAGCCGAGCCGCTGCCGCTCCGGCCGGCGAAGTTTACGTTGGCGCCTGGGGGGCCCAGGGCCTGATCGAACCGGAGCGCCCTCCCCCGCTCCTGGAGGCGCACGGCCCCGACGTCGTCCACCAAGACCACCAGGTGCGGGACCCCTACCTGCACCAGCCGCGCCTCATGTTCGCCACCTTCAAGCTTTACTTTAGGGCAGGAGAACTGGGTCAGGTCCCCCAGCATCAACTCCGCCCATTCCCCGTCACCCTCGACGCAGCGGCTGTGGTAAGCCCCGGCGTCGGTCTCCAGCGTCATCCCGTCCGGACGGGCCAACTCCAGGTGGGCGGCGACCCTGGTGGCGCAAAGCGCGCCGTTGCCGCACATGGCCGCCCGGCCACCATCGTTGTTAAAGAAGTGGAACCGGACCGCGTCGGGGACCGAGCCGGGCTCGAGGACCACGAACCCATCAGCCCCCACTCCAGCGTGCCGGTCGCAGACCCCCAGGATCCGTTCCGGGGTCCACGCGGAGAGCGGCGAGGCCCGGCCATCCACGAACACGAAGTCGTTCCCCGACCCGCTCATTTTATAGACGATGGTGCCGATCATAGCCGCCCCAGCAGCGCCTGCAGCCGCAGGCGCCAAACCATCCAGATGGCTTCCCGGACGATGGCTCCCGACATCTTGGAAGTGCCGTCCGCGCGGTCCACGAAGACGATGGGGATTTCCTTGATCCGGAATCCCAGACGCCAGGCGCGGAAGCTCATCTCGATCTGGAAAGAGTACCCGTTGGAGTGCACCGCCCCGAGGTCAACCGCCTCCAGGACCCGACGGCGGAAGCACTTGAAGCCGCCGGTGGCGTCGTAGAGTTTCAGTCCGGTCACCCAGCGAGCGTAGATGTTGGCGCCATAGCTGAGCAACAGGCGGGTCATGGGCCAGTTCACCACCGTGGCGCGGCGGTTGAGGTACCGGGATCCCAGGACGAGGTCGGCCCCCTGAATCGCCTCGAGGAACGACGGCAGGTGCTTGGGGTCGTGGGAGAAATCGGCGTCCATCTCGAACACAAACGCGTAATCGCGCTCCAGTGCCCATCGGAACCCCGCGACGTATGCCTTACCCAGTCCCTGCTTTCCCTCGCGATGGAGCACATGGACGCGCGGATTCTCGCCCGCAAGCTGGTCCGCCACCGCTCCAGTGCCGTCCGGCGAGTGGTCGTCCACAATCAGTACCTCAAGCCTGGGATCCTGCTCCAACACGCGGGGGACGATCTGCACGATGTTGGTGGCCTCGTTGTACGTGGGGATGATCACCAGCGCCCGTTCAGTCACGCACCCCCTCCCGACCGCTCCGCATGCGGCCGTACCCCATCGCCCCGAGCAGGAGCACCAGGGTGGTCAGCGTGATCGCGCGTCCCACGGCGTATCTGGACGATGTAAACTCCAGCTCCACCACCCGCGACCCCTGTGCCAGCGGAACCGCCATCAGCGACATCTGCGCCCGCACGACGGGGGCGGGCTGCCCGTCCACCCGCGCCTGCCAGGCGGGGTAGTAATTCTCTGAGACGAACAGATACGCCGGGGTTGGCGCCGGCTCTTCCAGCTCAAACCTGAACGCCCCAGGACGCACTTCCGTGGCCTGCACGGCCACGGGGACCGAGTCCGGCAGCGCCGACAGGGAGGTCACTCCCACAGGGGCATCCTGCGACACCAGGAGGAGCCTCCGCGGGTCGAACCGCCCGTCGATGAGCGTGGGCACAACCTGTTCGTCCGGGGCCCTGAGCGCCTCACGTACGACCGAGGCGAAGGGAGCGTGGCCCACGAATTGGTACAGGTAGACTTGCGACCCGTCGTAGGACGGGACCGGACCGTCCCCCACCATGGCAAGCGCTGGATGGTCCACGGGCTGTTGGGTCACTACATACTTTACGGCGAGGAGCCGCCAGATGTTCAGGTTGAATAGGTTCCGCCAGAGGTTCTTCCCACCCAACAGCTCGTCATAGCGGTGCAGCTCGTTGCCCTGGTACCCCAGCACCGAGCGGAGGCCATGAGCGCTGAGGTAGTTGTCCTGGCTGCCGTGCCCCGCCCCGGGCGCCGCAGGAACCACGCGGAACAGGTCGCGGTCGCCGGCTATGGCCTGCACAACGCCGTCCGCCGCATAGAGTTGCGAGGCCGGCGGCGTAAACAGGATCTGGCGGCGCTCCACGCTCCACAAGTCGAGCAAGACGAGGCCGCCAAGGAGCAGGCCCCACGGAGCGTGGGGCCACCTGCCGCGCCGCAACGCCACCAGCAGCGCCCACAGCAACGCCGCGAGGGCCAGACCTCGGAACGCATCCAGCGTGAACGTGGAGTAGTTGAGATCTACATTCTGGACGCTGTGGGCAACGTATTCGGGCGATGGGGCCAGCCGCGCCACGGCCACCATGATCCCCTTCCAGGCGCCGGCGGCGGCAAGCAGCGCACCGGCACCGAGTGCCGCCACCCACGCCACCACCCTCCCCAGCCGCAGTCCCTCCCGACGTAGCACGGCCTGCGTGCCGAACGCCGCGAACACCGCCACGCTGAAGGACACCAGAACGAAGATCATGCTTGGCGCCCGCGTCATCTTGATCATCGGGAGCAGGGTATACGGCAGGCGATAGAACGGCGTGTGCCCGCCCAGGGCAAACAGCGTCCCATACCCGGCCAGGAAGACGAAGAACCACGTGAGCCGGCGGCGCTCCCGAAGCAGGAAGGCGAAGCTCGCCAGCATCAGGGGCACCACCCCGATGTACTCGCTATGGTACTTCAAGAAGTTGCGGCCCGCGTAGCCAGGCCCGCCTTCCGGGTTCTGCAGCGGGCCGGAAAAGGTGGGCCACACGACGTTCAGCAGCTCTTCCGGCGGCATCGAGTAGGACGTGGCGTACTCCCACCCGCTGCTGGTGCTCCCCGCCGCGGCCCGGGGCGTGAATGGAATGTTCTCCGCCCATGGCAGCAGCTGGATCGCGTCGAGCGCGAAGCCAACGACCAGCCCGACCGCGAAGCCCAGGCCGGCATGCCACCACTCGTGGTGTGGCGGCCGCTCACCACTCCACACCACCAGGAAGAGCCAGAAAAAGCCGTAGGCCATCAACGCGTAGTAGGTGAGCTGCACGTGCGGCGACAGCAGGCTCAGTCCCACGACCAGGCCGAACCCCAGATAGGCCCGCCAGCTCGCCCTCGTGACCGCGCGGTACAAGAAGAGGAACCCGAGCGGCAGCAAGGCGCTGACGATCACTTTGCCATCGTGGCCCGCCGTGACCAGCGAGAGCACCTGCCCGGTGAACATGTAGGCCGCCCCGCCCACGAATGCCCCGCCCCACTCCAGCTTCACGTCACGCAGGAACAGGTAGGTGAACACGCCGGCCAGTACGATGTGCACCATGAGTCCCAGCGTCATCCCCAGGTCCACCGGGAGGATCAGCCGCAGGAGAAAGGCGGGGTAGAACGTGTCGCCGTTGGTGGGGTTCGCCAGAAAGGGCATGCCGCCCAGGATGTAGGGGTTCCAGCCCGGGAAATCGAGGTAGCGCTTGAAGTACTCCGCGGCGAAGAGGCGCAGCGCATACACGTGCCGCATGTCGCTGAACTGGTTCAACAAGCTCTGGCCCGCCCAGAACGGCCAGAACGACAACGCGACGACGAGCGAGTAGCTCGCCGCCGCGACCAGCGTGGGAAAGCGCTGCATGAGCCGGTTCACCGATACTCCCCGGGGCGGGCGCGCGCCGGCCTGGTTCTGGCCACGCAGCGCCCGATCAGGCTTTTACGAACCGATAGACAATGGACCGCGACGCGAACAGGAACGGCGGCGGCACGGGCGGATACAGGTAGGTCCCGCGATTCCCGTCCAGGCGGAAGCCGTTCATCTCCCCCAGCCGCGTGATCGTTTGCCTGGTCCAGCTGTAGATGTGCCCCTGGCGGTCCGGGACCTTGAACAGGTTCCAGATCAGCTCTTTGAAGTGGTACGGATTGGGCACCGACACCATGTACACCCCGTGCGGCCGGAGCACCCGGTGGATCTCGCCGACGGTCTGAAACGCGGTAGGGGTGTGCTCCAGCACCTCGACCATGAACACGAAGTCGAACGAGGCGTCTGGAAACGGGAGGCCGGTGGAAATGTCGTGGATCAGGATGTCCGGCGCCGCGAATTCCGGGGCGATGTCGAGCCCCTGGTACTTGATGTCCAGCGGCAGGTAATCCCGGAGGTCGCCGTTGCGGCTGCCAATGTCGAGCACCGCGCTCCCCGCAGGCACTTGAGCCAGCCTGGCGTGGCTCTGGAACCGCATGCGCTCTTCGCCGGAATTGCGCCAGTCGTGGCGCGCGCTGTAGAAGTCCCGGAGCTCACGGGACGCTGGAGCGATCTTGGGTATCGTCATGGGTGGGAGGAAATATAACCGGTCAGGGCCGCGCCGCCCCGTTGGCGCGCGCGCGACCGTGCATGATCCCGTGCAGGGTGACCACGGCGAGGGCGGTCACCAGCTCCACGATCAGCAACCACACCCGCGAGGCGATCGCCAGCACCAGGGCAGGACCTTCCCCCATGGCCGGCGCCAGCGCGGCGACCAGGGCGGCCTCCCGTACCACCAGCCCCGAAGGCGCAAACACCACGACCAGCCCCACCACGTAGCTGGCGACAAAGCTCCCCACGGCCAGGGCGAGCCCGGGCGCCTGGGACCCCAGGATCGCCCGGCCAAACAGCCAGAAGGCGATGCCGTAGATCACCCACGGGACGCACAGCCCCGCGACGTACAGCGCGAATTGTCCGGTGGGGAGGGCCGGCCAGCTGACCGGCCGCCGCAACGCCCAGCCAACCGCCCGGCCCAGGCGCGGCATGGCCCGCGGTAGTACCAGCACCAGCAGCGCCACGCCCAGACCGGTGAGCACCAGCATGCGTTCCGCCGGAATGGCGCCGCCCAAGCCCGAGAGCAGCGCCGGGGCCCACGCCGCCGCCACCACCAGCCCGGTCAGCACCAGGACCACCTGCTGCAGCAGGATGCCACCGGTCGCCGCTAGCGGCGACACGTCCCGAGCGTGCGACATGGCGGCCACGCCGAGCAGGTGCCAGACCATCCCGGGGATGAAGCGGGCCAGGTTGCTCACGAACCAGACGCGCGCCGCCTCGAGATACGGGAAGCGCTCCCCCCACCAGCGCAGGCTCACCACCCACAGGAAGACCAGGAGCAGGTAGGTCGCGGCGGTCAACCCGGAGGCCGCCAGGATGGGCAGCCAGGCAGGACGCAGATCGGACAGGGCGATGCTGCCCCAGCTCGCGGACGCGGTGCGAAGCAGGAACCATCCGCCGGCGCCCAGCGCGACCGTCTGCGCCAGGATTCCCAGGGCTCGCCGTGACGTCATAGGCGCGGGCAAACTGCACGGTCCACCGAGTGTGGCGCAAGGTTATACTTTCGGGGCGATGCGCATCCTTCACGTCGTCACCGCCTTCCCGCGCACTCCCGACGACGTCATCACCCCCTGGCTGGTGGAGCTGCTCCGGCGGCTCCGCGCCGCCGGCCACGAGGTGGAGGTATTTACCTCCGCCTATCGCGGCGGCGGGAACCGCGAGTTCGACGGCCTGACGATTCATCGGTTCCGGTACTTCCCCGCCGCCTGGGAGGACCTCACGCATGACCAGGCGGTTCCGGAGCGCCTCAAGCGCGGCAGGCGGTACTGGCTGGCGGTTCCGTGCTACCTGCTGGGAGGCATGCTCGGCATCTGGCGCCTGTGCCGGAGGCGGAAATACGACGTGATCCACGTGCACTGGGCCATGCCCCACGCCCTGTTCGGCTGGGTGGGGCGCGCGGCGTGCGGCGCCCGACTGGTCACCACGTTTTACGGAGTGGAGCTGCGCTGGGTGAAGAGCAAGATGCCCTGGTTGCGCGGATTCCTGGCCCGCGCGGCCAGGTCGTCCCGGCAGGTGGTGGCCATCTCACAGTACACGGCGACGGAGATCCGCGAACTGGCGGACGTACCGATCACGGTGATCCCGTATGGGGTCGCTGCGGCCCCTTCGACCGCTGCCACCCCTCCGGCCCCCTTCACCATCCTGTTCGTGGGCCGGCTGGTGGCGCGCAAGGGCGTCCCCACGCTCATCGAGGCGGCGCGTCGTCTCGCGGCTACCCTGCCGATTCGCGTGGTCATCGTGGGGGAGGGCCCCGAGCGGCCCGCCCTCGACGCCGAGGTCGCTCACGCCGGGCTGGCCGGGGTCGTGGAGTTCCGCGGCCGGGTGCCCTTCGAGGATCTCGCTCGCACCTACCAGCAAGCCGGGGCGCTGGTGCTCCCCGCGGTGGTGGATGCGCGTGGGGACACCGAGGGCCTGGGAGTGGTGCTACTGGAAGCGATGAGTTACGGCAAACCGGTGGTGGCCAGCGACATTGGAGGCATCACCGACATCGTCACGCACGATCAGACCGGGCTCCTGGTGCCGCCCGGAGACGCCACGGCCCTGGCGGCCGCCCTCGAGCGCTTGGCCCGGAATCCGGAGGACGCACGACGACTGGGTGAGGCCGGGTACCGGCTGGTGCGTGACCGGTTCTCGTGGGAATCGATTGTGGCTCGCTGGACCGAAGTGTATCGCGAGGCGGTCCGCTCCTGAGGAGTGACCTTCAACTCCGGCGTCCGATTTCGCGCGTCAATTGCTCCACGGCGCGGGTCAGGGCGCGAATCTCCTCGCGCGTGCTTGCGACGGTCTCGCCCAGGAATCCCACGCCGAACAGCACGATCCCAGAGATCACCAGGAGCATGACGGCATACAGCAGCGGCCGAAAGCCCTGGTTGAACCCGAAGCGGAGGACGAAGGCCACCAGCCCCACCAGGGCCCCGGCGGCGACCAGGGTCGCACCCCAGAGACCGAAGAACAGCATGGGCTTACGCCCGAACCGGAGCTGAAACCACACGGACAGCAAGTCGAAAACGCCTACGGGGATGCGGCCGATGCCGAACTTGGATTTCCCCGCGCGTCGGGCGTGGAGCGTCACCGGACGCTGGGCCAGGCGAAAGCCGTCCGCCGCCGCGATCACCACCATGAACCGGTGCCAGTCGGGCCGCGCGGGGACCACCTCCATGACCTCGCGCCGATAGGCTTTCACGGCGTTGAGGTCCGCCACGCGGACGCCGAACAGCCAGCGGCACAGGCGGTTGTAGACCGCGGAGACGAAGGCCTTCTCATAGCTCCCTTGCTTGGTGCCGGTGACGATGTCGGCCTGTCCTGAACGGATCGGTTCTACCAGGGACGGAATCTCCTCGGGGAGGAATTGCAGGTCGGCCGGATAGAACACCAGGATATTCCCCCGCGCGACGTCGCCCGCCGACCGGAGCGCATCCGCAATGCCCCGCTGGCTCCGGTGGGTCACCGCGGTGACGAACGGGTGCGCCGCGACCAGTCCCTGGAGGACGGTTGCGGTGTCGTCCTGGCTGCCGTCGTCGACCACCACGACCTCACAGGCGTAGGGCAAATCGCCCAACGCCGTGGCGCACAGCCGCACGAATTCCGCGAGGTTCTCCGCCTCGTCCTTGGCGGGCACCAGCACGCTGACCTCCACCGGCTCCCGCGGGCGCGCCAGGCTCATACGCGCCGTCGCATCCGGGCCGGGAGGATGCCGAGTTGGTCCCGGTACTTGGCCACGGTGCGCCGCGCGATCCGAATACCCCGGGCCTTGAGCGCGGACACGATCTGGGAGTCCGTGAGCGGGTCGGCGGGGGTTTCCTCCGCCACCAGCTTCTGGATTTGCGCCTTCACGGCCCGGGCGCTGGCATCTTCGCCCGTGGTGGTCTCGAGGCTGCTGGAGAAAAAGAACTTGAGCGGCAGCACGCCGCGAGGCGTCTGCACGTACTTCTGATTGGTGACGCGACTGACCGTGGATTCGTGCATGCTGATCACGTCGGCGACCTCCCGCAGGGTGAGCGGCCGCAGGTACTCGACCCCCTTCTCGAAGAAATCCCGCTGCCGGTCCACGATGAAGTGCATCACCTTGAGCATCGTCTGCCGGCGCTGCTCGATGGCCTGGATCAGCCAGGTGGCGCTGTTGAGCTTCTCGGTCACGAACTCCCGGTTCTCACCTACGAACTTCTTCTTGTCCGCCGCCAAATCGCGATAGATCCGGCTCAGCCGCAGCCGCGGCATGCCGCCGTCGTTGAGGAACACCCGGTACTCGCCGTCGATCTTGTCCACCACCAGGTCGGGAATCACATACGCGTCGTCGCTCCGGGAGAACCGGAGCCCGGGCTTGGGATCCAGCTTGGCGAGGGCGTCCGCCGCCTCCTGCACCGCGCGGGCTTCGAGCCCGTAGCGCTTGGCCAAATCGCTCCAGCGATGGGCGATGAGGTCCTCGAACGCCTCGTCAACCAACCGGTACGCCAGGGACTCGGTCTGTTCCGACTCGCGCAACTGCAACAACAGGCACTCGCGCAGGTCCCGGGCGCCGATGCCCGGTGGATCGAGCTGCTGGACGATTCGCAGCAGATCCTCGGCTTCCTCCATGGTGAAGGCCCCACCCTCGTCGCCCAGCTCCTGACCGGCCTCCTCCCGCTCCCGCCGGGCGGCACTCAGCGCCTCGTTCGCTCCCTGCACGATCTCGTCAAGCGTGGCGTGGAGGTAGCCGTCCTCCCCGATGTCGCCCAGGAACTCTTCCGCCAGGAACTCCTGACGCGGCGTGAGCTTCAAGAGGCGCAGCTGATCGCGCAGGTAATCCGCGAGGTCCGGCGTCTCCACCGGCACCCGCTCGAAGAACTCCCGATCTTCGTACTCCTGCCGGGCTCCCCCCACGCGGAAGCCATCCAGCAGGATGTCCTCCCAGTTCATTTCCTCGGCGGTCTCGGCCTGCTCGCGTTCCTTCTGCTCGGCTTCCGGCTTGGACTCGGCCGTGGCGTCCGTCTCTTCCGGCTCCACCAGCTCGAGGAACGGATTGACCAGCAACTCTTCCTTGAGATGCAGCTGCAGGTCCTGGAGGGGCATGTAGAGGAGATCCATCGCCTGGTACAGGCGCGGATTCATCCGCAGCTCCTGCGGCATGATGGCCTGCTGCTGCATCGAAGGCTTCACGCCGCGGCTCCCAGGCGGGCGCGCAGGCGCGCGGTGAGCGTGGGTCCCAGATACAGGTCCGCCACCCGGTCGTCGAAGACGAGGTCGCGCACGCTCCCGGACACCTGGACCTGGCCCTCGAAGACGATGTAGGCGCGGTCCACGATGTCGAGCGTCTGCTCCACGCTATGGTCCGTGATCAGCACGCCGATCCCCCGGTGCCGCAAGCCGGCGACGATGGTCTGGATGTCGTTCACCGCAATGGGATCGACGCCGGTGAACGGCTCGTCCAGCAGGAGAAACCGGGGCTCGGTCACCAGGGCCCGGGTGATCTCGAGCCGCCGGCGCTCGCCGCCGGACAGGGTATAGGCCTTGGCGCCGCGCAGGTGCTTGAGGGACAGGTCGTCCAGCAAACGTTCCAGGCGTTCGCTCCGCTGCTCGTCGCGGAGCGGCAGCGTCTCCAGGATAGCCATGACGTTCTCTTCCACGGTGAGCTTGCGGAAGATGGACGGTTCCTGGGCCAGGTAGCCGATACCCCGCCGGGCCCGCTTGTACATGGGAAGCGGCGAGATGTCCTCATCGTTGAGGAAGATGCGGCCGGCGTCGGGCTGTCCCAACCCCACGATCATGTAAAAGGTGGTGGTTTTCCCCGCTCCGTTGGGTCCCAGCAGCCCGACGATCTCGCCCTGGCGCAGCTCCAGGTTCACCTCATCGACCACCCGGCGACGCCGGTAGATCTTGGTCAGGCCGCGGGCGCCCAGGAGACCGCCCTCGACCTGCTCGACCGGCAATCCGGCGGTCTCCGCCGCCTGCACCGCTTCCACCGCCAGGGCGAGCAGGTCCTCGCGCGCCTGACCGCCCGCGGGTTCCAGCGAGGCCCAGGTATCGGGGTGAACGCGAATGCGGCTGGCGTCGTCCAGCGGCGCGGGGAGTGACGCCAGCAGGCGGTCCGTCACCAGGCGCGGGAGCACGGACTGCGCGAGGTGCCGGCGGGCCTGGTCCACCGAGAGCACGCCGCTCTCGTGACGCGCATCGCCAAAGGCCCGCTGCCGCATCGCCAGGTAGTCTTCCCGGTACGCCACCGCGAGGTCGCCGAAGGCCGCGGAGCCGTCCGGCCCGGCACGCCCGAGCAACGCGGCGAGCGCCAGGGACAACGACGGATCGCGGCCGGCCAGGAGCGACCGAAGGGGATCCATCATGGCTTCTTGGGAACCGGTTCGAGGTACACGCCGTGTCCTTCTCCCACGACCCGCACGCGCTGCACGCCCCGCTCACCGAACGCGGCGACGATGTGCTTGCCCAAGGAGTAGTTGATGCCCGCCAACGTCGTCCCATCCGCCTCGTACACGCGGTAGTAGGCCCGCGCCGTCCCTCGCGCCTCGAGATCCTTGAGAATTCGCTCGCCAGCCGCGGTGGTGTCGAATCGCGCGGTCAACGAATCCCCCGCCACCCAATCCGGCTGGCCGTCGAGCGAA
>DATECF010000153.1:0-16795 GCA_035287045.1 Gemmatimonadales bacterium | reverse complement strand
ACGCCGCGCACCAGGGCATTGAGCGGGGCGGTCACCCGGGGGGCCAGGATCTGGAGGCGGCCCTGTCCCGCCGGAGCACCCACTCCCCATTCCCACGTCGTCCGGCTCACCACGTCGCCCGCGCTGGGCGCCGCGCCGGTCCGGGCCCGGCGCATCGCCTGCACCACGTCGGGCAGGAAGTTCACGCTGTCAATCGGGGTACTCGGCGCCAGGCGGAACGCCCACCGGAACCAGGTGTTGGCCTGGGCCGTGTCGCCCGACTCGGCCACGATCTGCCCCAAGAGCTGGACCCCATAGGCCCAGGCGCTGTCCTGAGGCCCCTCGCGGGGATTCAGGGCGGCCCGGAGCAGCTCCAATGCCCGGCCGGTGTCGAACTCTTGGTAGGCCTGCTGGGCCGCTGCAATGCGCTGATTCCGCGCTTGCTGCGCGGAGAGGACGCCCGGGGTCAGCAGGCACGCCAATCCCAGCGCCGTCCAGCGGGGGCGGTGCACTAGGGTCTCGCTACCAACTTGAGTGCCAGCGTCACCAGATCGCCCGCCTTCAGGGTCACGGTGGTGTCGAGAGGCAGGTACCCATCCTTCTCAAAGTGCAGCACGTGCGTTCCCGGCACCAGGGTATCCACCAGCCGCGCCTGCTGGCCCTTGCCCACGTTGTTGATGGTCAGGTTCGCCGGGGGCTGCACGCTGATGCGCAGCACGGCGAGCCCGGCGGTACTGCTCGGCGGCTTGGGCGGAGCCGTCACCACCGGCTGGCCGCCGGTGGGCCCGGTCGCCGGGGGCCGGGTCTCAGTCTGCGTCGCGACGCGCTGCCCCGTGAACTGCAGGTTCGTCCTGACCCCGGCATCCACCTTGACGGTGGTCGTGACCGGAGCGAATCCGGCGGCAGCCATCCTAACCTCGTACGAGCCAGGAGCCAGCTCAAAGTCGCTTCCGGACTGGCGCCGGCCGTCAACCGTGATCGTACCGCCTCTCGGGAGGCCCGCGACGCTCACCCGGCCGGTTGTGGGCTCGGTCGTGACCGGCGGGGCCTGAGCACCAGACGGCGTCCCCCCGGGCGTGGCCTGGGACGTGCCCGTCGGCTGCGCCACCTGCTGTGGAGGTTCGCCGCCGCCCTGGGTCGCCAGGTATCCCCCGACCCCACCTCCACCCACCAGCAGCAGCGCGCCGGCGATCAGCACCCCTCGCTTACTCTTTGGCTTGGGTCGGGGCGCCGAGGGGCGGGGCACCTGCGTGGGGGGCGTCGCGGGCCCCTGGACCACGGTCTTGGCACCGGTCATCGCGGCCTGGGCCGCGCCCGGACGCCCGGCGCGCACCGCCGCCGCCGACACCGCCACGGTCGCGCCGTCGGTGGATACCTCGCCCGAGATCTCCAGCTCCGGCGTGGGCGCCTTGAGCGCAGCCGCGAAGGCCGCCACGGACGAGAAGCGGCGCTCCCCCTTCTTCTCCAACGCCTTGTGCACCGCCAGGTACACGTGCTTGGGGAGGCCGGGTTGGATGGCCTCGAGGGGTGACGGCGGGATCATGCAGTGCTTGTGCAGGATGTCGATCGCCGAATCGCCCTCGAACGGGAACTGCCCGGAGAGCATGCGGTACGCCATCACCGCCACCGAATACTGGTCCGATCGGCCGCTGACTCCCGTGCCCATGCCCTGCTCGGGGGACATGTAGTACGGCGTTCCCACCACCGAACCGGACGCCGTCAGGGTCTGCTCGGTCAGCGCCTTGGCGATGCCGAAGTCGGTGACGACCACGCGGTTGCGGGAGTCCAGCATCACGTTGGCCGGCTTCATGTCGCGATGGATCACGTTGTGCTGGTGGGCGTAATCCAGCGCGTCGGCCACCTGCTCGAGGATGGGAATCGTCTCTTCCACCGTGAACTTGCCCTTCTCCTTGAGCAAGTCGTCCAGCGAGCGGCCCTCGAGGAACTTCATGGCGTACCAGAACAGCTTGCTGCCGCTGCCGATCCGGTAGATGGGGATGATGTTCGGGTGGTCCAGCAGCGCGGCGGTCTTGGCTTCCCGCATGAAGCGATCCACGCCGTGGCCGAACGTCAGCTCCGGAGGCAGGACCTTGATGGCGACCTTGCGGCCGAGCTTGATCTCGCTGGCGAGGAAGACCACGGCCATGCCGCCGCGGCCCAGCATGCCCTGCACTTCGAATTCGCCCTCGGTGTCCTCCTTGAGGAGTTTTTCCATGTGCTGGAAGGAGGACATGTCCATGGAGGCCGAGACGCGGGCTTGGCCCTCGGCGTCGGACACCTGCGAGCCGCAACTGTGGCAGAATCGCGCGTCATCTGGAACGGGGGTAGAACAATGGGCACACTGCATGGACGCGATTCGCCTGACCGTCGCCGGAGACGGGCGAAAGATTGGTCTGAATGAGGGGGAGAGTCAAGGACGTGCAACCGGGCCCGGCGCGTGAGGCAAGTCACAGCCGGGTGTGAGCTTTGCGCACCAAGGCGGGGCGGAGCAGGGAGCCGTTTTTCACCCCCTGTCCGGCCCGCCGTACCGGCAGGACCCTAATACCTCGGTGGCAGTGTCTTATATCGCTCCATGAGCTGACGCTGGCGGCTCGTGAGCGGTACCTCGGTCCCACGAACGAGCACCGTTTCCGCCGCAGTTGAGAACTCAAACGGGTCGCCGCTCCACACCACGACGTCCGCCACCTTTCCCACCTCGAGTGACCCGTAGCGGTCGCCAATGCCAAGCGCCGTCGCCGGTCCGAGCGTGACCGCCCGCAGGGCCGCGTCCCAGTCCATGCCGTATGCCACGGCGTTCCCCGCCAACTGCTTGATGTTCCGCGAGTTATGGGAATCGAAGCTGGAGATGATTACCTGCACGCCGGCTCTGGACAGCAGGGCGGCGTTCTCCAGCCTGGGACTCAGGCCGTCGTACGTTGGGATGTCGGCCAGGGGGTTGATGATGACGGGCACCCTGGCAGCCGCCAGCTGATCGGCCACCTGCCATCCTTCCACGGCTCCGTCAATCAGCAGCCGGAGGTTGTATTCCCGAGCCAGGCGCAGGGCATTCTCGATGTCGCTTCGCCGGTTGGCGCCCAGCACCAGGGGCAACTCGCCCCGGAGCACCGGCAGGATGGCCTCGAGGTCGGCCACCGGCGCCGACAGGGGCTGCATCTGACGGCGCTGGTAGTCGGTCCGGCGGCGATCGTACTCCCGGGCGTCGTTGAACAGCCGGCGCAACCGCGCCATGACCCCCGCGCGCGAGCCGCCGCCCGTGCCCTTGGCGCCTTCGTTGATCTGTCCCACCATCGCGACCGGAGACTCGATCACCATGTCCTCGATGCGGTCGCCCCAGAGATCCAGGGCCACCGCCTGGCCGGAGATCAATCCGCCCCCCGGACCGGACATGACGGTGGTGATGCCCTCGATCCGGGCCACCGGGATGAGCTGCGATGCCGGGTTCACACCCTCCAGCACGTTGAACGCCGCCGCTACCTCGTTGCCGCGGAGCGTGCCCTCGTTGGTGCCCTCGACCGCGCCGATCTCGGTGAGCCCGATCTGCGTGGCCACATCAATCAAGCCGGGCGTCACCCATTTGCCCCGCGCGTCCACCTGGCGGGCGCCGGCGGGCACCTGAACGTTGGCGCCCACCGCCGCGATCCGGCCGTCGCGGATGAGTACCGTGGCGTTCTCGATGCGGAGACGGGACACCGGATACACGGCGCCACCGGTAATAGCGATGGTCTGGGCGCGTGCCGGTGAAGAGCTGGCCACCAGCAGGGCGGCCAGCAGGAGCTGGAGGACGATGGAGGGCGATGGAGGACGATGGAGGACGATGCTGACACCCGCCCATGCCGTCGTGCCATCATGCCGTTGTGCCGTTGTCATCGCCGCACCTGCCCCACTCCAAAGTCCGTCACGGTCTGCTTGGCCGGATCGTTGCGATCGTAGATCAGAAAGCCGTCGTTATAGACCTGCATGGCCCGGCTATACACCGAGAAGGGATCACCGCTCCAGACGGTGACGTCCGCCATCTTGCCCGGTTCCAACGTCCCGACCACCGAGTCGATGCCAAGCACCCATGCGGGATTGGCCGTGAACCACTTGACGGCCTCCGCGCGGGAGATGTTGATCCCCGCCCGCCGGCCCGCGTACATCGCCTTGGCCGCTTCCTGGTTCAGGCGCTGGATGCCGTCCGGGCTGTCCGAGTGGATCACCGGCTTGGCACCGGCCTGGAACAGCAGCGCCGCGTTCTCCAGGATCCCGTCCATGGCCTCTTCCTTGAAGCCCCACCAGTCCGCCCAGATAGACGCCGCGGTGCCGGCTTCGGCCAGTTTGTCGGCGATCTTGTACGCCTCCACCCCGTGGTGGAACGAGCGGATCTTGATGCCGAACTCACGCGCCAGGTCCAGCATCTGCACCATTTCGTCCGCGCGGTAGCAGTGGTTCTGGATCAGGATGTTTCCCCGCAGCACTTCCGCCAGGGTCTCATCGCGCAGGTTACGCTCCGGCGGATCGCCTTTCCGGTCCTTGAGCCAAGTGTCCCATTTCCGCCGGTAGCTCTCCCCCGCGATGAACGCGCTGCGATATCCGGCCATGTTCCCCATCCGCGTGGCCGGACCTCCGCGCTCCCCATACACCCGCTTGGGATTCTCCCCGCAGGCCATCTTGAGACCATACGGCGCACCGGGGAACTTCATCTCCTGCACGGTACGCACCGGAATGACCTTCACCGTGACGCCTCGGCCGCCGATCAGATTGCCCGATCCCGGCAGCACCTGCATGGTGGTGACCCCGCCCGCTATGGCCAGCGGGATCTGCGGGTCCTGCGGCCAGATGGCATGCTCGGCCCAGACGTGCGCCGTGTTGGCATTCACGGGCAGCTCGTTGCCGTCCGATTCCGCGAACGTCCCCGGCGCCGCGTACACGCCGACGTGGCTGTGGCTGTCAATCACGCCCGGGGTCACAAACTGGCCGGTGCCGTCCACCACCCGGGCGTCCGCCGGCGGGTCCACGTTCTGACCCACCGCCACGATGCGGCCGTCCCGGAGCAGGATCGAGCCACCGGCGATCTCCTGTCCGGTGGCCGTGAGAATAGTGGCGTTGCGAATGAGGACGGGCGGATAGGGCGTGCGCCGGTAGGTGGACGGATACTGCGGGCGGTCCACGCTGATGGACTCCGGTGACGTGGAGCTTGCCTGGGGACCCGGCTGGGGCGACGTCTGCGACGCCGCGCCCGCGCAGGCCGGGAGCGCGAGAGCCAGGACGACGGCTTGGACTTTCATCCCACCTCCGTGGATGTGCGCACGTCTTACGCTTTACCTCACCAATTCAAACGAGAACGGCTGTCCCACGATTTCGATCTTGAGCAGCCGGCGGGGCGTCGTGCGGGACACGTAGAACACCAGCGGTTGCTGCCCGCCGGACACTTCCACCCGGAACGCCGAAAAGGTGCCGGCCAGGACCGTGACGTCCTGCACGCCGCTCACCTTGGCGGTGAGGGTCCGCGTGACGACATCTGAGGCATCGAACGTGGCCACCGCGATGGACGCCCCCTCTGCCAGGGGCAACGCGGCCACCAGGGGCTGAAGCGCGTTGACGTCGATCGTGCCCGGGGCGAGCGCGGTGTCGATATCGGCCACCTTGGGGGCCGCCGCCCCCGGGACGGGTGTCTGCGCCTTCCCCTTCACCCGGCCGTTCTCATACACCAGGTGCGTCTCGAGCGTCTGGCCGGCCCCGCTGCCGGTCTGGTCCACCGTGCGCGCCGCGAAGGTCTCGGGATCCAGGCGCACCACCGTCCGCTGGCGGAAGCCGGCCGCCGCAATGACGGTCTCTTCCACGTAAACGATCGAATCCGGCGACACCACCAGGCCCGCGACCATGTACCCAAACGGGTTGCCCTGGACGCTCACCTGGAACGAATCCCGCCGGGTGACCAGATGCTCCCGGTCGAACACCAGGGGACCGGCCGCCTTGGGACCCAGGTCCTCCGGTGTGAGGGCCTTCCCGTCGGTGTCAACCATCCGAACCGGGGCGATGGCCGTGAGCCGTTCGTAGACCGCCGTGCCGTCTCCCACCACCACGATCACGGCCGAGTCCGGACGGATCACCCGCCGCGCGGCGGCCATGACGTCGGCCGCGGTGACCGCGGCCAGGCGGTCGCGGTAGGTGCGCAGGTAATCGTCCGGCAGCCCCAACAGCTTCACGCTGGAGGCCTGGCCGGCTACCTGTTGTGGCGTCTCGATGGACAAGGGGAACGACCCGACCAGATACCCCTTGGCCGCGACCAGCTCGCTGTCCGCCACGGCTTCCGACCGCATGCGGCTGAGCTGCGTGAGCAACTCGGTGAGCGCGCTGTCGGTGACCGCGGTGCGCACCTCCGTGCTGGCCGAGAAGTGCCCGATGTCGCGACGCCGGCTGAGGCCCGAGCCGGCACCATAGGTCCAGCTCTTCTGTTCGCGCAGGATCAGAAACAATCGCGAGTCCGCGCCCCCGCCCAGAATCTTGTTGGCCACGGTGGCGGAGAAGTGCAGGGGATCGGTCGCCGTGAGCGCCAGGTTACCGACCGCGATGTTGGACTGCGCCGAGCCGGGGCGGTGTACCAGTAGGATGCTCGTGGGTCGAGCCGCTGGAGGTGACGCGGGCGCCGCCGCCGCTGGAGGCGCGCCGGTCCAGCGGCCCAGGTACCGCTCGACGCGGCCGCGGGCGTCGCTCAGGCTCAAGTCCCCGGCGACCACCAGCAGGGCTCCTCGGGGTTTGAGCCACGTTGCCGCGAAGCGCTGGATCTCCTCGCGCGTCAGAGCCCGGATGGACGTATCGCTGGGGCTCCGGCCGTACGGATGGTCGCCGTACAGGGTCCGCGAGAAGAACTTGCCCGCCAGCGCTCCCGGGTCCGCCTTCTCCAGCTGGAGCGATGACAGCACCCGCGTCCGGGCCAACTCCACCTCGTCCTCGGGGAAGGTGGCGTTGAGCAACACGTCGCTCATCAGCCCTAGCCCCAAGTCCAGGTGGTCGGTGAGGACCGTGACGGACACGGTGAAGAAGTCGTCTCCCGCGCTGGCGCTGAGGCTCCCGCCCACGCCCTCGATCTCGGCGGCGATTTGATCGGCCGTGCGGGTCCCGGTGCCTTTGGTCAGCAGCTCCGCGACCAACCCCACCAGCCCCTCGCGGCCCGCCGGCTCGTGGCGCGCTCCCGCGGGCATGGCCAGCGACACGCTCACGATCGGCAGCTCGTGGTTTTCGACCAGGATCATCTCCAGCCCATTCGCGAAGCGGGCTTCGCGGAACGGGGGGAACTGCATCGGCCGGAGCGGGCCCGGGGGAGGCGGCGAGGTCGGATACTGCCCGTTGGCGGCGGCCGGAGGGAGTCCCAGCACCGCCAGTAGGGCGATCACGGGCGGAGACGGGCGGACGCGGGCGAACGCACGGATCGCCCTGGCTCGCCTCCGATCGCCGCTGATCGCCCCGTTCATGGTGCGCCTCCGCGAGCAGAAGCCTTCGGGACCACCACGATGGTGAACGAGTTCGCCGGCACCAGATACTTGCCCGCCACCCGGCGGATGTCGTCCTCGGTCACCGCCAGGTAGCGGTCCAAATCGGTCTGCATGTCCTCCAGCGACTCGTGCATGTGGGCATAGTGCTGGAGCCGTTCGGCCACCTGCATGGTGGTTTGCCGGCCGAAGATGTTGGACGCGCGGAAATCGTTGCGCGCCTTGCTCAGCTCCTCCGCGGTCACGCCCTCGTCGATGATGCGCCGCACCTCCGCGGCTAGTTCATGCTCCAGGGTGTCCGGTCCAATCCCCTGATTGGCGACCGCAAAGGCCATAAAGAACCCCGGCCCCAGGCGCGACGAGCTTTGGGTCCCGGCGGCGAGCGCCGTCCGCGCCTGGCGCACCAGCACCCGGTTGAGGCGGGAGCTCTCCCCGGCGCCCAGGATGGTGCCCAGTAGCGCCAGGGGGGGCGTGTCCGGGTCGCCGTGCGGCGGCGTCCGGTACGCGGCGATCACCGCCGGGAGGTTGGCGTGCTCATCCTCCCAGACCCTGCGTCCCGCGCCCGCGCCGAACTGCTGCCCGCAGGAGAGGGGCGCCGGCTCCCGGCCGCGCGCCAGGTCGCCGAAGTACTGCCGGATGAGCTGTCGGGCCTCCGCCGGATCGAAGTCGCCCACCACCGTGAGCGTGGCGTTGCTGGGCGCGTAATACCGGTCGAAGAAGGCCTGGACGTCGCTCACCTTGGCGGCGTCGAGATCGGCCATGGAACCGATCACGCTGTGCGCGTAGGCGAAGCACGTCGTCGAGTCGTACAGCAGCGTGATGCCTTCGCTCAGGGCGGGCGCGTACGGCTGGTTGTCCACCCGCAACCGCCGCTCCTCCTTCACCGCCTGGCGCTGGTTCTCGAAGTTCTCTTCCGTGATGGCCAGCGAGCGCATGCGGTCCGCTTCCAGCCACAGCGCCAGGTTCAACCGGTTCGACGGCAGCTCCTGGTAGTACGCGGTGTGGTCTTCATTGGTGGTCCCGTTCAAGTCGCCACCGGCCCGCTCCACCAGCTGGAAGTGCTGGCCCTTCCCGACATGCCGGGATCCCTGGAACATCATGTGCTCGAACAAATGGGCGAACCCCGACCGGCCCACCTCCTCGCTCCGGCTGCCCACGTCATACCACACGTTCACGCTCACCACCGGCGTGGAGTGATCCTCGGCCAGGATCACCCGCAGGCCGTTGGGGAGAGAGTCCACCTGGTAGCGGAGACCGGTTTGTGCCCCGAGCGGACCCGCGTGGAACGTCCAGGCCGCGGCCAGACAGGCGAGTAGGCCCCTGGTCATGGCGAGAGTTGCCCCTTCCGCCGAGCCTCGCGCAAACGCTTGAGCTCGAATTTTGCCTCCCGTGCCTTACGGTGGAAGTACAGGAATGGGAACAGGGCCACGCCGGCGGTGGTGATCGCCAGGATCGGCGCCAGCACCGGAAACGACGCCGTGCCCGCCGACATCCAGATCACGACCAGCTCGGCGGCAATCACCACGCTACCAAATCCGTCCCGAAGGCGCACCATGTCGCTTCGATACGCCTTCAACCGCAGCTCGTCGGCCGTCTCGGCGGCGCCGGCCGCCAGCAGCTCGCCGTCCCAGGTGTGAATCGCCCCGCACGACGGGCACACCCGCAGCGGCCTGGCCAGCAGGCTCCGGATCCCCAGCAGCCAGTGCCCCGTGCCCCACAGCCGGCGGACCGGGTGGCGCAGGATTTCGAGCGGCCGGTTACAGCGAGCGCAGTGGATCATGAGGCCCCGTATCCCACTACGGCCCGCCGCCGGTCCCGGTTTACCCCTTTGCCCCCCGGGTCCGTTCCCGGAACAGCTTCAAGAGCCTGCGGAACACCGGACCTGGGGTGCCATTGCCCACATCCGTACCGTCGATGCGCACGACGGGCATCAACTCCACGTTGGTCCCCGCCACGAAGCACTCTGTGATCCGGGGAACTTCCTGAACGAACACCGGAGACTCCCGCGCCGGAATCCCCAACGTCCGGCACAGATCCAGGATAACGTCCCGGGTGATGCTGGGCAGAATGTAGTTGTTCTTGGGCGCGGTGCGCAGCTCGCCCTCCAGGACGAAGAACAAGCTGGTGTAGCTGCCTTCGAGCACCACGCCGTCCCGCACGAACAGGGCCTCCTGCGCCCCGGCGCTGCGCGCCCGCTGGTTGGCCATGCAATTGGCCGCCAGCTGGATGGTCTTGATGTCGCAACGGGCCCACCGGATGTCCGGCACCGTGACGGCGTGAAACCCCTTGGCCGGGTCGCCCTTGGACGAGACTCGGCCGGCCTGCACGTAGACCGTGGCCGGGACCGGGGGATCGGGAAAGTAATGCGTGCGCGGAGCCACGCCCCGGGTTACTTGCAGGTACACCGACGCGTCGCCGGCGTCGAGCGTGTTTCGCCGCAGCACCTCGCGGCACACCTCGCCGAGCCCTTCCACGTCCACGCCCTCGATGGCCAACTCCCGCAACCCCCGCCGCAGGCGCTCCAAGTGGGCCTCCAGCGCGAACAACTGTCCGCCATAGGTCCGGATGACCTCATACACACCCTCGCCGAGCACAAACCCCCGGTCGTCGGGGGACAGGCGAACGTCCTCCTTGGGGAGATACCGGCCATTGAAGTAGACGGTCGTCATGCTGCGCATCCTGCTGCGAGAAAGAAACGTTGATGAGCGACGGTGGACGCCAAATATACTCGCAGAGCGGTCAGCGCGGCTTCAGTTTCTCGGGATGGGTCTCGCGGATGAGCGCCCTGGCGAGCGCCACCGCCGGATCGATCACCGGCAAGCCCAGCACGGTGGCTTCGCCGACCGCAAGGGGAAGTTCGGTACACCCCAGCAGGACGGCTTGGGCCCCGCGCTCAGCCACATGCCGGATCGCCGACATGACCGCCCCACGAGCCTGTTCGGTCACCGGATTCGAACGGGCCTTGATGCCGTATTCCGGGTCGTAGATGGCGCGCTGAACCAGGTCCCGCTGCACGTCGTCGGCCGGCTCAATGACGGAAAACCCGGCCGCGACCAGGGGCCTGGAATACACCTGGGTTCTCAGCGTGCCGGTGGTGGACAGGACGCCCAGCCGAGTGCGGCCCGCGGCTCGTGGCCCGGCAAGGAAGGTGACGGTCTCGGCAATGAGGCTCAGGAGCCGGATGCGAGTTTGCGTGCTCGCCAGGTCCTGCAATACGGCGTCGAAGATGGCCGGGGCATGCGCGGTGTTGCACGGGATGCCCGCGACTGATGCTCCTGCCGCGTCCAGGGCCCGAACGGCGGCGGCGATGTGGGGCGCCGGATTCCCGCCGCGCCCCTCCAGCAAGAACCCGGTCCGATCGGGAACGCTGGGCGTGGAGAGCAGGATCACATCCAGGTGCTCCTGGTCGGTCGAGGCGGTGGTTTGATCGAAGATCTTTCTTACGAGGTCGAGCCCGGCGTACGGCCCCATCCCCCCGACCACGCCGATCACCCGCCGTCCCGAACCCCGGTCGTCCACCAACGTGCTCCTCTCTCAGGCGCCCCGGGCCACGCCCCAGGCCAGGCACACCCACCCCGCCAGGAACGCCAGCCCGCCCAGCGGCGTGACCGCGCCCCACCAGCGCGCTCCGGTCAGCGTGAGGAGGTAGAGCGAGCCGGAGAAGAGAACGATCCCGGTGACGAACAGCCCGCCAGCCCATACCACCTGCGGCGAGGGCCACCGGTCCATGGCCCACGCGCACGCGAACAGGGCGAGGGCGTGATACACGTGATAGCGGACGCCGGTCTCGAACGTGGCCACCAACTCCGGAGCGACCCGGCTCCGGAGCGCGTGGGCGCCGAAGGCACCCAGCGCCACGGCGACGAGGCCCAAGACCGCCCCCGCCAGGGCGAACACCCGTACCGGCGTCACGAGGGCTCGTCGAGTCGCGTCACGGCCCACCCCAACCCCACCGCATCAGCACGACACCGGTCACCACGATCATCGAGGCCAGGTTCATCCAGACCCCCGCCTTGGCCATGTCGGTCTGATTGATGAGCCCCGATCCAAACACGATCGCGTTGGGCGGCGTGGCGACCGGCAGCATGAACGCCATCGACGCCCCGAGCGCCCCGGCCGCCATGAGCGGGACCGCGGGTACGCCCAACCCACCCGCCACGCCGGCGAGCAGGGGCATGCCGAGCGCCGAGGTCGCCGTGTTGCTGGTCAGCTCGGTGAGCCAGATGAACAGGGCGGCGCACGCCAGGACGATGACCGCCAGCGGCGCGCCGTGCAGCGCCTCGATCCCCCCACCGATCCAGCGCGTCAACCCGCTGGCGGCGAAGGCCCCCGCGAGCGCCAGGCCCCCTCCGAACAAGAGCAGCACACCCCAAGGTACTTGGCGTGCCGTGGCCCAGTCGAGCGCCGTGCGAAAGCGGGCGCGCGGCAGCGGCACGATGAACAAGAGCAAGGCGGCGACGAGCGCGATGCCGGTGTCGGAGATCGGGACCAGATCGGCAAGGCCGGGGAGCCGAAGATCACCGAGGATCTTGGGCTCCCTGAGAACCCACGCCACGGCGGTGGCGACGAACACGGTGGTCACAAAACGCTCGCCGGCTCCGGTTGGCGGCAGCTGCGCCGCTTCCCGTTCCACCCGCTCCGCCAACCCCGGCACCGGTCCCCTGACCCGGAACAGGCGCACCAGCACCAGCCAGCAGCCGGCCAGCATCAGGATCGCCGCCGGCACGCCGACCAGCATCCAGCTGCCGAACCCGACCTCGACCCCCAGCAGCTGGCGCGCGTTGGCCGCAAAGATCGCGTTGGGCGGGGTTCCGATCAGCGTGCCGACGCCGCCGATGGACGCCCCATACGCCACGCTCAGCAGCAGCGCCCGCTGAAAGCCGCTGGAGGTGTCGCCCGCGGACCGCCCGGCCACGGCCGCCGCGATCGGGAGCATCATCACGGCGGTCGCCGTGTTGGAGATCCACATGCTCACGGCGGCGGTCGCGAGCAAGAAGGCCAGGACCACCCGCGGGGCGTCGGTCCCGACGAGGCGCACCGTGGACAGCGCGAACCGCCGATGCAGCTCCCAACGCTCCAAGGTGGCGGCGATGAAGAACCCGCCCAGGAACAGGAAGATCACCGGGTCCGCGTACGCCCCGGTGACCTCGGCCAACGTGCCGACCCCGAGCAGCGGCAGGATCACGATGGGCAGCAGGGCCGTGGCTTCGAGCGGGATCACGGCCGTGAGCCACCACAACGCCATCCACAACGCCAGCCCGGCGACTCTCCAGGCCGGCGGCGCCAAGTCTCCCGGCGGCCCGGCCACCAGCGTCCCGAGCAGGGCCAGCGGCCCGGCCACCAGCACGAGTCCCCTCACCGCGCGACGGGAAAGAGCCTGAGCGGTGTGGTGCGCGTGATCAACTCCTTGATCCGGTCCGCCAGGGGCAGGGCGAGAAACTGCGCCAGGTTGTCCCCCATGCTCTTGATCCCCGGGCTGGGCCAGTCGGTGCCCCACACCACCCGATCGCCGATTTCGTCCAGGCGGGGGAAATACTCCGGCAGCCGCCGGGGGGGAATGCCGGACAGCTCCAGGTGCACGTTCCGGTGACGGCGTAGCACGAAGAACGCCTCGTTCATCCACAGCGGTCTGCCGCCATGGGCCATGAGGATGGTGAGATCGGGAAAATCGATCGCGACGTCGTCCAGCTCCATGGGGTTGCCGTACTTGCTGCGCGCGCCGGGAAAGACGCTGGTCCCGGTGTGGATCATGACCGGGAGCCCGCGCTCCTCGCAGCGCCGGTAGATCCGGCCCAGCGCGTCGAGACCCTGCGTGTAGGCGTTGGCCGGATAGGCCTGATGGGGCGGATGGATCTTGAGGCAACGAATGCCCAGCTCGAGCAGATGCTCCACCTGGCCTTCCGGATCCCGGGTGAAGCGCGGGTGCACGCCGCCGAAGGGGATCAGGCGCTCGGGGGCGGCGCCGGCGTACTTCGCGGCGAACTCGTTGGTGTCGTCGGTGAACCCCATGATATCGGGGCTGGGATAGTTGATGAGGCCCGCCCGCCAGATCCCCTCGACGTCCATCACTTCGAGCAAGGCCTTGGGATCGTCCATCAACGCCTGAAGCCGCGCCCAGTGTTGCTCTTTGCCTCGACGGAAGACTTCGGCCGTGGCCGGCTTCAGTTGGCGCCAGGGTTGGATGTGGATGTGGATATCGGTGACGCCCGGCGCCGGACCGCCGGTCATCGCCCGGTGAATTCCGGCGTCCGTTTGCCCAGGAACGCGGCCACCCCTTCCCGCTTGTCATCCGAGGAAAACGCCAGCCCAAACAGGGTCACCTCGTGCCGGAACCCTTGGTCCAGCGGCAGGCGCACGCTGGCGCGCACCGCCTCCTTCATGAGCGACAGCGCCACGGGACTCTTGGTGGCGATCTTGTCGGCCAGCGCCCGGGCGCGGGCCATCAGCTCCGCCGCCGGCACGACGTCGTCCACCAGCCCGATCCGCAGCGCCTCCGCCGCGTCAATCAGGTCCCCCGTGTAGAGCAGCCTGAAGGCATTGCCGAGCCCGACCAGCCGGGGAAGGCGTTGGGTCCCGCCACCGCCGGGAATGATGCCCAGGTTGATCTCCGGCTGACCGAACCTGGCGGAGTCGGCGGCGATCCGAATGTCGCACGCCATGGCGAACTCGCAGCCGCCGCCCAGACAGAATCCGTTGACGGCCGCGATGATGGGCTTGGGGAAGCGGTCGGCCGCCTGATACACCGACCACTCGCTCATCACCCGGAACTGCTCCACCGGCGCGCGGCCCTCGAACTCGGCGATGTCCGCGCCGGCGATGAACGCCTTGTCGCCCGCGCCCGTCACGATCACCGCGCGGACCGCGGGGTCACGCTCCAGCGCATCGAGCGCCGCGACGATCGCGGTACGGGTCGGGGCATCCAGGGCGTTCCGCTTCTCGGGTCGGTTGATCGTCAGCGTGGCCACTCGGCCCGCGACCTGCGTCAGGACGGTTGCTTCGGCCATTGGTAGAATCCCTTCCCGGTTTTCTTGCCCAGCTCACCCGCCCGCACCTTGGCGCGCAGAATGGCGGGCGGCTGGTAGTGCGGCTGCCGTAATTCGCGGTACAAATACTCGGCGATGGCGAGCCGGACGTCGAGCCCCACCAGGTCGCTCACCCGGAGCGGGCCCATGGGATGACCGTAGCCCAGCTCCATCGCCTTATCAATGTCTTCCGGGCTCGCCACGTCCTGCTCGACCATCCGCATCGCTTCGAGCCCCAACACCACGCCCAGCCGGGACGACGCGAAGCCCGGCGCATCGCGCACCACGATGGGGTCCTTGCCCATCCGCCGCGCCACCTCGCTCACCAGACGCACCGCATCCGGCGAGGCACGCTCGTGGGTCACGATCTCGACCAGCTTCATGAGGTGCACAGGATTGAAGAAATGCATCCCGACGACCCGCTCAGGCTGACCGGCGGCGTCCGCGATCCGCTGTACCGATAGCGACGACGTGTTTGTCGCCAGCACGGCGCCGGGCGGGAGCAGGCCCGCGAGGCGGCCGAACAACTCCCGCTTGGCGTCCAGCTCCTCGACGATCGCCTCGATAACGAGATCCACGCCCGCAACGGCCGCCGCGAGGTCATCGCGCCACGCGAGGCGGTGCAGGGCGGCGTCTGCGTCCTCGCGAGACAGCTTGGACCGCTTCACCGCGCCGTCCAGGTTCTCCCGCACCTTTGCCAGGGCCACCGCCTTGGCGGAAGGGTTGGCATCGGTCAACCGGGTATCGTATCCGGCCACGGCGGCCACTTGGGCGATGCCGTGCCCCATGGTCCCCGCGCCCACCACCGCGATCCGCAACTGACCACCCACCCCCCCCTCCATCCCCGGTTGTCTCATCCGGCCAGCGCCTGATGAACCACGTCGGGCCGGTTGGTGCAGACGCCGTCCACCCCCATCGCGGCCAACTGACCTGCCAGGGCGGGGTCATCCACGGTCCAGGCGTACACCCGGATGCCGCGCTCATGGGCGCCGTCCACCAGGACGCGATCGATCAGGGGCGCCTCCTGCCACAGCTCCTGCGCGCCAGCCTCGGTCGCCTGGCGCCACGGGTCCAGGGGATACGAGGTGGAGAGCACGCCGCCCACCAAGCCGGGACGGGAGGCCGTCAGGCGCCGCACGATCCGGTGATCGAAGCCGTGTATGTGGTAGTTGGACGGTGAGGGTCCGTGGTCGAGCGCGGCGAGCAACGCCACATCGTGCTGGGGGGCCAGCGACTTGACCTCGACGAAGACCAGACAATCCCGCCCGGCGGCCACCAGCGCTTCGGGCAGGGTGGGCACCGGCTCTCCGTTGGGCAACCGTTGACGGCTCACCATGGCCACCGACAGCTCCCGGATGGGCCGCCCGCTCAACACCGGATCGTGGTGCACCACGATCGCGCCGTCGGAGGTGTCGTGGATGTCCAGCTCGATGCCGCCGGCGCCCAGGTGCACGGCCGCGCGAAACGCCGCCAGCGAGTTCTGGTGCTCGTACGCCGAGGCGCCCCGGTGGGCAATGACCAGGACGGAGCTAGCGGGGTGTGTCAACCAGTCGCCTCCGTGCGACACGCGCGGCTGGAGGGTTCCGCCGGGCGCTCGTGGTGCGGGGTGGACTCGACGCTTGGGCGCGATGGGGTAAGGCCACGTGACCGCCGGTGGGTCCCAGAGGGAGCGTTAGGACCGGCGGTCACGTGGCCGAAAACCTCCTATCGCGCCCAGCGCGCCGTGACCACGCCCGAACCAACGCGCCCTCCGGAATCCTCCACCGCGCGTTGCAGAAGACGACCGGTTGACGCCCCACGCTAGTTGTCCTGAACCGTCCGTTCCTCGATCCACTCCCCGGCGCCGACGATGTCGTGCAGCTGCCGGTAATCCTCTTCCTGTGGCTGCACCGACTTGAGGTACGCCGGATACCGCTCTTCGCTCATCGGCCCGCCGTCCACTGTGTAGCACTGGTGAGCGTACGTCCCGATCCGCCGGTTGAACTTGATGTCCGGGATCTTAAGCCAGCGATCGCGGTCCGGGATGTACTGGTTAAGCCGGTCCACCAGCCGGACGCACTCGTCGCGATAGAGGAGCCGGTTGTAGTCGTTCAGCGTGGCCTTGTCGGCCGGCGTGGGGTTGTCGCGCTCGTCGAACCGGCCTTTGACGCCCCAGACGTAGGCCCAGTGCGCCGTGCCCGAGTGGTCCGTGCCGAACAGGTCGAACGCGGTCGGCACCCACTTGTTGAAGAACTTCTGCATCAGCTCGGGCTGCACCTTGCCCGCCTTGACGATCCGGAGCAGGCCGTTGTTGCCGGTGCCCAGGCGGTAGCTCTCTTCCTTCAG
>DATECF010000152.1:0-18328 GCA_035287045.1 Gemmatimonadales bacterium | reverse complement strand
CCGACCGACGCCCGCCACGGGACTCGCCAGGCCGAGCGCCCGTGCGGCCGCCGGGTTCAAGGACAGGATCACGCCGTTGAGGTCGTGCGTGGCGATCAACCCCAGACTCGACTCCACCAGCTGTCGGTACCGCCCCTCACTCGCCTCCAGTGCGGCGGCCGTCCGGATCCGATCCCGCCACTGGGCCAGCCGCGCCGTGCGGGCGATCGCGACGAAGCCGAGCGCGAAAGCGCCGAGTACGGTGACCATGAGCAGCATCTCGGTCCGAAGCCGCTCCAGGGAGGGCGCGAACGCCTCGCGCTGCTCCACCCGGCTGATCAGCCCCCATCCGGCCGGCTCGATGTGGCGGGTGGCGACGAGGATGGGAACGCCGGCCGAGTTATCGAAAGCGCCGAACGTTTCGACGCCGCCGATCGCCAGCTTGGAGACCTCGGACACGTTGGCCCACGGGGTGCGCACCGAGAGAGCGCGCGCCCCCTCGCCGCCCACCGGGCTGAGCCGCGCCGCGTCGTCGCCCACGCGCACCAGGATCCGGACGTCGGCCGTGGTGCCGACGCGCTGCCGGGCCTGGAGCAAGGGGAACAAGGACGTCGCGGGATCGACCCGGATCACCACCGCCCCCAGCGGACGCTGCGCCGCCCCCGGTACCGGAACGGCAAGGGAGACGCTGACGCTGCTGTCGGCGTGTAGGAACGGCTCGGCGAAGCGCGGCCGTCCGTCTCGCGCGACCTCGATGGCCAGGGCCACTTCGGGTGGGTTGGGCCCCTGTTCTCCCGGCAGCTGCACGGCGACCCGCCCGGACCGGTCCAACACCCACTGGCCGAGGTAGCCATACGCGTCGCGCGCGAGGGTCAGGTGCCGTTGCACCCGCTCGGTGGCGCGGGCGCGGGACAGGCCGGATGGCCGGCCCGCCGCCGAGAGCAGCTCGGGGACCGTCGCCGCGTACGCCGCGACGATCCGGCTGTCCGCCAGGCGTTCCTCGACCCACTTGGTGACGGCCAGCTTCGCCGCGTCGGCCACGGCGCCAAGACTGGTCTCCCAGCGCCGTACCGCGTCGGCCCGGAGCGCGTCCGCCCGCCAGCGAAAGCCCAGACCAAGCACGACCAGCCCGCCCGCGGCCAGGCCGAGGAAAAGCCAACGTTGTCGCGTTGTTGCCGTGCCGGCCTCCAGACCACCCGTGCGTCGTAAGATGCTGCGCCACGGCCGGACCGCAACGAGGACGACCCGCCGCGGAAGGCGCTAGAAGTGCAGGTGCAGTTCGAGACTCACCCGATCCGGCGCGGTCGCCTGGGGAATCCACCGGTCCGCCGTGTAGAACGCCGCCGCCCGTAGGAATCCGACCGGGAACAGCTCCAGGCCGAACCGCAACCGAACCCGCTGGTCTTCCGGCACGTCGAGATTCTGGTCGAAGTAGCCGTACGTCACCTTGGCGTTGACGCCCCTGGCGGCGAGGAAATCCCCTTCCACATAGCCCGCCAGTTGTTGCAGTTCGGTCCCCGACTGCACCCGCTCGACGATCTGGTCCACCTCGCCCAGCACCGACAGCGGGCCGACGGCGAACCCGGCGAATCCGCCGAATACGTCGCGGTGGGCCAGGCCGTTGCCCTCATTGCGCGAGGCCGACCCGCCGAGCCGGAACGGCCGCTTCACAATCGCCAGCGTCGAGGTGACCTGCTTGCCGTTGTTGTTCTCGGCGGCCCCGACGCTGCCGTTGCTCATCGCCACGAAGAACGAGAGGGCCCCGGGCTCGATCCCCACCTCGATCCCCTGATCCGGCGTCTTGTACGAGAAGCCGGTCCGGGACCGGATGAACTCGGCGTCATCCTGGAGCCGGAGGCCGTACGGCAGCAGGAACTTCCCGGCTTTGGCGTAGCCGTTGAGCGGCAGCCCCTCGATCAACGCGAAGGCCTCGCGGGCACTCGCGGGGCCGGGGCCCAGGGTCTGGTCCAGGTAGAGCGCCAGGCGGCGCTCGATCATCCGCGCCTCGAGGTAGACGTTGGCCTCGCCCAGCTCGATGGCCGAGCGTGGCGAGCTTCCGTCGTAGTCCTCCACGATGGCGGACCCCAGGGTGCGCACGTCCCATCCCAATCCGAGGAAGTCGTTCAGCGAGCGGCTGCGTGCCGTGCCGGTCCGCATGGCGATCTGGGTCTGGGCGTACACGCTGCCGTAGGCCGAGCGGCCGCCACCACCGCTCCGGTTGACATGGCAGGCCGAGCACTTAAGCCCGGTCCGCACGGCGAGATACGGCTCGGGCGCGGCATGCGCGGCTCCGGCGACGATGGCGGCAAAGAAGACTGGCGTGATCATGGCGTCAGTTGTTCCTGGCGCCCTGCGTGATCCAGGCGCGAATGAGGTCAACCTGCTCGGTGGTCAGCGGGGTCAAGCCCAGCGGCATCCGGCCTCCGGACCCGCCCACTGTGCCGTGGGTTCCTTGCACCTTGTGGACCAGGTAGCTCGAGTCCGGTTCAAAGGGCCTCACCCGCATCATGCCCGGTCGTTCGTTTGCGGCGACGCACACGATGTTGGCGTACGCCACGCCATCGCTGAGGTTTTGTCCTTGTGCCGGTGACGTGCCGGCGTGGCAGCCTGAGAAAGCGCAGTTGCTGGAGAGAATCGGCTGGATGTCAACGTCAAAGCAGACGCCGCCGGTGCACCCGCCGGTTGCCGGTACACACGGCGACACCTGCGTGACGGGGTTCCCATGCTCATCCAGGCCGGTCCCAGCCCCGGCGCAGGCGAGGCCAACCACGGCGAGCGATGCCGCGCACCACCTGACGAATGAGGATCTCACGGGTATCTCCTGGCGGAGGGGATTTCTATATATAACCGGCCTTGGAGATACCGGCGACGCGGTCACACCGGCAGCGAGAGCCGCGCAATGCACCCCCGCCCCGCGGCGCGATTCTCCAGCGTCAGCGTGCCGCCGTGCGCCTCCGCGATCTGGCGGCTCAACACCAGCCCGATGCCGGACCCCTCGGGCTTGGTGGTGTAGAACGGCACGAACAGGTTGGCCGTCTCGGGGATCCCAGGCCCCTCGTCCTCCACGCGCACCTCGACCGCGTGGTCTGAACGATCCCACGCCACCGTGACGCCGCCCCCGGTTTCCAGGGACGCGTCCACGGCATTGCTCACCAGATTGATCAACAACTGCTCCAGTTGATCCGGGTCGGCGATCACCGACAGTGGTGGCTGTGAGCCGAACCGAACGGGAAGCCGCGTTTCCAAACCCACGACCCGCCGAACCAGCACGGGGAGATCCACGGGCGCCAGCCGGGGACGAGGGAGCCGTGCCAGGCGGGAATACGCGGCCATGAAGCGGCTGAGCGATTCCGACCGGGCGGCAATGACCGCGAGGCCGCGGCGAAAGTCCTCGGCGGACCCGGCGGGACCGGCGAGCCCGCCGCGGTCGAGCATCTCGGCAAGGCTGTTGGCAATCGATTGAATAGGCGCCAGGGAGTTGTTGATCTCGTGCCCCAGCACCCGGATCAATCGCTGCCAGGCCTGGCGCTCCTCTTCCCGCAACGCCCGCGACAGGTCCGACAGCACCACCAGCTGGTGCGGCCGGCCGTCCTGGCGGAAGACGCTCCGGCGAATCTCCCAGCGTCCGAGTCGTCCGCCAAACGGCAGCTCCATGGTGCGCGGGACCTCTCCCTCGAGGCACGGCGCCAATCCCAATTCGCCAGCGGTGCGCCCCAGGGCCCGCGCGGCTGCCTGCCCCAGGAACCGCTCTCCCGCGCGGTTGACCAGGCGAAGACGCTGGTCCTCGTCGAACGTGAAGATGGCGACGTCCACCTCGGCGATCACGCGCCGGAGCAGGGCCGTGGCCTCGAGCGCGCCGAGGCGCTGGCCGCGGAGCACGTCGGCCAGTTCGTTGACCTCGAACAGCGCCAGCCCTAGCGCCTCGTCGGTCTTGGCGCCACGGGCCCGGATGGAGTAGTCGCCTTCGCGCAGCGCCGCCAACAGGTTGGAGATGGTCTGGAGCGGCCGCACCACCTGCTCCCCGAGGGTCGCCGCGACCGCGAACCACCAGCCCACCGCCAACAGACCCACGGTCCAACGCACCTTGGGCGTAAAATCGCCCGTCCACAACAGCACCAGTGCAACCGCTATGGCCGGGAGGCCGGCGAGCAGCGCTCGAAGGAAGAGGCGGCGCTCGTACGTCAGGGCGGGTTACCCCGGGGCTTTGAGACCGTACGCCTGGAGGCGGCGATACAGCGCGCTGCGGCTCAGGCCCAGCTGCTTGGCCGCATCGCTCACGTTGCCGTCCGCGCGCTGGAGCGCCCGCTGGATGAGGTATTGCTCCGCATCGTCCAGGCTCATCCGCTCCAGCGGCGCCGTGCCGTCGCCGTCCGCGGGCCGGAGTCCCAGATCCTGCGCCAGCAGGACCTCTCCCCGGGCCATGAGCACCGCGCGCTCGATCGCGTGATCCAGCTCCCGCACGTTTCCCGGCCACGGGTGATCCAGCAGCGCCTGGAGGGCCGCGGGATCGAACCCGGTGAGTGTCTTGTGGTAGCGGCGCGCGTACTGGATCAGGAAGTGGCGTGCCAGCGGCGGAACGTCCTCGGGTCGCTCGCGGAGCGGGGGCAGGGCGATCTCCACCGTGTTGAGCCGGAAGAGCAGGTCCTCACGGAACTGCCCCGCGCGCACCGCTGCCTGGACGTCCGCGTTGGTGGCCGATACCAGACGCACGTCCACGTGACGGGTCTTGGAGGAGCCCACGCGCTCCACGTCGCCGGTCTCGAGCACTCGGAGCAGCTTGGCCTGCTGGCCCAGCGGCAGGTTGGCGATCTCGTCGAGGAAGAGCGTGCCGCCATCGGCCAGCTCGAATCGGCCCACGCGGTCGGCCTTCGCGTCGGTGAACGCGCCCTTCACATGGCCGAACAATTCGCTTTCGAAGACGCCGTCCGAGAGACCGCCCACGTTCACCGCCACCCAGGCCCGCTGGGCACGCCGCGACCCGGCATGGAGCCAGCGCGCCACCACTTCCTTTCCCGTACCGTGCTCGCCGGTGATCAGCACGTGGGCGTCCGAGGGAGCAATGCGCTGCAGCAGCTCCATCACCGGGCGCATCGCGCGCGAC
Organism: Gemmatimonadales bacterium; assembly: GCA_035287045.1. Lineage (GTDB taxonomy): Bacteria > Gemmatimonadota > Gemmatimonadetes > Gemmatimonadales > GWC2-71-9 > JACPAP01. Next base: position 13,248 of record DATECF010000152.1, on the reverse strand, counting down.
TCGGCGATGAACGTGGGAGCGGCCGCGGGCCGGAGCAGGCGGTTCTCGCCCTCCAGCCGCTCACTCCGGCGGAGCGCCTGGCCCAGGGTCACCTGGGTGCGCAGCGTGGCGATCAGCCGCGCATTGTCCCAGGGCTTCTGCACGAAGTCACGGGCGCCCCGGCGCATGGCCTCCACCGCCCGGTCCACGGTGCCCCACGCTGTCATCACGATGACCGGGAGCGACGCATCCGCAGCCTGGAGCCCTGAGAGCAGGTCCATCCCCTCGGCGCCGGACGTGGTATCCCGCTGGTAGTTGAGGTCCATCAGGACGGCGTCGAAATCCTGGGCCTCCACCGCGGCCAGCACCCCGCCGGGGGAGGTGGCGGTTTCGATCTCGAAGCCTTCACCCTTCAAGAGCAGGCGCAGCGCCTCCAGGACATCGCGCTGGTCGTCGGCGATGAGGATCCTGGCGGGACGGTCGGGCTGGGTCACGTATGGATGCGCGCTCCGCGCGCCGGTTAGCGACGGTGTTGCAATCTACGAACGAACTTGAGCGCCGACCACGTATCGTCCACCGCGCAGACCTTCACGTCCACCAGGCCCAGCGGCAGGATCACCTCGCGCAACGCGTCTTCCGTGAGATCGGTGGCGTGGCCGGAGGACCTCTTGGGCCAGGAGACCCACAGGACGGCGTCGTCCCCGAGGGCGCGGTTGAGCGAAGCGATCCGCGCCTCGAGATCGCGGCGCCATTCCACGAAGCAGTGAACCAAGTCCGCCCGGGTGCTCGCGCGGGCGGTGACGGTGACGGCGCGGGGCAGCGGCCCGGCGAGCGTGGCGTAGCTGCGCGGCGCCCCCACGGCGGCGATGCGCATGCCGGCGCGAATGCCAAGCTTGTCCGCCAGCGACTTGCCGGAATACCCGGCGGCCGGTTTCCCCGTCACGGATGAGAAGCTAGTCGAACAAACAGCCCCGCCGCGACGATGAGCGCGGCCGCGCCGTAACACACCACCGCCACGAGCGCCACCACGTCGGCAGGGCGCCAACGGCGCAAGCTCCGGCGGGGGCCGTCGGCGGTTTGGGAAGTCGGGGCGCTGGGTCGCAAGTTCATGGTCTCAGGAACTCTAGTAACTCAAGACCCGTGCCACGCGTTGGAGTTTAGTAACCATAGCCATATCAATATGTTATGACAACTGACCATGGTGCCGCACGGGCCGTCAGTGGGACGCGCAGTCCCACAATCGAACAGACCAGCTTGCGGTCGGAAGGCGGACCTTGACGCCGGGAGAATTACCATATATGGTAACCATATGCCTGAGCCCACCAAGACCACCGTGTATCTCAGCGACGCCGATTACCGGCGCCTGAAGCAGTTGGCGCGCCGGCAGGGTGTGCCCGCGGCGAAGTTGGTGCGCGAGGCGGTGGCGGAGTATGTGCGCAAGCGTACGCGCCCGGTGCGACCCCGGAGCATCGGCATGGGTCGTAGCGGGCTCGGTGACATCGGCGAGCGGGCCGAGGAGTATCTCAAGGGCATGGGCGAGGATTGATCGTCGCCGACACCGGGGCGGTGTTCGCCCTGCTCGATGCGCACGACGAGCTTCACGCCACCGTGCACGAGTTGTATCTCGCCGACCCGGACGCGTGGGTATTGCCGTGGGCCATCCTCCCGGAACTGGATTACCTGGCCCGGTCGCGCCTGGGCGCTCACGTGCATACCGCGTTTCTGGGGGACCTACGGGCTAACCGGTTCACCATCGCGTGGGGAGTAGACGACGATCTCGATCGTGCGTACGACCTGAATCGGCAATACCGCGCGCTTCAGTTCGGTCTGGTGGACGGCGTGGTGATGGCGATCGCGGAGCGGCTGAAGGCCGACGCAATCGCGACGCTGGACCTGAAGCACTTCGGCGCGGTGAAGCTCCTCGGCGCGCCGCGCCTGCTGCCCCGGGACCTCTAGGCGCAGTTACTCAGCCCGCAGGGCAACCATCGGGTCCACTCGCGTCGCGGCACGTGCCGGGAGGAGGGCCGCCACCAGGCACACGGCGAAGAGCACACCGGCCGCGAGGAGGTAGGTTGCCGGGTCCAGCGGACTGACTCCATACAGCCGGTTGGCGATCAGCCGACTCAGGGCCGCGGCGCCGGCGGACCCGACCGCCACGCCGATACCGCCGAGCAATGCCGCCTCCCTCACCACCAGGCCCAGGATCGACCGCGCCTCGGCGCCCAGCGCGATACGAATCCCGAACTCGCGGGTATGGGCCGCGACGCCGTACGCGACGAGTCCATACAAGCCCACCGCTGCGAGGGCGACGGCGAGAAACGCCAGGAGTCCCAACATCCGAGCGAGGAGGATCCGATCGGCCAGCGTTCGCCGGATCAAGTCCGGCATACTGGTGACGCCGTACGCGGGCAGCCTTGGATCCACTTCGCCGGCCACACGCTGAACCGTTTCGGCGGCCACTCCGTCCGGTAGGCGGGAGCGAACCAGGATCACCGCCCCTCCCAGCGGGCTGCCCGGGAACGGGGCGTAGGTCATGAGGCCCGGCTCGACCAGGAATGGGCCGAGCGAGCCCTCGAGGTTCTCCCACCGACCGTCCTCCACCACGCCCACGACCTCAGTGGGCCGTCCATTCCGGCCGGGCAGCACCTGCCCGGCGGCCGGGCGATCTCCGAAGAGCCGGCGAGCAACCGACTGGCTGAGGATTACCTTGCGTGGGGCCGAGGAATCCGGCAGGAACTCCTGGGGCGTGAAGTTCCGGCCTTCGACAAACGAGGTCTGGAGCAGCGGCAAGTAGTCCGGGGAAACCAGGTTCTGGCGAACCCGGAATTCCTCGGCGTCGGACGAGCTGCCGGGTGGGCGAATGCGGCCGACGCGAACCAGCCCCACGAACGGCGCCTGCCAGGCGACGGCCACCTGGTCCAGACCGGGAGCCGCCTGAAGCCGCGCGAGCAACGCACGATAGTAGCCCCGTGCCTGAGCCTCCGAGGGGCCCATGTCTCCCGGATTGACGCTCAGCACCAGGACGCCGCGCGGCTCAAACCCGGGGTCGATCGCATTCAACCGTTGGAGTGTTCCCAGCAGCAACAGCGCGCCCACCAGTAAAGTAAGGGAGAGACTCAGCTGGATGACGGCGAAGGAGCCGCGCAGCCGTGCGGCACCCCGGGCTTGAGTTCGGGCGGTGCCCTGGATCGCGTCCCGGGGATCGGTGCGGCTGGCCGCTACCGCGGGCGCAACGGCGGCGAGCAGGGCAGTGATCAACGCCAGAGCGGCACCGACCGCAACCACGGACCACACGATGGGGATTTGCACGAACGGCTCCATCGACCGGCCGAGTCTCGCACCCTCGAGGCTCAACGTGAACCAACTCGCCAGCAGCAGCCCCGCGAGAATGGCCGGTACCACCAGCACCGCGCCCTCGGTGAGTTGGCGCCGAATGAGCGCTCCGATACCCGCGCCCATGACCTTTTGCATCGCCGTCATGGAACGCCGCGCGAGCCCCCGGAAGAGCAAGAGGTTCGCCACGTTGGCGCAGGCGATCACCAGGACCAGCAGGCTCGCCGCCAGGGTGAGACGCATGAATCGGCTGACCTGCGGGCGCTGCAACGGTGGAATGCCAAGCCCGCGGAACACGCGGGCATCGCGGTCTTCCTCCAGGGCGCCAAACGCGGCGTGCAGTTGGGCCTCCGCCTGGGCGAACGTGGCGCCCGTCGCCACCCGCGCCACGAACTCATAGTACCCGCCCATGAAGTACCCTTCCTGCCGTGCATTCCTCCCAAGCACACGACCGGGAAGCCACAGGTCCGTGCGACCTAATCGCTCGATCCCCCGGAACGCAGGGGGTGCCACGCCAACGATCGTAAACGGCCGGCCGTTCACCACGACGTCCTTCCCCATAGCCCCGGGATCACGATTGAACAGGCCGGCCCACAGCTCGTCGCTGATCACCGCCACCGGTTGGCCCTCGGGGGGCGCGTCGTCCTCCGGCAGCAACGGCCGGCCAACGACGGGCCGGACGCCGAGCACGGTGAAGTAACTCGGCATCACATAGTGGACGTTGGCCCGCCGCGGCTGGGCGCCTGGCACTCCTAGGTTCGCTTCGCCCCGCTGAAACGCCGCCAATCCGGACAACGCAGGCAGGCTTCGCATCAGCTCCTGGTGCTCGGTATAGGACACCCAGCGGGGTTGCAGGCCGGCCGCGGCAGCAACAAGCGGCCCCGGGGGCCGCCGTGATGTGGACCAGACCAGGGCTAACTCGTCGGGCCTGTCAATGCCGGGGATCGGACGCAGCACAAGCCAGTGGATGAGGCTGAGCGACGTAATGGTGGCGCCAATGCCCACGGCAAGGGTGAGCGAGGCTACCAACGTGAACGTGGGACTTGTGCGAAGCGAACGAACCGCGTGGCGGAGATCGGCGAGGAACGTCTCCATGGGTCACCGGCCGGCAACGGATACCCATGAAACGTAAGAAGTCAGACGTGAGACGTAAGGGGTCTAATAAGCCAACGCGGCGCGAGAGGGAATCTCCCGCGCCGCGTTCATCACTCTCTACCGGAGGCTCAGCTACAGCACTTCGGCTTCGCCGTTCCTGACGAGCTGCTTGACGAAGAGGACGACCCGCCGCTCCGCGTGTATCCGCCCGGCGACGCACTGCCGCTGCCGCCGCTCGACGACGACCCGCTCCCGACCGACGCGGCAGAACTCCGATCCGGCTCCGGCTGACGCCGAGGCTGCGCAGTCCCCCGGTTCTGGGTCGGTTGGCCGCCACGGGGCTGGGCGACGCGCCCGGTTCCGCCGGTCTGGCCGCCCCGCGTGTACCCGCGGCCCCGCACGGCGGTGCCGCCCTGCGTTCCGCCGTTGGGCTCTCGCACCACGATGATCGGCCGGCCCCAGTATCCGCCGTAGCCGTACCCATCGTAGTAGTAGGGCCAGTAGCCGCCAAAGCCGTAGCCCGACCCGTAGAACAGGGAGCCACAGTACGGGGACCAGTAGCCCAGGCCCATGTAGCACCGCCCGTATCCGCCCCAGCCCCAGCCGAAGGGATCCCCGTAGGCCCCGCCCCGGCGCTCACGCGGCTCATCCGGCTTGAGCGCCGTCTGCAAGCCCTCGCGATCGATGACGAACCGCTCCGGATACGAGGCCGCGACCACCGCGTCAATCACGTCGTCCGGAAGGCCGGCATCGTCCAGCGCGGCGAGCCTGGCGGCCGAGAGATCGAACTTGTGGCCCCGCTCGAGAACGAAGGCCGCCAGTGCCTCGTGGTCCACGTGCGCCGCGGCTTCCTCGACGTCCGCCAGCGACACCCTGCTCGCGGCCAGCAATCGCGCGTCGGCCACCGCTTCCGCGCGCTGGGCGCCGAATCGGAATTCGTCGGGCCACTGGGCTTCCGTCGCCGGATGGTAGCGCAGCACCCGCGGCATGCGCTCGCCATCCATCCCCAGCGCCTGCACGTCCAGCCACTCGGTGCGCGACCCCATCGCCATGATGGCCGAGGCCGTGCGCTTGCGACCCTGGTCGCAGCTGAGCGTGGACCACAGATACACCCGGTGGCCGTCACCCGAGAACTCGGCGAACTGCGAGCCCGAGCAACTTTCCACGCTGAGGTCGTGCGGCTGGCCATCGGCGATCAGGGTGCGGGTGGCGGCGATTTCACCGCTCGAGACGGTGGCGACCTCCACGCCGCGTTGGTCCGCCGAGGGTCGCACGCAGATCAACCGGTTCTCAGCCCCCGCTTCCTCGCCTGCCTGCCAGCAGCCCAGCCAGGGAAGCCAGCGCGAGTCGAAGGTCTGCTGGGCCGCGAGCGTTGCCGGGCCGACGAGCAGTAACAAGGAGAGGAGTGGTACGTTCTTCATAGCGCCCTCCCTAAATCCGGACGTGCAGGCCCACGGAGAATTGGACCCCACTCAAGTCGATCCCGTCGGTGTAGTCCTCGAAGCTGCCCTGCATCGCTGCGTTGGCCCACAGGTAACGCACGTCCGCGTTCACCAAGACCCGCTTCCCTAAGCTATAGTCGGCGCCGGTCATGACCAAGGCCAGTGGCGTCCAGCCGGCCGACGTGAATTCGGCCTCGAAGATCGCCAGATCACTGATATCTATGAACGACCCAGCCTGGGTGAACGAATAGCGGATCATACCCCCGCCGGCACCCACGTATGGAACGAGGCGCGCCGGGATCCAGACGAATCGTCCAATCTCACGGCCGCGGGAGGCCAGGTTCCACCGGGCCGCGACGGTCAGCGGGATCGTCGATAGTGTGGTCCGCTGGGTGATGGGCAGCTCGTTCTGGTCCCACCAATTGCGATACTCGGAGGGGGCGCTGGTGGTGGTGTATCCGCCGCTCAGAACCAGGTCCACCGGACCGGTGACCGCGATGCCGAGGTCGCCGGCGATGCTGAAGGCGTTGAAGTCGCTCTTCCTGAGGGTCAACGAGTCGATGCCGAAGTCGTAGATGCCGCTGTTGGCGAACCGGAGGTTGAACCCCCCCCTGACGCCGAGGCTGACGCGTGAGGGGTGGAACAGGAAGCCGGGACCCCCATCGGGTGGGCGAGGGGGGCGCTGTGCTGAGAGCGCCGACGGGAGAACGAGCGCGGCAAACAGCCCAATGGAAGCAATGGTGCGGGAGCCGGCGGTCATGACTACCTCCTACCGGTACGCTACGGGGTCAACCTTCCAACCGACAGAGCCAGCGAATTGTGTGCCAGGACGTAAACTGTTGATAAACAGTTAGTTACAGGATACCTCCTCGGACCGTTGTGTCCACTCCAGGCGACGGGTCGTCCAACTTTCGCGATGCGACGTCACCACGGTCGGGGCCCAGGGGTCTCACCTGGTGGGGCCACCACGGATCGTCAGCCAACATGCCTTCGCCCACACCAGCCGTGCTTGTGGGGCGTGCGGGAATGGCAGGCCGGGTGAGCCAGTCATTCATAGCGCAGCGCCTCAACGGGATGGACCCGAGTCGCGCGTCGCGCGGGGAGATAAGTGGCGAGCAGCGCCACCGCGCCCAACGCCAGGGCCACGCTCGCGTACGTGGCGGGATCGTCGGCGCCGGTTCCGTAGAGCAGCGCCGAGAGCAGGCGCGAGAGGGCGAGCGCGCCCAGCAGCCCGAGCCCGAGGCCGATCGCAGCGAGCCGGGCGCCCTGGCCCAGGACCAGCCGGCGCACCTCACGCAGATCAGCACCAAGGGCCATGCGGATGCCGATCTCCCGGGTGCGCTGCGCCACCGTGTAGCTCAAGACACCGTGCACGCCCACGGCCGCGAGGAGCAGCGCGACGGCGGCAAACAGACCGAGGACCAGCATGGTGAAGCGCCGTTGGCCCACCGAATTGGCCAGGGTCCGCTCCAGCGGCTCCACCCCGAACAGTGGAAGCGCGGGATCCAATTCCCGCACCACTCGGCGCACCACCGGAGCGAGGGCCACGGGATCGCCGGTCGCACGAACCAGCAGACTGTGCGAGCCGCTCGCCGACGGAACCTGGCCCAGCGGCAGATATACGGCTGGCGGCGGCTCGGTGGCGACGCCGTGGATGCGCTCGTTTTCGACCACGCCCACGACGGTTCGATTGGCGCCCCACAGATTGATCTGCTGCCCCAGCGGCTCCTGGGTCTCGAAGTAGCGGCGCCTCGCCGCCTGGTTGATCACGATAACCGGGGTGGCGGTGACGACGTCCGACTCGCCGAAGCGACGTCCCTCAACCAGCGGGACGCCGAGGGTCTCGAAATACCCCGGTGCGACGATGCGAATGGACGGCTCGGGCCAGTCCGCGGCTTCGGCCTCCCGGCCCACCACCCGAATGGAGCTGGTATAGCCGGCATCCAGCGGATGGCTCCCGGCCATGGTCACTCCCTGGACGCCCGGCAGCGCACGGACTCGGTTTCGCAGATCATCGTTGAACCTGCGTGGCGCGGGCCAGTTGGGCCACTGGGAGAAATCGCGGGGATACCGGCTGGCGGGAAGCTGATATTCCGCCTTGAGCACGCCGCTCGCCTGAAAGCCGGGGTCCACCTGCTGCAAACGCCAGAAGCTCTTGACCAGCAGGCCGGCACCGATCATCAGCATGACGGCCAGTGCCAGCTCGGTCACGACCAGCGTGGATCGAAGCCGGCGGTGTTCTCTCCCGGCGGAGGCACCGCGAGACTCTCCCTGCAGCGACGCCTGGAGGTTGAGGCGCCGAGCTTGCAGCGTGGGCAGCAGGCCGAATGCGAGACCAACGACAACCGACAAGGCGATTGTCGCTCCCAGCACGCGGGCGTCGATCCCCACTTCCGCCACGCGCGGGATATCGGCCGGGGCCAGGCTCAGCAGCACATCGAGCCCCAGGATCGCCAACCCCACGCCGAGCACGGCGCCCGCGGTCGTGAGCACCGCACCTTCGGCCACGAACTGCCGCGCCAGCCGGCGCACGCCGGCGCCGAGCGCGGTGCGGACGGTCACTTCGCGGGCGCGGGCCGCGCCGCGGACCAGGAGCAAGTTCGCCACGTTGGCGCAGGCCACCAGCAACACGAAGGCCACCGCACCCAGCAACACTATCAGGGCCGGCTTGACGGGCCCGAAGACCACTCCCTCCAGGTGCTCGACGTTGGCGCCACGGGCGCCGTTGTCGGCGTAAGTCGCTTCCAAGTCTGCCGTGATCGTGGCCATTTCTTCCTGCGCCGTTTCCGCGCTGGCCCCCGGCGCCAGCCGCCCCAGCACGAAGATCGGATGGTTACCGCGGGGATTCACCGCCGGATTGGGCTGGAGCGGGAGCCAGACGTCCACCTGCGTTCGGCCCCCGCGGTCGGCGAAGCCGCGCGAGTAGGCCGCGGCCTTGAGGATCTGCAGCATGCCGAAGTCGGCGCCGCGCGGCAGCACGCCGACGATGGTCCGGGGGATATCGTTGAGTCGCAGCGTGCGGCCCACAACGGCGGGGTCGCGCGAGAAGAGCCGTTCCCAGAGATCCTCGCCGATGAGCACCACGGCTGGGCCGCCGGGCTGGTCTTCCTCGTCCATAAAGGCGCGCCCGAGGACCGGCACCAAGCCCAGGAGCCCGAAATACTCGTGGGTCACCAGGAGGCCGGCGAGCCTCGCGGGATCGCCGTCATCGGGTGTGAGGTTGACCTCGGACGCGGCCATGGCCGCCAGCTCGCCGAAGCGGGCGGTGCGCTCGCGGAAGTCCAGGTAATCGGGAACCGATGCCGGCTCGCGAGTGGTGCCGCTCTTACGGTCGGTCTCCCAGATCACCATCAGCCGGCCGATGTCCTCGAACGGCGAGGACCGGAGCAGCACGCCGTCCACCACGCTGAAGATGGCGGTGTTGGCGCCGATGCCGAGCGCCAGCGTGAGCACCGCCGCCGTGGTGAAGCCGGGGGATTTGCGCAAGCTCCGCAACGCATACCGCAGGTCCTGAAGCATGTCAGTTCCCTCCCGCCCGCCGCACTGGCGATCGTATCACGATTGTACTACAATCAACCCACATGAAAGACTACCTCACCCTTCGTCTGCCCACCGAACTGGCCCGTGCGCTAGCACGGTGGGCTAGGGCTCGCCGCGTGCCCAAGTCGGCGGTGGTGCGCGAAGCCGTTGCGCGGTATCTCGTCCCCACCCCACCTGAAGGGGCCGTGCGGCGAGTCACCGGCCGAGAACTGGCGGCCCTACTTGCATCCCTGCCCCGACTCTCACCGGAAGAGGCCGAGGCGTTCGCCCGCGACCTGGCAAGCGCTCGCTCCGAGCTCGCCCGGCTGGCCGTACGGGACCCGTGGGAATCCTGATCGATGCCTCGATCCTGATCGAGCACGAGCGGGGTCGCCTTCAAATAGCCAAACATGTCGCGGGTCGCGAAGGCGACGAACTGTTCCTTTCGGTCATCACCGCGAGCGAGTTGCTCCACGGCGTGCACCGAGCCACGGATGCCGGCATCCGAGCGCGCCGGGCGGCGTTCGTAGAGACGATCCTCGAGCGATTCCCCTTGCTCCCGATTGATCTGGCTACGGCTCGTGCGCATGCGCGTCTCGGGACGGATCTGGCACAGGCGGGGTCGCTCATTGGGCCGCACGACCTCTGGCTGGCAGCGGCTTGCCTGGCGCGCGGCCTGTCCATAGCCACGGTCAACGCGCGCGAGTTCCATCGCGTACCGGGGCTCAGGGTGGAAAACTGGGCGGAGGGCGCATGAATCACTCGTACCGCAGCGCCTCCATGGGATCGACCTTGGCCGCACGCCGGGCAGGCAGATAGGTGGCCGCCACCGCCACCAGGGCCAGGAGCACCGCCGCTCCAACGAACGTCACCGCATCCGTAGTGGAGACCTCGAAGAGCATGGATTGAAGGACTCGGGTCGCTGCGAGCGCGCCCGCGAGGCCCACCGCCACGCCCACGGCCATCAGCACCAGATTCTCGGCGAGCAGCATGCGGACCAGATCGCGCGGCACCGCACCGATCGCCATCCGCAGCCCCATCTCCCGGGTGCGCTGGGTGACCGCGTAGGCGGTGAGCCCGTAGATCCCCACTAACGCCAGCACCAGCGCCAACGCGGCGAACGCGCTCAACATCGTCATGTTGAAACGGCGGGTAGCCGTTGAGCGTGAAACCATTTGATCCAGGCTGGCGATCTCGGCCGTCGGCTGCTCGGGATCGATGCTCCGCACGGCGTCACGCAGCACGCCGGCAAGTTGTAGCGGTGAGCCCTGGGCCCGCAGCACGACCCACATCTGTCCCAAGCCGCCTCGCGCCTGCGAGTGCGGCAGGTACAGCTCCGGCATGATGGGGGCGTCGAGCGAGGCGTAGTGCACCTCCCCAATGACGCCAATGACGGTGAGGTTGGTAGGTCCCATGCCGGGCATGCCCACCGGAATGGTCTTCCCCAAGGGGTCCTGCTCCGGCCACAACAGATTGGCCAAGCGGGTGTTGATGACGGCCACCGGGGGCGCGTCGGTCCGATCCGCGTCGGTGAAATCCCGCCCTTGCCTGAGCGCGATCCCGGTGGTGGCGAAGTATCCGGGCGACACCACGCTCATGCGCGCGGCCAGGAACGGCTCCGGATAATCGGCGCGGACTTGGCGCGGGTCGAACGCTAAGATCTGCACGCCACCCGTGAGCGGGAGCGTGCGCGACAGGCTGGCGTGCACTACGCCGGGGTGCTGCGCCAGCTGATCGGTGAGACGCTGGAAAAAGTCGCTCTGCGCCTGGAAGCCCTGGTAGCGCGACGGCGTGAGGCGAATTCTCGCGGCCAGCACGTCGCGGGTATCGTAGCCCAGATCCACCGAGGTCAGTCGCAGGAAGCTCTTGATCAGCAGGCCGGAGCCCACCAGCAACACCAGGGCAATGGCCACCTCGGCCGCCACCAGGGTGCTGTTGATCCGCCGGCGCCCGCGCCCACCGGTGCTGGCGCCCGATTCGTCTCGCAGCGTCCGCTCAACCTCGAACAGCGAGGCCCTGAGCGCGGGCACCATGCCGAACACGAGCCCCGTGAGCACGGACAGACCCAGGGCGAAGCCCAGCACCCGGAGGTCCAGGTTGATCTCCTGCGCCCGCGGCAGCACATCAGGCCACAGCGTCAACAGGGAATCCACTCCCCAGAACGCCAGTACCACGCCAACCGCACCCGCGAGTACCGCCAGGACCACGCTCTCGGTCAGCATCTGGCGCACGATGGCCCACCGGCCGGCCCCAATGGCCTGTCGCACCGCGATCTCTTTGCGCCGCGCGGTCCCGCGAGCGATCAGCAAGGCGGCGGCGTTGGCACAGGCGATGAGCAGAACCAGCCCGACGGCGCCGAACAGGACCCACAACGCCCGCCGCGATACGCCGCCCTCGAGCACCGTTTCCAAGAGCGGCACCACCAGGAACTGCGTTTCCGGAATGAGCGACGTCTGGGGTCCCCCTCCGGGCCCCCGGCCCCTCATGCTGATTTCCAGACGCTGCTCGCCGCGATCGCGCTGCATCGCGTTGATCCGCTGGGCCACCACCGCCGCGTCCGCGGTCGCCTGCTCCACCGTCGCCCCGGTGGCGAGCCGCGCCACGGTGTTGAAGAAATACATGTTCCGGTCGGTCTCGGCCGCCGGGCTGGTGCGGAACCACTCGCCCACCGGGAGCCAGAGCTGGGTGTCCTCGTCGGGGAAGCGGAACCCGCGAGGCATGACGCCCACCACGGTGAACGGACGCCCGTCCAGTGAGATGGACCGGCCGACCACGCCGCGGTCGCTCCCGAACTCGCTGGTCCAGAGCCCGTAGCCCAGAATCACAACCTGGTCGCGCAGCTCGCCCGTCGCGAACGTGCGCCCCACCAGGGCCTCGGCCCGCAGAACCCGGAACAGCTGATCGTCTGCCAGCGCCGCGCGGACCTCGTGGGGCTCGCCGCCGGTGGTGAAGTTGTAGCGTTGGGTGGTGTAGGGCGCGACGCCGGCGAACGCCCGCGTCAGCCCGCGCAGCTCCAGCATGTCGGGGTAGGACAACGAGAAGCGGTATTGCTCGCCCCCGGCCCGCGTGCCGCCGGTGAACAACTCCACCAAGCGCTGCGGCTCCTCATAGGGCAACGGCCGCAACAGGACGGCGTTGACCACGCTGAAGATCGCGGCGTTGGCGCCGATGCCGAGGGCCAACGTGGCAACCGCGATGGCGGTAAAGCCGGGGTTCTTCCGCAGCGAGCGGACGGCGTAGCGAATGTCTTGGAACCAGGTCTCCATGGCCGCCTCTGGGCTGTTGTCCTCAGATAGATGCGTGAGCCGGGTCACTCGTATCGCAGGACCACCATCGGGTCCACGCGCGTCGCACGTCGTGCCGGGAGGTACGTGGCCAGTGCCGCAACGCCCACCAGGAGCAGCACCGCCGCGGCGAACGCCACCGGATCCCAGGCGGTCACCTGGAACAGCAAGCTCCTGAGCACCCGCGCCAGCAGGAGTCCCCCGGCGAGCCCCAACCCCACACCCACCAGCACCGGCGCCAGCCCCTGCCGCACCAGCAGCCGGCGCACCTCGACCGGCCGCGCTCCCAGCGCTATGCGAATCCCTACCTCGCGCAGCCGCTGCTGGACCGCGCGGGCCACCACGCCGTACACACCGAGGGCCGCCAGCAGCGTTGCCACGATGGCGAAAAGGCCGAGCAGGCCGGCGTAGAGTCGGGGCTGCGCGACCGCGTCGGCCGCGAGCTGTTCCAGGGTGCGCACTCGATAGACCGGGACGTCGGGATCGAGCGCGGCCACCGCGGCGCTGGCGGGGGCCACCAGCGCGTTGGGATCGCTACTGGTCTTGATCGCGACGCCCAGGAACTCGAGCGGCCATTGCGCCAGGGAGAGGAAGAT
>DATECF010000151.1:0-8704 GCA_035287045.1 Gemmatimonadales bacterium | reverse complement strand
TGGCGAGCCGGCGAGCCGGTCCACGGAAGCGCTCCTCGCGTATGATGACGGAGCGGTCTACGTCGCGTTCCGGGTACATGACGATCGCGAACCGGCGGCCCAGCTCACCCGGCGGGACGCGGACCTCCTGGACGACGACGCGGTGGTCGTGGTGTTAGACACTCACGGGGATCGCCAGTCGGCGTACTATTTCATCACCAACCTGTTGGGCACGCAGGCGGACGGCCGCATCGCCGACGACGGTCGCACCGTGGACGGAAGCTGGGACGGGGCCTGGCGGGCTGCGGCCCGGCGGACCGAGTACGGATGGTCGGCCGAGTTGGCCATTCCCTTTAGATCGTTGTCCTTCCGGCGCGGCGCACGGGTGACCTGGGGCATCAACTTCGGCCGCAGCCGGCGGAGCACGTTGGAGCGGAGCTTCTGGGCGGGTCCGCTGGACAACCCGTATCGCGTCTCCCAGGCGGGAACCCTCCGCGACCTGGAGATCCCGGCTCCGGCGCGCCGCCATCAAGTCATCGTGTATGGGCTCACGCGGCTGCAGCAGGACACCGCCACCAGGTGGGATGCGGGATTGGACGCGCGGTACGCGGTCCGGCCGGACGTGCTGGTGCAGGGGACCGTGAACCCGGATTTCGCCACCATCGAGGCCGACCGAGAGCAGATCAACCTGACGCGCTACGAGCTGTCCATTCCTGAGAAACGGCCGTTCTTCCTGGAGGGAAGCGAGCTGTTCCGGCAACGGATCCGCACCTTCTACTCGCGCCGGATCACCGACATTCGAGGCGGGGCCAAGCTCAACGGCAAGCAGGGTCCGTGGACTGCGGCCCTCATCTGGGCGAACGACGATCCGGCGGCCGGCGTTCCGAGAGCCAACTACACGGTCGCCCGGCTCCAGCGCGGCCTGGGACGCTCCAACATCGCCGCCATGGTTGCCGACCGGTGGCGGGACGGGGCGCATCAAGGCTCGGCCAGCGCGGACGCCACGCTGTTCTTCACCAAGACCCTGGGGTTCACCGGCCAATACGTCGAGACTTATGGACCATTCGACCAGGGAAACCGGGCGTTCTTTCTGAGGCCGTCGTACGACACGCCCACTGGGCATTTCCACGTGCGCTACAGTCACCTGGGCGAGTACGTGGCGGACAACGGCGATGCGGTTGGGTTCGTTCGGGACGACGACCGCCGCGAATTCGACTCCGCCATCTCCAGGCTGCTGAGCTACCGGAGCGGCCTGCTGGAGCAGATCGAGTACAGCTCCAACTACAACATCTTCTGGAGCCAGGCGGGCGTCCTCCGCAGCTGGGAGATCGTCCAGGGACTCGACTTCGAGCTGCGCAACCGGTTCACCATTGAGCTGAGTCACGTGGAGGACTTCCAGCGCTTCGAGCAGGATTTCCGGAACCGCCAAAGCGAGGTCGTGATCGGGTACAACACCCGGGAATACCAGTCCCTCGAGGTCGGCTACCGCCTTGGGCGGAACTTCGGCTCGGACTTGAGGCTCTGGACCGCGAGCGCCGCCTACAAACCCACGTCGCAGCTCTCGGTGGAATACGAGCTGGAACGGCTGGTGCTCGAGCCCGACCCCGAGGGCGAGACCACCTGGATCCACGTGGTACGCGCCAACCACTTCTTCACGCCCGACTTGTTCCTTCGCGTGCTGTACCAGACCAACAGGGGGAGCGATCGCGAGAACGTCCAGGCCGTGTTCGTGTGGCGGTACCTGCCCCCCTTTGGCCTGGTACAGCTGGCGTTCCAGCGGGGGCCGCTGCGGTTGGGCACTCAAGCCGGCGACGAGAACGCGCTGTTCGTGAAGGGGACCGTGGTTTTCTGATAGTAGGCTACTCGGCCTTGAGCGTCGCCGCCGGGTCCACCCGTGCTGCCCGCAAGGCCGGGAAAGGCACCGGCCCGCGGCGGGGGCGCGCCGGCTGCGCGCCGGCACGCTCCCGAGCGGCGTAATGTTAGGGCCGGCTAGCGGCCTTCTTGGGGCTCCAGAAGGCGGGGTCGGCTGCCCGGGTCTCCGGGGCGACGTAGCTCTGCTGGGGATCCACCCGGAAGCGCTGGGTCTCGAAATTGACGGCCCCCTCGGCCGAGAACTTCTGCAGGGCGGCCATTTCCTCCGGCGTTGCCCCGCCCATGGTCGCCTGTCCGTTCGCGGTCATCCGGTCGAACTCGGCGTAGGACTGGACCGAGCTGAAGGCCAGGTAGACCGGTCCCGGCACGCCGGCGGTGACTTGGTAGATACGGAAGCTGGTGGTGGGTGCGGAACGCTTGGCGGCCGCGCCATACGCCTTGGCCGCGGCCTCGAAAGCCGCTTCATGGCCGGGCCGCACGCGGAACCAGGTGATTTCCACGAAGCGGATCTTCGCCAGGTCCGGGAAGGTGCCCATACTGAGGTCCGGCCGGCCCACGGCCTGCATCACCCGGACGTTGGTCAAGAACTCCGCGTCACCGCGCTGCAGGCGCTCCAGCTCGGCGGTCAGAACTGGATCGGCGGCCTCGCGCTTCATGGACTCGTCCATGGCGGCATGCGACGTCTGCGCCACCACGTACCAGACCTCGCTGGGCCCGGTCATGGACACGAAGGCGAGGTAGTATTCCGTTGACTTGGCCTTCTCGTAGGCCGCGGGCCAGCCGGTTTCCCATTGAGCGTGCTCGGTGCCGCGCCCGAGCCTCACGTTCTCCCGCACGATGGTCAGGAGGGATGGCTGCGTGGTGGGCATGCCTTGCGCGGCGGCGCTACCGGCGCTGGCGGCCAGGAAGGCGAGGACCTTGAAGCTGGATGAGAGACGGTTCACGGCGGGCTCCTTTGAAAAGGAGCGCCAAGGCTCGCACGGTCTCGCTCGGGCTGAGCAGGGACAGGGGGCGTGGGAGGGCGCGGGCGCAACGCTACCTCCCGCGCCGGGCGTGTCAAGTCTCGTGTGCTGCTTGGATTGCTAGCGGCGTGACAGCTCCTGGTGCAGGAGGCGCACGAAGCGTTCGTGGCCACCGGGCCACTCCCGCTGGTACGGTGCCGTGAGGTTCGCCGCCAGGAGTTGCTCCACGGTCTTGCCGGCGGCGATTTCGGCGCCGATCCGCGTGCGCAGGTCCATCAGCATCTCGTGATACGCCTGTAAACGCGCTCGGTTGGCCAGCGGCCCGTGTCCCGGGATGATCCGGGTCTCGGCGTTGGCCATGCCGAGCGCCGTTTCCGCCGCGCCGATGAACCCGTGGATCGACCCGCCGCTGGACAGGTCAATCAGCGGCAGCCCGGCGCTCACGAACAAATCGCCCATGTGGATCACGTTGGCGCGGGTGAAGAACACGATCGCGTCGCCGTCGGTGTGCGCGGGCGGGACGTGCCGGACGACCACGGAATCGCCGTTGAGGTGAAAGGTCACGCCTTCGGTGAAGGTCACCACCGGGAGGGCGCCGGGGTTCGCCGCCGGCTCCCGGCGATTGACGGCCTCGATGAACTGCCCCACGGCCATGCGCTGCCGCACGTTCTCGTGGGCCACCACCAGCGCGCCCGCCTTGCCCAGGTTCTCGTTACCGCCGGTGTGATCGAAATGCCAGTGGGTGTTGAGGACGAACCGTACCGGGCGCGGGGTGATCGCGGCAATGGCGGCCAGAATCTTGGGCGTGAGCGGCGCGAACTGGTCGTCCACCACGAACACGGCGTCGTCGCCCACGGCCAGCCCGATGTTGCCGCCAGCGCCCTGCAACATGTAGACACCCCGGGTAAGGGGCTGGGTGCGGATCTGCACCGTGTCGAAGTTCTGACCGGCCGCCGGCGCGGCGCTGGCGACGAGCGCGGCGGCGACGAGCACACAGGAACCGAAGCGCATGAGATCTCCTGACGTGAGTTAGCGGGCCGCGGGGACGATGCGCATCAGCATCTCGAAGGCCCGGTTGAGCGCCCGGCCGCCGGCCCCGGCGCCGCGGTACTTGCCGATCCGCACCACGACGAGGTCGTGTGACGGAATAATGGTGGCGCTCTGCCCGCCGGCGCCCTGCATCGAAAAGGCGTCCCGGGGGATGGGCCGGCCCCGGTCGCCGTTCACCCAGAAGAACCCGCCGCCGTACTGTGGCCGCCCGTCCGCCACCCAGGCCGGCGCCAAGGTCTTCACGTACGACACGTAGCCTTCAGGCAGCAACCGCTCGCCGTTCCAGACGCCGTCCTGCAGGTAGAGGTTGCCCAGGCGCGCCCAGTCGCGGGCCGAGACCATCTCATAGCCCTGGCCCAGGAAGTTGCCGTAGGGGTCGGTCTCGATGATCGCGTTCCGGACCCCGATCTTGTCGAACAGCGCGCGCTGGGGGAACGCGTGATAGTTCTGGCCCAGCTTTTCTGCGCCGAGGCGCACCAGGTAGCTCGCCAGCACCGGATCGGTGTTGCGATACCGTCCCACGGTGTTGGGCTTCCATTGCTGCGGGCGCGTGGCAGCCCACTGATAGGAGTTCGCGCCGCCGGTGTAGAGGTAGAGGTGATCGGGGTAGCCCAGCGAGTCGTTCCAATCCGGATCCTGGGGCGCCTTGATGCGGATGCCGCTCGACATCCGCATGATGTCCATGATGCGGATTTCCCGGCGTGGATCGCCGGGCTGCTGCCATTGCGGGATGGGCGCGGGCTGGTCCAGCCGGTACACGCCCATCTGGATCAGCCGCGCGATCAACGAGCCGGTGAGGCTCTTCCCCATGGACCAGCTTTCCAATGGCGTCTGGATGCCGATGCCCGGGGCGTAGCGCTCGCCCAGGATCCGGCCCTGGTAGGTGACCACCACGGCGAGCGTCATGGCCTGCGGCGGACCGAACATCGTGTCCATCGCCGCCGCGAGGGCCGCCGAGTCGATCGCCGCGGGCCAGGGCATCTTGGGCAAGACGTCGCCCATGGGCCACGGCGTGGTGGCGGGATCGGGGAGGTTGGGCGTGACGTCGGACGGCGTGAAGAAGACCGAGTCGCTGCCGATGGGCAGTGCGATGCAGCCCTGGCGCTTGAAGCGGCGCGCTACCCGGGTCACGCCATTCGGCAACCGGAGCCGCACTTCCTGCCGGGCGCGGTCCACTACGGTATCCATCACGAACCGACGGTATTCCAGCGGGCCGGTGAAGAAGCCCACGTTGGCCGCGGCGTCCGCGGGGTCCAGTCCGGTGATGAACACGGCCGAACAGAGGGTCTTGGCAAATCCGGCGGTGTGGTGGTCGAGCGCGTCACCGGGCGGCGGGTCCCACCGGCCGGGAAGCTCCAGCGACTTGGCGCGGGCGATCAGCGCGGCTCGGCGGTCGGCGGCGTTTTGCTGCGCCTGCGTTGTGGCCAGGGGCGAGGCGAGGGCCACCAGCAGCGCGATGGAGGGGACGCGTCGCATCAGGTCTCCGAACCTATTGGGGGACGGGCCAAAACTACCGGGTGGGCCGGGGCGACGCTATTCAAGCCTCCGCGCGATTGGACGCCGCCGCGGCGTCGCGTGCGCTCAGCGGGCCAGGCCGGTCGTCACCACGGGGATGGTCATCAGCCACGACAACACCGCCACCAGGCCGGCGTACATGGCCAGCGCGCCGTTGTCGGGCTCGTCGGGGCCCCGCCGGATGGCCTGCACCACCGCGAGCACCAACAAGAGGAGCAGGAGTCCCTGGTGGGTGAACCACCACGCCGCCCCGATCACCAGCGCCGCGATCCACCGTTGGGGTTGCGTCAGGGCGTGGAAGCCTCGGCCCCCATCGAGCTGCCAGAACGGAATCAGGTTGAACAGGTTGATGAACGCGGTGCTCTGGGCGATGGCGAACCAGAGTTGCGAATCGGTGCCGAGTCCTATGGTATACGCCACGAGCCCCGCCGCCAGCCCCCAGATGGGGCCCGCCAGTCCCACGCGCGCGTCCTGCCGGGCGTCGGTGGGGTACTGCTTGAGGCGCACGAAGGCGCCCAGCCCGGGAATGAACATCGGTGCCGTGGCCGCGATGCCGTAGCGGCTGAGCGCCGCCACGTGGCCCATTTCGTGGATGTAGATCCCCAGGACGAAACCCAGCGCGAATTTCCAACCCCAGACCTGGATGTACACACCGATGAACACCAGCATGGACAGCAGGGTCTTCCATTTCGTGAGGCCCACGAGCAGGAGCTTCCCCTTGCTCAGCAGGAAGACCGCCACGGCTGCCACGCCGACCCAACCGCGCTTGAGCCCCGACTCCACCGGCTCGCGCGGCCTGGGTGCTGTTGGACCACGCCGATCAATCTCGCGGCCCAGGGCCGCAATCCGTTCTTCCACGGCGGTGAACTGGCGGGTGCCGGGAGGCAGCAGCTCGAGCGCCTCACGCCACTTGGCTGACGCGGCGCTCAAATCCCCCGAGGCGGTTGCGGCTCCCGCGTCGGCGGCGAGGGCCTTGAGCCGGTCGGCGTGGACCAATGCCTGGCACGACGGGCAGCTCAGCAGGGAGGGAGCCAGCTGCGTGCCGCACTGGCGGCAGGCACCGGTCGTCAGGACGGCGTCGCCGTCAGGCGCCAGGCGCGCCTCCCGAGGGGTGCGGTGCGCCAACCTTGAAGGGTCCCGAGAACGTGACCTTCACCCGTCCGTTCATGCGCCACGCCTGGTGGAGGGCGAACCCCACGATGAGGACGGAAATGAGTGACGACGGAAACCCGGCGATCCCCAGCATGATGGGCATCGCCGCGGCGAGGGCCAGCAGAGCCCCCACGCCCATGAGCACGCCGACCGCGCCCGGTCGGGCGACGGCGGTATCGGCACCGGCCATCCGCGTGGAATCGGCCGCCGCCTTCTCGTTCGCCGCAAACTCACGCATCACCAGCGGCACGTACGTGGACCCGATCGCGAGGTAGGTGAGCGTCAGCGCCACGACCTGGTAGCGGCGCCCGCCCTGTCCGCGGGCGCCAAGCCGAACCGCGTAGCCCACCATGAAGCCCACCAGGATGGCGATCAGGCCGACTTCGTATCCGGTGGTGGCGAGGACCGCGTAGTACACCCCCGCCCCCGCGGCAGCGCCGCCCACGCCGAAGAGCGTCGCCCGCAGGAAGTTGGACGCGGCCACGCCGCGCACGTTCGAGGCCTGGACCTGGTTCTTACAAGAAGCGCACACGACCTGGCCGCCTGCTTCGTAGTAGTACGTCGTGATGGGCTTCTGGCACAGCGCGCACACCGGGCCTGCGGGCTTCTCGCCCGCCACCTCGGCGCTGTCGAACTGCAAGTCATCCTTGCCGGGACCCGGCGCGTCGGCCATTTGACCTCCAGATCGTTGCGGTTCGCTCGACGCCGGCTCCTCGACGCCAGCTAGTCGTTGCCGCGGATGGTGACCAGGGCCACGCGGTTCACGCCGCTGCACGCCAGCACGAGGTTGCCGTCGGACGTCGCCATCATGTGCCGCACCACGCCGCCTCCCGAGGGGATGGCCCAGGTCTGGAACCCCTCGGTCGGTGGATCGAAGCGCACGAGGGTGTTTGGTCGCACTCCGGATTCACTGTACCAAAGCGTGTTACCCACCGCCGCGATGCCATAGGGCCGCGACGCGGGGCCGCCGGGTGACAGCCATTCGCGCACCTCGCCGGTTCGGGGGTCGAACCGGCCGAGGTAGCCGCGCGCGTAGTCGGTGTACCAGACGACGTCGTCAGCCGTTATCGCGATGCGCCGGGGGCGGGCGGCGGGATCCGGCAGGGTGTACTCGCGGATCTCCATGGTCACGGGGTCCACGCTGGCGATGCGGTTGCCGCGGAAGTCCACGTACCAGGGGACGCCCCGGGAGTTCACCCGAATACCGTAGGGGTAGGTGTTCTGGCTGGGTGTCGAGACGACCTTCAGCTCGCCGGTCACTGGCGTCAGCCTGCCCACCATGCCGGACTGGAGCGTGAACCAGAGCGTGCCTTGCTGGTCGAACACCGGCGTGTGGGGGCCGCGGGAGGGGCCATCCGGCAGGGGATACTCCGTCACCTCGCCGCTCCGGGGGTCCAGCTTCCCAACGTGGCGCTGAGCGTTCCCGGTGTACCAGATGTTGCCCTGACTGTCATCGATGAGTCCGTGCGGCCCCGACCGGGGCGTCTTGAGCGGGTACTCCTTCATGGCGCCGGTGTTGGGATCGAGCCGCCCCAGCACGTTGGACCATTGGCCCGTCCACCAGATCGAGCCATCCGCCGCGGCGAGCGGGTCATGAGGCCTCGAGCCCAGGGAGGGCACGACCCATTCTCGGATCTCGACGGTGACGGGCCCGGGAAGCAGCACGGCGGCGGGCCGTGGCTTCTCCGGGAAGTTGGTGGCCAGATAGTCCGCCAGCACGGCGGTTTGCTCGCGCGGTAGGCCCACCATGGAGCTGATGACGGCTTCCCATCCCTGGCGGGTGTAGCCTCCGGAGCCGGTCAACAGGTTGAGCCGGTGGCATTGGGTGCAGGTGGCCTCGACCAACTCCTTGCCGTTTCCGTCAGGGAGCTGGACCGGCTGCGGTGGCGGGCCCTGCGCCTCCGCGGACGGCGCTCCGCAGAGGATGGCCGCCGCGAACGAGAGGAGGGTTCCCTTTCGCATGATCGTTTCCCCGGTGTAGTTCAAACGGTTTGATCCACAGTGTCCGGCATGTACGATATCGGTTGGACGCGGGGCGTGCCAGGAGTAGTTTCTGTCCGTCCCTCCTTCTGTGAGTACGACCGTGTGCCGGAACATCCGCCCATTGTTCAACTTCGCGCCCCCGGCGACGCCGGACGAGCTGCGCGACGCCTCGCTGCAGTTCGTCCGGAAAG
>DATECF010000150.1:0-3141 GCA_035287045.1 Gemmatimonadales bacterium | reverse complement strand
TTCCTGCTCTTCGTCCAGCACCCGATAGGTCCCGTCCGGCTCCACTTCGGCCACGATCAGCCGGATGGAGTTGGTGCCGATGTCGATCGCCGCCAGGCGGGGGCGCTCGGTCGGGGGCACGGGGCCGGGGGTCTCGGTGGGAGTCATGAGCGATTTGAAGACTACTCCTCAGGCCTATCGCGTGCCAATCACAGCGGTGTAACGGATCTTCAACCGCGGTTCGCGCCGGGCCTCTGCAGTCGGTCATCGGCCGACCGCTGCTCAGGTAACTTATTGTAATTTCGTCCGTTACGGCTCGTTGTGAGGGTGCGCTCACATCCAGGACGGGTCTCATCCCGCGAGGCTTACACCGCAGAGCACGCGGAGACGTAACCGAGAGAACGCCGACGTTCACCATTCCACCAAGCGGGGCCGCCGGATAGATTCCCGCGACGCGGGACAGCACCGCGCTGTTTGCCACCAGCACCAACAGGAGGAGGGCCCGGCATGGCGGAGCCGATTACCGTCCAACGGTTCGTCCAGGAGCTCGAGAAGCTGAAGCAGGGCATGGACACCGGGACGCTCAAGCACAGCGAATACGATCAGCGATTGGCCCGGGTGATCCAGGAACTGCGTGACCGAAAGCTGGACGCCGACCGGGCCACGATCAGCGGCGCCATCGAGGACGCGCTCACGCGGGGCATCATCACGCCCGCGGTCAAGAACCACCTGGAGAAGCGCCTCGGCCTCACCTAGCCTGCCTCGCGCGGCCGGTTGGGAGCGCAGTCACTTCGCGGCCCACCGGCCCAGAAGCTGGGCGTTCAACGCCACGATGACGGTCGAGACCGACATCAACACGGCTCCCGCCGCGGGGGTCAACAACACGCCCAGCCGGTAGAGCACGCCCGCGGCGAGCGGCATGGCGACGGCATTGTAGCCGGTGGCCCACCACAGGTTCTGCACCATCTTGCCATAGGTGGCGCGCGCCAACCCCACGATGGCCGCCACGTCCCGCGGATCGGATCGTACCAGCACGATGTCGGCCGATTCGATCGCCACGTCGGTACCGGCGCCGATGGCGATGCCCACGTCGGCCTCGACCAGCGCGGGGGCGTCGTTGACGCCATCGCCCACCATGGCCACCGTGAGCCCCCGCTGTTTGACCTCGCGGATCTTGGCCGCCTTCTGGTCCGGCAACACTTCCGCGAAGTAGTCGTCCAGGCCCAACTCCGCCGCCACCCAGGCCGCCACGGGCCGGGCGTCGCCGGTCAGCATCATGGCCTTGACGCCCATCTCCTTGAGTCGCCGCAACGCCTCGCGCGATTCCTCGCGGATGATGTCGGCCATTGCCAAGGCGCCGACCACGCGTCCCTGGAGCACGACGTACACCACCGTCTTGCCTTGCTCCGCGAGCGTGGCCACGCGCGCGTCCTCGGGCTCGCGTCCCTCCCCCCGCAGATAGCTCGGGCTCACGACCTTCAGGTCGCGGCCACCGACCGCGCCCTCCGCGCCCTTCCCGGGAATCGCGCGGACGTGCTCGGCCTGCGGCACGTCGATCTTGCGGTCTTCCGCGGCCCGCACGATGCCCGCCGCGATCGGGTGCTCCGACTGCGTCTCCACGGCCGCGGCCAGTCGGAGGATCTCGCCCTCTCCCAGATCCCCCAGCGGCACGACGTCGGTCACGCCGAAGCGGCCCTCCGTCAGCGTGCCGGTCTTGTCGAACACGATCGCGTCCAGCTCCCGGGCGCGCTCGAAGGCGGAGCGATCGCGAATCAGCAGGCCGCTCCGCGCCGCCAGGGTGGTGGAGACGGCGACCACCAGGGGCACTGCGAGCCCCAAGGCGTGGGGACAGGCGATCACCATCACGGTGACCATGCGCTCCAGCGCGAAGTGGAACGTCTGGCCGGCAACCAGCCAGGCGGCGAGCGTCACGGTGCCGCCGCCCAGCGCGATCAGGGTGAGCCATAGCGCCGCGCGATTGGCGATATCCTGCGTCCGGGAGCGGGTCTCCTGCGCGCGCCGGACCAGCTCGATCACCTGCGACAAGTAGCTTTCCGCGCCGGTTTTCAGCACCTCGACCGTGATGGCGGCCTCGCCGTTCACCGCGCCGCCGATCACGGCATCGCCTTCGCTTTTCTCGATGGGCCGACTTTCGCCGGTCAACATGGCTTCGTTGACGCTGGTGCGGCCGCTCGCGATGCGCCCGTCGCTGGGGATGCGCTCGCCCGGTTTGACCAACAGGCGATCGCCTGGGCGCACCTCCGCCAGCGGCACCTCCTCCGTGGACCCGTCGGGCCGAAGCCGGTGCGCCTCCGCCGGCAGCAGCTGGACCAGCGCCTCGAGCGCCCGCGACGCGCCCATCACCGATCGCATCTCGATCCAGTGTCCCAACAACATGATGTCGATCAGGGTGGCGGTCTCCCAGAAGAACACCATGCCGGGAAGGCCCAGGGACACGGCCGCGCTGTAGACGTAGGCCACGCTGATGGCGAGGGCCACCAGGGTCATCATGCCGGGCAGGCGCCGGCGCAGCTCGTCCACCAGGCCGGCGAGGAACGGCCAGCCGCCGTAGAAGTAGATCGCGCTGGCGAACGCGAGCTGGATGTATTGGTCGCCGGAGAACCGGAACCTCACGCCAATGAACGCCTGGACGACCTCGGACAGGGCCACAACCGGCAGGGTGAGCGCCAGCGAGATCCAGAAGCGGCGCCGGAAATCGGCGACCATGTGTCCGTGGTGCCCGTGGGAGGAGGTCTCCGAGTGCCTGCCGTACTCGGCGGGGGCCTGACGGCCGGGCTCGGTCGCCGCGGCCGTGCCGTGGTGCTGATGGTCGTGGTGCGATTGATGGTGATGGTCGTGCTGGTTCATTGGAACGTGTCCTTCTGGGTTCGACCCTTGCTGACGACTGACCTTACTTAGTCCGCGGGTTCCGGCTCCAATCGCCGCGGCATCAATAAAGCGAGCGCGCTACGGCTTCGATGGCCTTCATCCCCTGGCCGAACCTGGCCATGGCGTGGCGGTGGGTCTCGAGTTCGCTGTACCGCAGGAAACGCACCTGCAGCTCGCGGACCCGGCTGAACGCCGGTCGCGCGAGCTGGGCGCGCACATCGCTCTCGCGAGCGTCCGGAGCCACGAGATAGAGCCCCCGGGGCGTGTCGTCTG
>DATECF010000149.1:0-25872 GCA_035287045.1 Gemmatimonadales bacterium | reverse complement strand
CGCTCAATATCCAGCTGGCCGAGCCGGTGGACTACCGTACCGGCGAGCTGCGGGCGGCGGTGGGGGTCGATGGCGGCCGTTTCCAGGCCCGGGCCGAGTACCTCTTCTCGGCGTTCGCCAACCAAGTGGACGAGCTGGTCTGGCAGAACGTGTACGCCAGGCCCCAGGGGGGCGCCTCCTTCGACACCTGGGATCGGCTGATCGGGGCGTTCGGCCGCCGGCCGCTGCCGCCGGACAACCGGTACCACAACGCGACCCTGAGCGCCGGCGCGAATCTGCCGCTGGACAGCCGCTTGGCAGTGAGCTTCTCGTATGGGCGCATGGAGCAAGACGAGCCGCTGGTGCCCTACGCCTACCAGGTGGACACCCTGGCGAACCGCACCCTCCCGCGCGCCGCCGCGGACGCGC
Organism: Gemmatimonadales bacterium; assembly: GCA_035287045.1. Lineage (GTDB taxonomy): Bacteria > Gemmatimonadota > Gemmatimonadetes > Gemmatimonadales > GWC2-71-9 > JACPAP01. The sequence goes on along the minus strand of DATECF010000149.1, from coordinate 25,464 downwards.
GGATGAACACCACTAACTTCACCGCGGAGTACTCGATCGTCCCGGTCCGGCGCGTCAGCCTGCGCGCGTTCTACCGCCGCTTCGATCTCGCGAACGAGACGCCGGCGAGCCAGTGGTGGTATGCCACCCAGGACGCCAGCAACGTCAACGGCACGGTGGCGTACAAGAACAAGCGGATCAGCCAGCCTTTCGCCTGGGACCGGCAGACCGCGGGCGCCGACGCAACGCTGCGGCTCGGGCGGTGGAGTAGCAGCATCGGGCTGGGATTCGAGCGTGAGGATATTGGCCGAGAATACCGCGAGGCGGAAACATCGGAGAACACGTTCCGCGTGAGTTGGCGGACCCAGCCGGCCGGCTGGCTCTCGCTGCGCGCCAAATACCTGCGCGGCGATCGCGACGGCGGGACCTACGACTGGGAAGGGGCGCGCCAGAGCTACTGGTATGCTGCGGGAGAGGCGGGCACCGATAACGACAACCCGCAGTTCACGTTCACCAACCACCCGGACATGCGCCGCTACGACGTGTCGGATCGGAAGCGCGACCAGGTGGACGTCACCGTCGGCGTAACGCCCGGCGCCGTGTTCTCGCTCTCGACCACGTTCAGATACCAACGAGACGACTTCGCGTCGGACGTCCAGCCGGTCCAGCCGCTGCTGGGAAGACCGCTGGCGGATAGTCTCGCTGCGACGCCGGGCGACCAGCTGGGCCTGTTGCGCTCCGAGCGGCGGCAAGTGAGCGTGGACCTGTTCTTCGAGCCCGCCGAGCGCCTCAGCCTGAACGCGTCGGTGGGGCGGGACCAGGGCGAGACGAGTCAACGCTCGATCGAGTTCAACGAGAACAACAAGCAGAATCCCAGCACGATCGCGGCCGCCGAGCTGGGGCCGTGGACCCGGGCGGGAAGTGAATGGACCGCGGACTTCGACGAGCGGACGTGGTACGCCGGCGCCGGCGGGACCGTCGAAATCGTTCCCAGCAACGTGTCGCTGACGGCGAACTACACCATGTCCCTCAGCAACGTGGACCTCGTGTACTCCGGGTTCGGGGTGACCAACTGGGACGGCACGCCGTTTCCGGCGAATCACCAGTTTGCCTTCCAGGCGCCGCCGCCGGTCAAGCACCAGTCCCACGTCGTCGATCTGCGGCTCGAGTTCCCGGTGGTGCGCGACGTCATGATGGTCGCCGGCTACACGTACGACTACTACAAGATCGAGGACTGGCAGCAGGAGGACGCCACCTCCTGGTCCGAGCCGGTCGGCAGCGAGTTCCTGCTGCGTGACTCGTCGCGATCGCACCAGTGGGGCAACCGGTTGTTTAACCTGGGGCGATACCTGGCGCCGGGCTACACGGCCCACCTCGGGTACATGAGCCTCACGTACCGCTTCTGATCGTCGGGTTCCGGTCGGGGGGCGCGGTTTCCCACGCTCCTCGACCGCATGGCTGAGGCCGCCAAGGCCCGGCACGCTCTGGACAGTTCCGCCCTCTCCCTCTAGTCTGCACGCCGTGACCCGTAGCCCTTCCACTGGCGAGGACGCATTCGCAATGCGCACACGATACACGTCACTCGTTTTGCTCATGTCCCTTGGCTGGCCATTGGCCGCGCAGGCGCAGGAGAAGACCCGATTCGCCAGTCTCCAGGACGCCCTGCGCGCCGGCGGCGCGCTGGCCGGCGGCTCCGGCCCGAGGAACGTGGAATGGATCGAGGGCGGAAGGCGGTTCTCGTTTACCATCGCCACCCAAGGCGGCGGGGAGGAGATCCGGGCGCACGATCCCAGCACGGGGCGCGACACTCTGCTGTTCACCGCGAGCGGCGTCACCTTCCCCGGCGGCAACGAGCCGTTCGACTACCGGTCGTTCCAGTGGTCGGAGGATTCCAGGCACCTGGTGTTCCAAACGCGTTTCCGGCCGTTGTATCGGAATTCGGGAACCGCGGACTATTACGTGTACCGGTTGGCCGATCGGTCGCTCACGCTGGCGGCGCGCGGGGCCCGCACCGCGGAGCTATCGCCGAACGGGACGATGCTGGGCTACGAGCGGGACGGGGACCTGTTCGTGTACGACATGGCCTCCGGCCGCGAAACGCGGCTCACGCAGGACGCCACGGAGACCCGTTACCACGGGCGGTTCGATTGGGTGTACGAGGAAGAGTTCGGTCTGGTCCAGGCGTGGGACTGGTCGCCGGACGGCCGGTTCATCGCCTACTGGCAGCTGGACGAAAGCGCCGAGCCGGTGGTGCAGTTCAGTGACTTCGAGGGCCGCCACCCGGAGTGGTGGCGCCTCCGGATCCCCAAGCCGGGCGACACCAATCCCACGGTCAAGATCGGCGTGGTGGAGGTGCGGAGCGGCCGCAACCTGTGGCTGGATCCCGGAGAGACCGGCGAGCACTACGTGCCGCGCATCTACTGGGTGGGCCGGCCGGACACCCTGGCGGTCGTGACCCTCAACCGGCCGCAGAACGAGATGAAGCTGTTCTTCTTCGACGTGAACACCGGCGGCAAGCGCCTGGTGCTGACCGAGCGCTCGGAGGCGTGGCTGGACGTGTACGACTTCTTCGCCGGCGTCCAGGACTTGCTCACGTTCCCCGCCGGTCTCAACCAGTTCTTCTGGATCTCGGACCGCGACGGCTGGCAGCACATCTACCGCTACGACTACGCGGGGAAGTTGCTCAACCAGGTGACCCGAGGGCCGTGGAGCGTCACACGGATCGAAGGCATTGATCCCCGGGCGCAGACCATCTACTACACCTCCACCCAGGCGTCACCGGTCCAGCGGCAGATGTACGCCGTGAGGTTCGACGGCAGCCGGGCCCGGCGCCTGACACAGCCGGCCGGGACGCATGATATCGACATGTCCCCCGACGCCCGGTACTACTTCGACCGGTGGTCGTCCTCGAGCCAGCCGCGGCAGGTGGAGCTGTGGGCCACCGGTGGCAGGAAGCTCAGAACCTTCGAAGACAACGCGCGGGTGTCCCAGTGGGTCGCCACCCACGCGTACTCGCCCACGGAGATCTTCAGGTTTACCACCTCGGATTCGGTGCGGATTGATGCGTCGATGGTCAAGCCGGTGCCGTTCGATTCCACGCGCCGCTATCCGGTGGTGTTCGCGATCTACGGCGGGCCCGGATCCCAGCAAGTGTACGATTCCTGGGGTGCCAGCACCTGGAACCAGTGGCTGGCCCAGCAAGGATACGTCGTGGTGGGGGTCAATAACCGCGGGTCCAACAACTACGGCCGGGATTTCATGAAGATCGCCTACCAGCGCCTGGGTTATTGGGAGGCGCGCGACTTCGCCGAAACCGCCAGGTACCTGAGCACGTTGCGCTACGTGGACGGGAATCGTGTCGGCATCATGGGCACCAGCTACGGCGGATACACCACCATATACACTATGGAGATGTACCCGGACCTCTTCACCGTGGGGATCGCCAACTCTCCCGCGACCGACTGGCGCCTGTACGACACCATTTACACCGAGCGCTACATGGGCCTGCTGGATGAAGCGGTGTATGACTCGGCGTCGGCCGTCAAGCACGCGGGGAACATCAAGGGTCGCCTGATGGTGATTCACTCGATGATGGACGAGAACGTTCACCCGCAGCACACCATGCAGTTTCTGACCGCCGCCGGCAACGCCGGCGTGGACGTGGATCTCAGGATCTATCCGCCGGGCCGGCACGGCGCGGCGTACAACCAGGCCAGCGCCTTCTTGATCCGGCAAGCGACGTTCGAGTACCTGGAGCGACACTTGAAGGGCGAGGCCGGGCACTAGCCCTTCGGGATCTCCTTCTCGGGATCCACGAACGGCTTGCGCACCACGGTCAGTGAGGCCTCGCCTGGGGGAGCGTCGGCCAGAAGCGTCGTTCCCAGCGCGGCGTGCTCCAGGGGCAGGTTGGCGTAGCCGATGTTCTTCTTAAGCCTCGGCGAATACACGGCCGAGGTGACGAAGCCCACGGTCTCCCCGCCTTGGCGCACCGGCCAGCGCGTCATGTTGAGGTCGAGTTGGGGGCCCGCGATCTCCACGCCAACCAGCTTGCGCCGCACGCCCTCGGCCTTGATCCGGCGCAGCGCCTCCTTGCCGATGAAGTCGGCCTCCTGCTCGAGGTCCACCAGCCAGCCCAAGCCAACTTCGTAGGGGTTGTTCTCCAGCGTCATGTCAATGCCGTAGTTCAAAATCCCGGCCTCGATCCGGCGGATGTCCGAGGGGCCGGTGGGCGCGATGCCGAACGGCTTGCCCGCATCCAGCACGCGGTCCCACAGGTCGCCCCCGCGGCTCCCGTCGCGCAAGTAAATCTCGTACCCCACCTCGCCGGTCCATCCGGTCCGGGTCACGATGACCGGAATTCCATCCAGTTTGGCCTCGAAGAAGTGGTAATACGCCATGTCCAGCACCCGCGGCCCGAACAGCTTCTCCAGGACCTGCTTGGATTTGGGGCCTTGAATCTGCATGGGCGAGACGTCCGGCTCGCGGATCATGACGTCCATCCCCGAGCGGTAGGCCACGCCCTTGGCCCACAGCAGCACGTCGCTGTCCGCGAGCGCCAGCCAGAAGTGGTTCTCCCCCAGGCGGAGCAGTACCGGATCGTTGATGATGCCGCCGTCCTCGGCGGTAATCACCACGTATTTCCCCTGGCCCACGGCGCATTGGGTCAGGTCGCGGGGCGTGAGCAGGCTGGTGAAGGCAAACGCATCTCGCCCGGTGATCTCCACCTGCCGCTCCACGGCCACGTCCCACACGGTCACGTGGTTCAGGAGCTTCCAGTATTCCCGCTCCAAATCGTCGTAGGCGATGGGCAGGAACATGTGGTTGTAGATGGTATAGCCCCGGCAGCCCGCGCGCAGGGTGGCGTCGAAGTAGGGCGACCGCCGCAGCCGGGCGCCGCGCTGGATCACCGCCATGTCGAACAACGTGGATTTGGGCGTGGGCTTGGGCTTGGACGTGGTCTTGGGCTTGGCACTCTTGGGCATATGGATCTCGCGTGGGCAACGGGGGGTGGCAATACGACGACTCGAGCCGGGAATATCGAACAAGGTGTGACGAACGTCAAAACATCGCCGATGCGAAATTCAAGACATCTTGTTCGACATTCAACCTGCACCCGTCTTACGGTCTGCCCAAGTCGAGCCGTAGATTGTGCCCTCGATGCTCCGGACCACGCCCTTTCACTCGCGCACCGCGCCGTTGTGCCAGGCGCAGAACTGGCGGCGCTGGGCGGGATACGTCGTCGCCGGCTCGTACGAGCTGCTGCACGACCGCGAATACTGGGCCATCCGCAGCGCCGCCGCGTTGCTGGACGTCTCACCCCTCTACAAGTACCTGGTCCGCGGGCGAGACGCGGCGCGGCTGCTCGATCGTGTCGTCACCCGAGCCATCGGGAAGTGCGCGGTCGGCCAGGTGATGTACACGCCCTGGTGCGACGACGCGGGCAAGGTCCTGGATGACGGCACCGTGACCCGCCTCGACGAGGACGCGTTCCGACTCACCGCCGCCGAGCCCAATCTCCGGTGGCTGCACGAGAACCGCGTCGGGTTGAATGCGGAGATCGAGGATGTTTCGGATGCGACGGCGGCGCTGGCGGTGCAGGGGCCCGCGGCGCGCGACGTCCTGCGGGCGGCGCTCGACGCCAACCTGGACCACGTCCGCTTCTTCCGAGCCACCAACGGCCGGGTGGACGACGTGTCGCTCACCATCACCCGCACTGGGTACACCGGCGACCTGGGCTATGAGTTGTGGTTCGACGCCCGGCACGCCGAACGGATCTGGGATCACCTGATGACCCGGGGACTCCCGTACGGCCTCACGCCGGCCGGCATCCTGGCGTTGGACGTCGCGCGCATCGAGGCCGGGCTGATTCTCCTGGATGTGGACTATGTGCCCGCCCGCAAGGCGCTGATCGAGGCTCGCACATCGTCCCCGTTCGAATTGGGCCTCGGGTGGACCGTGCGGCTCGACAAGGACTATTTCGTGGGCCAGCGCGTGCTCCGGGCCGAGCAGGCTCATCCTTCGGCGTGGCAACTGCGAGGCCTGGAGATTGACTGGGATGGCCTGGAACGCCTGTACGCCGAGGTGGGGTTGCCCGTGGAGCTCCCGGCCACGGCCTGGCGGACCAGCGTCCCGGTGTACGCCGGCGGTGAGCAGGTGGGCTACGCCACCAGCGGATGTTGGTCGCCGCTCCTCAAGCGGTACATCGCGCTGGCGCACCTCAAGGCCCCGCACACGGCGCCGGGGTCCGGCCTCGACATGGAAGTCACCGTTGAGCACCGCCGCCGCCGCGCCCCGGCCCGCGTGCGAGCGCTGCCGTTCTTCAATCCGGAGCGCAAGCGCGCGTGAGCCACCACGGATTCGATGCCATCGTGATCGGCGGCGGGCACAACGGCCTGGTCAACGCCGCGTACCTGGCACGGGCCGGCCTCCGCGTGCTGGTGTTCGAGCGCCGCCATCTGGTGGGTGGCGCCGCGGTCACGGAAGAAGTGTTCCCCGGCTTCAAGTACTCCGTCTGCTCGTACGTGGTGAGCCTGCTCCGGCCCGAGATCATTCGCGACCTCGACCTCCCGGCGTGCGGGCTGGAAATCCTGCCGCTGGAGAGCACCCTCACGCCGCTCCCCAACGGTGACCACCTGGTGCGCTGGGCGGACCACGACCTCACCCGCCGGGAGCTGTACCGCCACTCCCCGCGCGACGCGGACGCGTATGACGACTTCGGGCGCCTGATGTACCAGCTGGCGTTCGCGGTGAAGCCGACGCTCGGCATGATGCCGCCCGACGTCACCTCCCTCGCGCCCGGCGACCTGGCTGGGCTGCTCCGACTCGGGAAATACGTCCGCGGCCTGGGTGCCGACCGGTTCCATGCCCTGGTGAAGCTCATGACCATGAGCGCGGCGGACTACCTGGAGGAATGGTTCGAGACCGAGTCCCTCAAGGCGACGATGTCGGCCAGCGGCATCATCGGCACGTTGCTGGGACCCCGGTCGCCGGGGACCGCCTACGTGCTGCTGCACCATTACATGGGCGAGATAGACGGCGTATTCCGTGCCTGGGGCTTTGCCCGGGGCGGGACCGGCGCGGTGAGCGAGGCCATCGCCACCGCCGCCAAGCGGCGCGGCGTCACCATTCGGACCGGGGCGTCCGTGGCGCGGGTGGTGACGCGCGGCGGGCGCGCGCGGGGCGTGGTGCTGGAGGGCGGCGAAGAGATCGAGGCAAAGGTCGTGGTCTCGGCGCTGGATCCCAAGCGCACCTTCCTGGAGCTGGTGGATCCGGGGGACCTGCCCCGTGAGCTAGTCGACGATATTCGCCGCTTCCGGATCCGCGGGTCCTCGGGCAAGGTGAACTTGGCGCTGGGCGAGCTGCCGGACTTCACTTGCCTGCCGGGATTCGGGCCCCACCTGCGGGGCGCCATTTCCATCAGCCCAAGCGTGGACTACCTGGAGCGCGCCTACGACGACGCCAAGTACGGCGGGTTCAGCCGGCGACCGTACATGGACATCGTGATTCCGTCTATGATCGATCCCGGGATGGCGCCTCCCGGCAAGCACGTGATGTCCATCTTCGTGCAGTACGCGCCCTACCGGCTGAACGGCGGCTGGACCGACGCGCAGCGCGAGGCGTTCGGTGACACAGTGATCGAGACGCTGTCACAACACGCGCCCAACGTGAAAGGCGCGATTCTGCACCGGCAGGTTCTGACGCCCGCCGACATGGAGCGGGACATGGGCCTCACCGAGGGCAACATCTTCCACGGTGAGCTGTCGCTCCACCAGCTGTTCTCGCTGCGGCCCGCGGCGCCGTGGGCGCAGTACCGCACGCCCATTGCCGGCTACTACCAGTGCGGGTCCGGCACCCATCCCGGAGGCGGCATCTCCGGCGCGCCCGGCCGGCTCGGCGCGCTCCGCATCTTGAAGGACCTCCGCAAATGAGCGCCCGGTACGACGCCGTGGTCATTGGGGCGGGGCACAACGGGCTCGTGGCCGCGGCCTACCTGGCGCGCGCGGGGTTGTCGGTGCTGGTCGTGGAGCAGCGTGACGTCATTGGCGGCGCCACGGCGACCGAGGAGTTCCATCCTGGGTTTCGCGTGGATGGGTTCGCGCATCGGATGGGGCCGTTCTCCGGCCGCGTATTCGAGGAGCTACGCCTGGCAACGCACGGGCTCGAGCTGGTCCGGCCGGATCCCGCGCGGGTGGCGCTGGCGGACGGCCGGGCGCTCTCATTGTTCCGTGATCCGTCGAGGACCGCCGAGGCGATTCGGCCGTTCTCGTCCGCCGATGCCGCCCGCTGGGCCGCGTTTTGCCACCTGGTGACCAACGCGGTAAGCGCGGTGGACGCGATGCGCGGGAGCGAACCGCCCGAGCTGCCCAGCCCGGGACTGCGGGATCTCTTCCGACTCGCCGCCGTGGGCCTGAGGCTCCGCCGGCTCGGCCGCCGGGCGATGGCCGAAACCCTGCGGATACTCCCGATGTCGCTGGCCGACCTGCTGGACGATTGGTTCGAGAGCGACGTCCTCAAGGGGGTGGTGGCCGCGGCAGGTCTCGTGGGCCTGATGCAGGGGCCCCGCGCCGCCGGCACGGCGTACGCCCTGTTGCACCATGCGGCCGCGGGCGAGGCGCCCGGCGGCGTGACCCTGGCTCGCGGCGGGATGGGCCGGGTGGCGGACGCGCTGGCCGGCGCCGCTCGGGCGGCGGGGGCCGAGATTCGAACGGCGGCGCCGGTGGACCGCATCGTGGTGCGGTCGGACGCCGCGGTGGAAGTCGTTCTGGCCGGCGGCGAGGCCATCGCCGCGAAACGGGTGCTGTCCAGCGCGGACCCCAAACGCACCTTCCTTCAGCTGGTGGGGTCCGAGGCGCTCGACCCGGCCTTCGTACGCCAGGTGCGCAACATCCGTATGCGGGGGGCCTGTGCCAAGGTGCACCTGGCGCTCGGTGAGGCGCCGCGGTTTACGGGGCTCGGGAACGGAGACGCGCCGCTGCGCGGCGCGATGACGGTGGCGCCCAGCCTGGACTATCTGGAGAGGGCGTACGACGATGCCAAGTACGGCGGCGTCTCGGAGCGGCCCTTCCTGGAGGCCGTGATCCCGACCATCACCGAGCCGAGTCTTGCGCCGCCCGGCCGGCAGGTGCTGTCGGTGCTGGTGCAGTACGCCCCGTACCATCTCAAGACCGGGGCGTGGGACGGGGCCCGGCGTGAAGCGCTGGGAGACGCCGTGGTGGCGCTGCTGGCGCAATACGCGCCGAATCTGCCGGGAGCGGTGTTGCACCGGCAGGTGCTGAGCCCGCTCGACATGGAGCAGCGGTTGAGTCTCACGGAGGGCAACATCTTCCAGGGCGAGATGGCGCTGGACCAGATGTTCTTCATGCGGCCGGTGCCGGGCTGGGCCCGGTATCGCACGCCCATCCGGGGGCTCTACCTCTGCGGCGCCGGCGCCCACCCGGGCGGCGGCGTGACCGGCCTGCCGGGATACCACGCGGCGCGCGCGGCGCTCCGGGACGTAAGCCTCTCGTGACCGAGCTCCGGCGCGAGCTCACCTTGCTCGACGCCACCATGATCAACGTGGGAACGATGATCGCTTCGGCGATCTTCATCGTTCCCGCGGCGGTGGCCGCGAGCCTGCCCAATCCATCCCTCATGCTGCTGGTGTGGGTCGCGGGCGGCGCGGTGTCGTTGTTGGGCGCGTTGTGCGTCGCCGAGCTGGGCGCGGCCCTCCCCGAGGCCGGCGGGCTCTTCGTGTATCTGACGCGGGCCTTCGGCCCGGTCTGGGGGTTCCTCTACGCCTGGACGGCGGCGCTCATCATCAATCCGGCCTCGGTGGCCGCCATCGCCGTCGGGTTCGCGACCTACGTCGGGTTCTTCACGCCGCTCGGGACCGCCGGCATCAAGGTGGTGGCGGTCGCGTCCATCGTGGCTTTGACGGCGGTCAACTGTCTGGGGCTCAAGCTTGGCGCCCGGGTGCAGAACGTGCTGACGCTACTGAAGATCGGTGCGCTGGGGGCGCTGATCGTGTCGGCGCTGGTGATGCCGGGGGGGTCGGTCGAGCATTTCCGGCCGCTGCTCCCTGCGGTGGGGGTCGCCGGTCTCGCGGGAGCCTTCAGCGTGGCGATGGTGGCGGTGCTGTGGGCCTACGACGGCTGGATCGAGATCACGTACGTGGGGAGCGAGGTGCGGGATCCCGGGCGGAATCTCCCGCGCTCGATTGTGATCTCGGTATTCCTGGTGGTGGGGCTGTACGCGCTGACCAACGTCGCCTACGTGTATGTGCTCCCGCTGGACCGGATGGCGCAGTCGGCCCTGGTGGGATCGGACGCCGCCCTGGTGCTGATCGGGCCGCTGGGCGCGGCGCTGGTCGCCGGCGCCATCATCGTCTCCACGCTGGGCGCCAACAACGGCATCGTGTTGACCTCGGCGCGCATCCCGTATGCGGTCAGCCGGGCCGGGTTGTTCTTTCGCTGGATGGGAGGCGTGCACCCGCGCGTTCACACGCCCAACGCGGCGTTGCTCGCGCAGGGAGGGGTGGCGGCGGCGTTCGCGCTGACCGGCACGTACGACCAGCTGTTCACGTACGTGGTATTCGCGTCGTGGATGTTCTATGGGATGTCGGCCATGGCGGTCATGCGCCTGCGGGCGGTCGCACCCGAGCTACCGCGGCCGTACCGCGTGTGGGGGTACCCGGTCACCCCGGTGGTGTTCATCCTGTTCGCGCTCTGGTTGGTGGCCGGCACCATCGTGGAGTCACCGCTGGAGTCCGGAATTGGAGGGGCGATCATCCTGGCCGGGGTTCCGGTGTACCGCCATTGGCGCGGGCGGAAGAACGGTGAGCCGGCGTGAAGGTCACGCGACGACCTGGTCGCGCATGAACTCCTCGATCAACGCATCCACCACCGCGACCAGCGAGCCTTCCCGCTGGTAGACCCCCCGCTGGCGCTCGTAGCTGCCGCCCTGTCGGAGGGGACGCGTCAGGTTCTGCAGCTCGTCCCGCGCGCCGATGCGCTCCGCGTGGGGCGCGAGCTCGGAGAGGATCGAGGTGAGGTCATCCCGCAGCAGGACCGTTTGCCCGCGGTCATCCACCACGGCCTCGGCATCCAGGCCCCAGCGCGAGGCCCGCCACTTGTTCTCCCGGACCGCCCAGTACGCCTGAGTCCGTAACCGGCCGGTGGGTTGGCGATACTCCTCGTCAATCCAGGCGCACAGGCTGTGCAGCAGCGCCACGATCGCCATGGTCTCCGACAGCGTCGGAGGACAGTCGGCGATGCGGACTTCGACCGTCCCGTACCCGGGACTGGGCCGGATATCCCACCAGATGTCCTTCATGGACTTGATCGCATGGGAGGCGACCATGGCGTCGAACGCGTATTCGAAATCCGCCCAGGTGTCGAACACGCAGGCGTGCCCCGCCGTGGGCAGCGCCTCGAAGATCGTGATGCGGGACGACGCCAGGCCGGTGTCCTGCCCCTGCCAGAACGGCGAGCTGGCCGACAACGCCAGCACGTGGGGCAGGTAGGGCATCAGGCCGTTGATCAGCGCCATCGCGTGGGCTCCGTCCCGCGCCCCGATGTGCACGTGCATGCCGAAGATCATCAACCGCCGCGCCACCCACCGGTTGCGGTCGATCAGGTTCTGATAGCGTTCCGCGGGATAGACGATGCGATCACTATAGCGCGCGAACGGGTGTGAGCCGGACGATGCCAACCGCACGCCGATTTCCTCACACACCCCGCGCACCAGCGTGACGTTCTCTTCCAGCTCCCGGCGCGCCTGACTCACGTCGCGACACACGCCGGTGCTCACCTCCAGCATGGACTGGAACAGCTCCGGCCGGACATTTGGATGGTCCGGGCCGAGCCGCTCGATGACGCGGCCGCAGGCGGGAGACAGATCCCGGGTCTGGGGGTCCAGGAGCTGGAGCTCCAGCTCGACGCCCAGGGTGAGATCGGGGGAGTGCGTGAAGGGAAGAGGCATCAGTCGGGCCGGCCGGCCACGAGCGTGTGCCACGCCACTTCGGCGATGGCGGCGTCCTGCGCGCCGACGCCCGTGAGATCGCAGATGATCATCTCGTCTCCTTCCCGCCCCGGTTGCTTGCCGGCCACAATGTTACCCAGCTCGGCATAGACCCGCCCCGGGTCCAACAGGCCGTGCCGGACGGCATGGTGGATCTCGCCCAGCTCCACGCACTGGCTCAGCCGGTCGGCAATCACCTTGTCGGCACGGGCGAGGCACTCAGCAGCCAGCTCCTGCTTATCCGGTCCGTCCGAGCCCACGGCGATGACCGTGGTGTGGGCGGCGAGCCAGCTGGCCTGGACGATGGGTCGCCGGCTGGGCGTCGTGGTGACGACTAGGTCGGCGCCGCGCACCGCCTCCTCCGGGGTCCCGGCGGGTTGAAAGGGGATGCCGGTCTCGTCCGTCATCTCCCGGCAGTACGCGTCGAGGTGCTCGCGCGTGGGACTCCAGGCTGCGGTCGTCTCCCATGGCCGCACCAACGCCAGGCACCGCGCCTGGTGGCGCGCCTGCATCCCGCTGCCGAGGATCGCCACTCTTCCAAGGGGCTCCGCGGCCAGGTGCCGCGCGGCCAGTGCGCCCGCGGCGCCGGTGCGGAGGTCAGTCAGATACGCGTTGTCGCGCAGCATCGCCAGCGGAAAACCGGTCGTCGCATCGAACACGAGAAACAGGCCTGCTCCGGTGGGCAGGTTGCGGGCGGCGTTGTCGTAGAAGCCGGTCGCCACTTTCAGCGCGAAGATCGGCGATCCCCGGAGGTAGGCGCCCTTGACGTGCACCTCCCCATGGACCTCGGTGATCTCGAGGCCCAGCGGGGCGGGTTGCACGACCCGTCCCTCCGCCAGTGCGCGAAAGGCGCGCTCGGCGGCCGCCAGGGCGTCGGCTGGACCGATCGCGGCCCGGAGCTCCCGTTCCTCCACGATCTTCATACGTGACAAGCTGTTGACGCGCTGTTGAGGCCCGGTCCCCAGATTACCCGCGCGAATTCGGTGCCGGCAGTCTGGTTCTCTGGCTCCGCCCCCAGAGCAAGCGAAGCGACAGCGGACCGTCCCGAGATCCCAGGCTGCCGGCACCACGGGCCCCGCTCGCCTTCCATCGTCACCTGCCCTCCATTATTGTGTCCGCATGGAGTCCCGCTCGAGGCTCGAGGCGGTCGTCGCCACCTATCCGTCCGTCCTGGTGGGTTACTCCGGCGGCGTGGACTCCGCCTTGCTCGCCGTGGTTGCGCGCCGGGTGCTGGGGTTCAACCGGGCCGTCGCCGCCCTGGGGATTTCGGCGTCCTATCCGGAAGCCCAGCACCAGCAGGCGCTGGCGGTCGCGCGTGGGTTCGATCTCCATCTGCTGGAGGTTCCCACCAACGAGCTCAGCGACCCCAACTATGTGGCCAACGCCCCGAGCCGTTGCTACTTCTGCAAACGCGAGCTCTGGGGGAAACTCGTGGCCGCCGCCCGCGAGCGCAACCTCGCGATCGTGGCTGACGGCACCAACGCCTCCGACCTGGGCGAGCATCGTCCCGGCCTCCAGGCCGCCGCCGAGTATCAGGTCCGCTCGCCGCTCGCGGAAGCGGGCTACACCAAGGCCGACGTGCGGGCCGAGGCTCGCGAGCTGGGCATTCCCGTCTGGGACGCGCCGGCCACGCCGTGTCTGTCGAGCCGGATCATGTACGGGCTGCGCGTGACGCCCGGCCGCCTCCGGCAGGTGGAGGCGGGTGAGGCGTTGTTGCGCGCGCTGGGCATTGAGGGGGACCTCCGGGTGCGACATCGCGGTGACGAGGCGCGCATCGAGGTTCAGCCGTCGCAGTTTCGTCGGGTGCGGGCGCATCGGGATCAGATCGCCGTCCACTTCCTCGACGCGGGCTTCGCGTCCATCACCCTCGATCTCAAAGGCTACCGGCGAGGCAGTTGCCTGGCGGGAGAAGCGCCCGAGCTGGAGGTGCTGGGCCAGGCGACCGGCGCAGACTCGCCGTCACGCACCGGCATCACACCATAGCCACGGCTCCGCGTGCGCCTGTTCATCGCCATCAACCTTCCTCCGGACCTGCGGCAGCGCCTGTGGAAGGTGGCCGAGCCGCTGCGCACGGCCGGCTACCCGGTCCGCTGGGTGGCGCCGGAGGGCCTCCATCTGACCCTCAAGTTCCTGGGTGACGTGAAGCCCGACCGCGAAGCCGAGCTTGCGGCAGGGGTGGTCGCGGCGGTGCAGGGGGCCAGGCGGTTCACCCTCCCGGTGGGTGGGTTCGGCGCGTTTCCCTCGCTGTCCCACCCGCGCGTGGTCTGGGCCGGCTGCCAGCCGGTGCCCCCGCTGGAGCTGCTCCAACACCGGGTGGAACAGGCGATGGAGCGGCTGGGATTCCCCCTTGAAGGCCGGGCCTTCCATCCGCATCTGACGCTGGGGCGGGCGCAGCGCGACGCCCGGGCCAGCGCCTTCCGCGATCTGGAGGACCGGATCACCGCGCTGGCGTTCGACGGGGAGGTCGCGGTGGAATCGGTGGACTTGATGGAGAGCCAGTTGGCGCGAGACGGAGCCCGCTACACGCGGCGTCACGCCGCAGCGTTGGCCGCCTGATGGCGGAAGGCGGGTGTTTCAAGAACCTGCTGGCCGGCATCGGGTGCCTGACGGTGCTCACCGTGGGCGGCATCGTCGGGTGGCAGTATCGCGCGCAGCTTGGTGGGCTGTATCGCTCGATCGTGGAGCGGGAGTCCCAGGCGTCGTCCCCAGGATCCGGCGCGGACTCGGTCCCGACCATGGGACGGCCCTCGGCGCTGGCGTTCGAGTCCGCGCGCAGCAAGCAGGAAGCGATCGCCCGGCGGGACGGGCCGGGCTACGTGACCCTGTCGGCCGACGAAATGGCGTCGCTCATCGCCGTAGGGTTGGGGCCCGCCGGCCGGGCGGCGCTGGATTCGATCGCGGTCACCTTGCACGACAACCGCCTGGCGTTCCAAGCGTCGCTCAACACCAGCCTGCTGGGCGCCGCGCTGCCGGGCCCATTGGCCGGGATGCTGAGCGCCCGCGAGCCGGTCCGCGTCTCGGGCCCGGCGCGGGTGGCCGCGGTGGGCGCGGTCGCGTGGAAACCGGACTCGTTCGTGGTGCGGTCATTCCCGTTCCCCGAGTCCGCGGTGCCGGTCGTGGTAAACAAGTTGACGGGGCGGCCGGACGGCATCGTGCCCATTTCGGTTCCGCCCACGGTTGGGGACCTGCGGATTCGGACCAGCGGGGTCACATTCTATCGACGCTAGTCGGACACCATGGCACGTAGAGTTCTGGTCGTTGACGACGAAAAGGGCGTGCGCGAGGCGCTGCGCCAGCTCCTCGAGTACGAGGGCATCGAAGTCCGCACGGTGCCCTCCGGGCCGGAGGCGCTGGAGACCTATCCGGAGTTCCAGCCTCACCTGGTGCTGCTGGACGTCAAGATGGCGGGCTTGGACGGCCTCGAGGTACTGGCCAAGCTCCGCGCGTTGGATCCGCGCGCGCAGGTCGTGATGATCTCCGGCCACGGCACCATCCAGACGGCGGTCGAGGCCACGCAACTCGGCGCCTACGATTTCCTGGAGAAGCCGCTCGACACCGACCGGATCCTGGTGACGCTGAAGCGCACCTTTGCGCATCTGGACCTCGCCTCCGAGAACGAGCGCCTGCGCGCCACGGTGGGCGAGACCTACGAGATGGCGGGGGAGAGCCCGGCGATCCGCGAGCTGCTCCAGCGCATCGAGAAGGTGGCTCCCACCAACGCCCGCGTGCTGATCGTGGGCGAAAACGGCAGCGGCAAGGAGCTGGTCGCCCGCGCCATGCACGCCGCCTCGCCGAGGGCGGAGCAGCCGTTCGTAGAGGTGAACTGCGCGGCCATCCCGAGCGAGCTCATCGAGAGCGAGCTGTTCGGCCACATGAAGGGCTCGTTCACCGGTGCCTTCGCGGACCGGTCCGGCAAGTTCGAGCAGGCGGACGGCGGCACCCTGTTCCTGGACGAAGTGGGCGACATGAGCCCCGCCACCCAAGCCAAGGTCTTGCGCGCGCTCCAAGAGGGCGTGGTCACGCGGATCGGCGCGGCCAAGTCCGTCAAAGTGGACGTGCGGGTCATCGCCGCCACCAATAAGGCGCTCGAAGAGGAGATCGCGGCCGGCCGATTCCGCGAGGACCTGTACTATCGCCTGAATGTGGTTCCCATCCAGGTCCCGCCGCTCCGGGAGCGACGCGGGGACATCCCGCTGTTGATTGAGCATTTTCGGGGCGAGTTGGCCCGCAGCGCCGGCGTGCGGGCCCGGCGTTTCAGCCCGGACGCGGTGCAGGCGCTGAGCGCCCGGGATTGGCCGGGCAACGTGCGCGAGCTCAAGAACGCCGTGGAGCGTCTGCTGATCCTGGCGCCGGGCGACGCGGTCACGGCCGGCGACGTGGCCGCGCTGGTGGGTGGCCCGTCCGACAGCCCCCTGGTTCCCCTCCTTCGGGCGTCCACGTTCGAGGCGTTCAAGGAAGAGGCGGAGCGCGCGTTTCTGGTGGCGAAGCTGGCGGAGAACGGCTGGAATGTGAGCGAGACGGCGCGCAAGCTGGAGATGCCGCGGAGCAACCTGTATAAGAAAATCGAGCGCTACGGGTTGCAGCGGTCGGGGGAGCCTGAGGAGTCTGCGTCGGGCGGATAGGCGGATAGAGCGGATAGAGCGCCGTCCTGCGACCCACCATCCGCTCTATCCGCTCTATCCGCCTATCCAAACTTGACTCCCTGCGCCAGCGGCAGGTCCGTGCTCCAGTTCACCGTGTTCGTCTGCCGCCGCATGTACAGCTTCCAGGCATCCGATCCAGACTCACGTCCCCCGCCGGTCTCCTTCTCCCCGCCGAACGCGCCGCCGATCTCCGCGCCGCTGGTCCCGATGTTGACGTTGGCGATGCCGCAGTCGCTCCCGCGCTGCGACAGGAATCGCTCGGACTCCCTGACGTGCTCGGTGAAAATGGCGGACGACAGCCCCTGCGGCACGCCGTTGTGGAACGCGATGGCCTGTTCCAGCTCATCCACCGCCTGCGCCGGGGAGGACGAAGGCCGCCCGTAGCCAATGAGGTAGAGGATCGGCGCGAACGTCTCTTCCTGCACGATGGCGTAGTCGTTCCGGGCCGTGGCGATGCACGGACGCACGTAATGACCGCCGGGATAGGCCGGACCCTCGAGGGGCTCGCCGCCAAACACCACCTCCCCACCTTCGGCGTTGAGGCGCTGGATCGCCCGCCGCAGGTCGTCCACGGCGTCGTGCGTGACCAGGGGTCCCATCAGCGTGCGCGGATCCCGCGGGTCGCCGATGGTCATGTCGCGGTACGCCTTCACCAGGCGCTCGATCAGCCGGCCCTTGATGGACTCATGCACGATGATCCGGCGAGTGGACGTGCAGCGTTGGCCGGCGGTGCCCACGGCCCCGAACACGATGGCCCGGAGCGCCAGATCCAGATTGGCGTGCGGGGTCACGATGATGGCGTTGTTGCCGCCGAGCTCCAGAATGGTGCGGCCCAGACGCTTCCCCACGACCTCACCCACGCGGTAGCCCATCTGGCAGCTCCCCGTGGCGGAGACCAGCGGGATGCGCCGGTCGTGGAGCAATCGGTCGCCGACGGTCGAGCCCTTGCCGACCACCAGGGAAAAGATGGCGGGATCGACGCCCTGCTCCCGGCAGACCTGCTCCGCGATCCGGGTGACGGCGATGGCCGTAAGCGGCGTCTTGCTCGCCGGCTTCCAGAGCACGCTGTCGCCGCACACCGCGGCGAGGGCGGCGTTCCAGCTCCAGACGGCTACGGGGAAGTTGAACGAGGTAATCAACCCGACGAGCCCAAGCGGATGCCATTGTTCGAACATCCGGTGATCCGGGCGCTCGGAGTGCATGCTGAGCCCGTACAGCTGGCGCGAGAGCCCCACGGCGAAGTCGCAGATGTCGATCATTTCCTGGACCTCGCCTTCGCCCTCGGCGGCGATCTTGCCCATCTCGAGCGTGACCAGGGCGCCGAGGTCCGGTTTCAGCTCGCGGAGCCGATTGCCCAGCAGGCGCACCAGCTCGCCGCGCTTGGGCGCGGGCACCGTGCGCCAGGCGAGGAACGCGGCGTGGGCGCGGTCCACCACCCGGTCGTATTCCTGCTCCGTGACTTGCCGGACGACGGCGAGCTGGGAGCCGTCAATGGGCGTGATGACCTCGAGCTCCGGGCCGGAGCCGATCCACTCGCCGGCGAAGCCGCCGAGATTGACGTGGTCGATACCGAGGCGCTCGAGGAAGGCGTGGGGCTGGGTGGCGATCATTGGCAGGCGTTCGTTGCGGGTGAGCGGATGTTAGCCAGGCCACGGCAACGGCGGGAGAGGCGGTGGAGGCCGGAGGGGCCGCAGCGGACCACGTCTCGCCAGGGCAGCCGCTGCGGCCGCTCCGCCCCCTGCGGCTTGCGGGAATCTGGTCCGTTCCGCAATAGAAGTGTGACACACGTCACGCTGGCCACCGTTATGCTCGCCCATGCACCATCGGTCAGTGGCCGTGATCCTCAATGTGGGCGGGTCCCCGCTGGACTGGGGGGCGTTGGGAGACGTCCCGCAGGGCCGGGTGGTCCGGGCGGAGTTCGCCTGTGGTGAGCGAGCCGCATGCGTGGCGGCTACCCTGGAGCATGAGTGTCCGCCCGGGGAGCTGGTGGCGGCGCTCAGGCGGTGGGCGGCCGGGCGTGGCTGGTCGGTGACAGTTGCGCCCCTAGAAGGGCCCCGCTAACGTTCCTTACCGATGGCGACGCCTAGCTACGAGACGGACGAAGTCCCGGGGATCCCGGTGTCCGGCATCGCCGTCGCGTTTGACCTAACCGACACTTCTCCAAGTCCCGCTGGCCGCTCGGCTCGCGGGACTTGGCGTGATAGCTAGCTCTCGGCGGAGGGATCCGACCGTATGCGGCTCGGCTCGGTCAAGAAGGCGTCGTTCGACGAAGGCTCGCTGGATCAGTATCTCCGCGAAATCAGTCGGTACCCACTGATCTCCCGTGAGGACGAGGTGTTCCTCGCACAGCGGATCAGGACCGGCTGCCATGAGTCGCTGGACAAGCTGGTGCGGAGCAATCTCCGGTTCGTGGTCTCGGTGGCCAAGAAGTACCAGAACCAGGGCGTGAGCCTCTCGGACCTGATCAACGAGGGGAACCTGGGCCTGATTCGCGCCGCCCACAAGTTCGACGAGACCAAAGGCATCAAGTTCATCTCGTACGCCGTGTGGTGGATTCGCCAGGCCATCCTGCAGGCCCTGGCGGAGCAGAGCCGCATTGTCCGGGTACCGCTGAACCGCGCCGGCACGCTGCACCGGATCGGCAAGCGCTCGTCGGCCCTGCTCCAGGAGCTGGGACGCGAGCCCACGGTGGAGGAGATCGCGGAAGGGATGGACATCTCAGAAGACGAAGTGGCCAAGACGTTGTCCATCTCCCAGAGCCACCTCTCGCTGGACGCCCCGCTCACGCCCGGCGAAGACAACAAACTCCTCGATTACCTGCCCGATACGCAGAACCCCGGTCCCGACGACGAGACCTTCGAGCACGCGCTCACCGAGTCCATTGAGGAAGTGCTGGGCACCCTCAAGGATCGCGAGGCGAAGATCCTGCGGCTCTACTTCGGCCTGGACGGCCAGGAGCCCATGACGCTGGAAGAAATCGGCTCCATGCTGGGGATCACGCGGGAGCGGGTGAGACAGATCAAAGAGAAGGCGCTGGCCCGCCTCCGGCATGTGAGTCGCGCCCGCGCGCTGGAGAGCTTCCTCTTCTAAGCGGTCCGGTTCGGCGTAAGGGGTGAGGGGTAAGAAGTGGCCTTCTCACCGCTTACCCCTCACGCTGCTTCTTCCCCTCTTATATTCCGAGCCATGGCTTCTCAAGCATCGTTCGACGTGTCCACCGGCGCCGATCTCCAGGAGGTGGACAACGCGGTCAATCAGGCGCTGAAGGAGATCGGGCAGCGGTACGACTTCAAAGGGTCGCACTGCACCATGCAGTTCGACCGGGCCAAGGCCACGCTCACGCTGGAAGCCGACGACGACTTCCGCATGCGGGCGCTGTTCGACGTCCTCCAGGGCAAGCTCATCAAGCGCGGCGTGCCGCTCAAGAACGTCAAGGTCGGTGACCTCACGCCCGCCGCCGGCGGCCACGTGCGGCGGGTGCTGACGCTTACCCAGGGGATCCCCACGGACACCGCCAGGGCGATCGTCAAAGCCGTCAAGGAGCAGAGCTTCAAGAAGGTGCAGGTTGCCATCCAGGGTGAGGAGCTCCGCGTCTCCAGCCCTTCCAAGGACAACCTCCAGGACGTCATCACGTTCCTGCGGGGCCAGGACTTCGGGATCGAGCTCACGTTCGGCAACTACCGCTCGTGAAGCTCGGCGTCGTTTCGCTCGGCTGCGACAAGGCGACGGTGGATTCCGAACGCCTCGTGGGCGAGCTGGTGGGCCACGGGGCGGAGGTCACACCCGACGTGGACCGCGCCGACGTGGTCCTGATCAACACGTGCGGCTTCATTGACGCCGCCAAACGCGAGTCCATCGAAGCCATCCTGGGCGCCACCAAGCTGAAGGCGGACGGGGCGGTCAAGGCGGTCGTGGCGGTTGGATGCCTGGTCCAGCGATATCGAGACGACCTTCGGCAGGAGATTCCGGAAGTGGATCTCTGGCTGGGATTCAGCGACCTGCATCGGCTGGTGCCCGAGCTGGCCTCGAAGGGACTCCTGGAAGATCCCCTGGCCCGGCACCCGGGCGTGCGGCACTACCTCGGCGCCGCGCCCCACGTGCGCTACCTCAAGATCTCCGAGGGCTGCGATCACACCTGCGCCTTCTGCGCCATTCCGTTGATGCGGGGCCGCCATCGCTCCGAGCCCCTGGAGCGACTGGTGCGCGAGGCCCAGCTGCTGGAAGCGCAGGGCGCCAAGGAGATCAACCTGGTGGCGCAGGATTTGGCCCATTACGGTCGGGACCTGGGTCGCGGCGGGCCCCGGCTGCCCGACCTGCTGGAAGCCCTCCTGCGCGAGACCTCGGTGCCGTGGTTCCGGCTGCTCTACGTCTATTCCGCCGGGCTCTCGCCGCGGCTCCTGCATTTGATGGCCGCCGAGCGGCGCGTGGTGCCCTACATTGACATCCCCATTCAACACGCCTCGGACCGGATGCTGGAGCGGATGCGGCGTCCCGAGCGCCGGGCGACGATCCGCGAGAAGGTGGCCCTGCTCCGGGACGCGGTGTCGGAGATCGCGGTGCGCAGCACGGCCATCGTGGGGTTCCCGGGCGAGACCGACGACGACTTCCGGCGCTTGTGCGATTTCGCGGAGGAGATCGGGTTCGAGCGCCTGGGGGTGTTCGCCTACTCCGAGCAGGAGGGGACCCGCGCGGCGACCTATCCGGACGACGTTCCCGACGAGGTCAAACGGGCCCGGCAGGAGGAGCTGACCGAGATCCAGCGGGCCATCTCCAGTGAGCGCCTGGCGCGCTACGTGGGGAAAACCACCGAGGTCCTGGTGGATCAGGTGGCCGACCCGGCCGCCGGCGGCGCCACCCACGTGGGCCGCGTCATGTGGCAGGCGGACGACGTGGACGGGGTGACGTATCTGGCGCGCGGCGGGTGGGCCAGGCCGGGCGACTTTGTGACCGCGACGGTGGTGGACAGCGACGACGACGATTTTCACGCGGCGGCGCTGGCGTGAAGTCCCGCGCCCTCCAGGAGCGGGCCGAGCGGGTGCTGCCCGGCGGTGTGAACTCGCCGGTGCGCGCGTTCAGGGCGGTGGGTGGCGATCCCATCTTCGTGCGCTCAGCCCACGGCGCGGTGATCGAGACGGTGGACGGGGAGCGGCTCACGGATTACGTGCTGTCCTGGGGCCCGTTGCTCCTGGGGCACGACCATCCCGCCGTCCGAGGCGCCATCCAGGAAGCTCTGGCCCATGGCACGTCGTACGGGTTCTCGCACCCGGCGGAGGCCGAGCTCGCGGAGCTGGTGGCGGAGATGATGCCGTCGGTGGAGATGGTCCGCTTCGTCAACAGCGGGACCGAGGCGACCATGGCGGCGGTGCGGCTGGCGCGCGCCGCCACCGGGCGCGACCTGCTTCTCAAGTTCGACGGCTGTTACCACGGGCACGCGGACGCGTTTCTGGTGGCGGCCGGCTCCGGCGTGGCCACGCTGGGCCTGCCGGACAGCCCGGGCGTGCCGGCCGACGTCGCGCGCCTCACGCTGGTCTGCCCGTTCAACGACGCCGAGGCGGTGCGGGTCACGCTGGAGCGCCACGCAGGCCGGATCGCCGGGGTGATCGTTGAGCCCTACATCGGGAATGCCGGGTTCATCCCGCCGCTGCCGGAGTTCCTGCCGGCGTTGCGGCGCCTGACCACGGCCCACGGGGCCCTGCTGATCTTCGACGAGGTCATGACCGGTTTCCGCGTTCATGCGGGTGGCGCGCAGGCCGTGGCGGGCGTGCGGCCCGACCTCACCACGCTGGGGAAGGTGATCGGCGGCGGGCTGCCGGTGGGGGCCTACGGCGGGCGGCGCGAGCTCATGCAGATGATCGCGCCGGCCGGCAAGGTGTACCAGGCGGGGACGCTCTCCGGCAATCCGCTGGCCATCGCCGCCGGGCTCGCCACGCTGCGGACGGCGCGGGCCGAGAACGTGTTCGATGTGCTGGACCGGAGAACCCGGCACCTGGTGGACGGCCTGCGGTCGGCCGCGCGCTCCCTGGATGTGCCCTTCTGGGCGGGGAGCGCCGGATCCCTGTGGGGCTGCTTCTTCCACCCGGGGCCGGTCACCAACTTCGCGGAGGCCAGGCGCTCTGACACCGAGCTGTTTCGCCGGTTCCACCGGGCGGCCCGCGAGCGCGGCGTTCTCCTGGCACCATCGCCGTTCGAAGCTGGGTTTCTATCGGCGGCGCACGACGACTCCGTCATTGACCAGACCGTTGAGCGGCTGGCGGACGCCCTGGCGGCGGCTCGCGGCCGCTAGCGCGCTCGGGGTGGCCGCGGGCGCGTGCGCGCGTCCCCAGCCGCAGCCCCAGCGCCCTGCGCAGCAGCCCGAGCTCCGGATCGGGCTCGCCAACGGCGCTCCCCAGGTGACCGTGGGCGGTGTGGGGCGGCTGACCGGGTTCGCCGAGGGGATGGCGGTGTTGCAGGTCGACAATCGCCAGGTGACGGTGTCGGCGGATGGGCGGGCCGTCGTGGTGAGCGGCGGCGCCGAGCGCTACGAGCGCCTGCTCCTGATGAGCCCGGACCCGGGCGGTGTGGTGGGCATCAACGGGCGGCGGTATCGAGGCACGGTGGAGCTGATGGCCCGTGACGGGGGCGTGACCGCGGTGAACCGGCTGGAGGTGGAGGACTATCTGCTGGGCGTGGTGAGCGGTGAGATGGGGCGACGCTCGAGCAGCGAGGTCGCCGCCCTGGCGGCGCAGGCGGTGGTTTCCCGAACCTACGCGCTCCGGAACCGCGGCCGCTTCGCGTCGCAGGGGTACGACCTCGAGGCCGGGGTCTCGGATCAGGTCTACGGC
Organism: Gemmatimonadales bacterium; assembly: GCA_035287045.1. GTDB lineage: Bacteria > Gemmatimonadota > Gemmatimonadetes > Gemmatimonadales > GWC2-71-9 > JACPAP01. The sequence goes on along the minus strand of DATECF010000149.1, from coordinate 2,027 downwards.
GGCGTGGACGCCGAGTCGCCCGAGGGTAGCGCCGCGGTGCGGGCGACCACGGGGCTCATCCTCACCTACCGTGGCCAGCCCATTGCCGCCTTCTTCCACTCGACCTGCGGCTACGCCACCGCGACGCCGGGCGAGGCCTTTCGCGGCGTGGCGGATCTTGCGTACCTGCGGTCGGTATCCGACCGCCGGCCGGGCAGCGCTGACGGGTACTACTGCGACATCTCGCCGCGGTTTCGCTGGACCGTCGAGTGGGACCAGGCGACGCTGCGGGATATATTACGGCGCACCGTGAGCCGGCAGCTGGGCGTTTCCGCGGAAACCGTTGACGAAATCCGCGGCGTGCGAGTCGCGCACACGGGGCGCTCCGGCCGCGCGTCGGAGCTACGCATCCAAGTGGGGCAGGGCGAGATTCCGGTGCACGCGCCCGACATCCGCACGGTGTTCGCCACGCCCGAGGGCCGGCCCCTTGGCAGCACGGCCGTGCAGGTGCACCCGGAGTACCAGGGCAACCGGCTCGTCCGGCTGAAGGTGGTGGGGGCCGGCTGGGGGCACGGCGTGGGGATGTGCCAGTGGGGCGCCGTAGGCCGGGCCAGAGCGGGGCAGGACGTTCGGCAGATTCTCGCGGCGTACTATCCAGGCGCGCACATCGAGCGATGGTACTGAGCCAAATCCCCGGTTCCCGAGCCACCAGGACGGTGGCGCTCCTGGCGTTGCTCCCCGCCGCGCTCCCCGCCCAAGGCTTTTTCGAGCAATTCAGCTACGAAGGCCTGCGTCTGGCCGGCCTCGGCGTCGAGATGGGCGGCGTGGTGTCGGACCGCCTCACCGCCGAACCCACCCCGGCGCTCCGGGTAGATTATGGCGTGCTCGCGCCGCGGCTCCGGGTGATGTTCGGGGCCAGTTACTTCCGAGCCGAGTTCAATCCAGACGAGATCGCCCGGTTCGAGCAGCGGTTGCGGCTGGTGGTGCTGGATCCCACCGGCGACTTCACCATTAACGTGCGCTCGATCACCTGGTCGCAGCTGGCACTGGACGGGGACCTTCAGTACTTGTTCCCGGCCGATCGGGTCCAGACGTACCTGGGACTGGGGATCGGCGTGCATGTGCGGGACGGCGACGGCACGGCGATTGACGGGACCTTCGTGGAAGACGCGCTGGACACCATCGTGGCCGGCGTCAACCTCTCGATGGGCGTGGAGGTGGCGCTGGTCTCGCACCTGGCCGCCACCGTGGACCTGCGGGGGGCGCTGACCAGCGAGCTCCGGCTGGCGTCCGCTCGCGGCGGGCTCATGTACCGGTTCCCGATGCCCGCTCCTCGATGAACGACGCCCTGCGGGTCGGCGTGGTAGGCGCCGGGGCGATCGCCCAGGTGGCGCACCTGCCGGCTTTGGTACGTTTGCCCGACGTGCAGGTGGTGGGTATCTGCGACAACGATTTGTCCAAGGCCCACGCGGTCGCCGCTCGATTCCAGATTCCCACTGTGTTCGAGGACATCGAGGAGCTGCTGGAGGCGGCCCAGCCGCACGTGGTGGCGATCTGCACGCCCAATCATCTGCACGACGTGCACGTGCAGACCGCCCTGTCGGCGGGCGCGCACGTGCTGTGCGAACGCCCGCTCGCGATGTCTTCGGCGGGGGTGGAGCGGATCCGCTCGGCGGCCGAGCGGGTGGACCGAGTGGTGATGGTGGGAATGAACCACCGCTATCGAAGCGACGTGCAGGCGCTGCGCGCGTTTCTCAGGAGCGGGGACCTGGGCGAGGTGGTGGGCGTACGGAGCGGGTGGTACATGTTTCGGCCCCTGGGCCCGTCCGGGAGTTGGCGCCAGCAGCGGCGCCAGGCCGGCGGGGGCGCCATGCTGGACCTCGGCATCTCGCTGATCGACCTCTCGCTCTGGCTCACCGGCTGCCCCACGCCCCAGGTGGTCAGCGCGGTGCTCAAGCCGCAGCCGACGCGCGACGAGGTGGAGGAGGCCGGCTGTGCGCTGATCGTGTGCGAAGGGGGCCTTTCCGTCTTCGTGGACGTGGCCCGCC
>DATECF010000148.1:0-20073 GCA_035287045.1 Gemmatimonadales bacterium | reverse complement strand
GTCCGGATGGGCCTGGAGCGCCAGCCGGTAATGGCCCAGCGCATCCTCCAGCCGCCCGGCCTCGTGCAGCAACCGCCCCAGGTTGATGTGGGCGCCGGCGTGATGCGGGTCCAGCTCCAGGGCCCGGCGATACGCGTCGCGCGCCTCGTCCGGCGAGGTCACCTCGAGATCGAAGCCCAGCGCGTACCACTCATCCGCCGAGAGGGTCTCCTGCACCCGCGCCGCCTCGGCCCGCTTGCGGGCGATGGGGCCGGCTTTGGTGGCGATCTCGGAAACGCTGAAGTCCAGCACCACCTGATCCGACTCCGGGTACCAGGCGGTCTCCCCATCCGTCACCACGATGCGATCACCCTCGGCCGCAATGCGCAGCGCCGAAAGCGGGCGGCCCAGTGGCAGCTGGTCCCGGAGCCGCCTCAGGGCGGCGCGGATGCGCCGGCCCGGGACTCTGGCGGCGGCCAGGCCCTTGGCGGCCCGGAGCAGCACCAGGTCCTGGAACGAGAATCGGAGCTGGCCGCGGGTGCTGCGGCCGGGCGTGAGGAAGCCGGCGCGCGCGAAACCGCGGACCTGGGCTTCCGATAGACCTAAAAGCTTGGCGACGTCCTGAGTGGTATAGCCGGTCAGCTGGCCTTGCGCTTGGCGGCGCGCTTGGGCCCGGCAGCCGGCTGAGCGGCGCCCTGGGCCGGTTTCCGCTCGCCGCCGGTCTTGCCCTTGGCGAGGCTCGCCTTCAGCGCCTCCATCAGGTCAATGATCTGGGTCTGCGGCGCCTCCGAGGGCTCCTCTGTGATCTCCTGGCCCTCGATCTTCTTCTGAATCTGCTCCAGCATCCGCGCCTTGACCGTGTCCGAATAGGCTTCGGGCCGGAAGGCATCGGATGCGCCTTGCTCGATAAGCTGGATCGCCAGCTTGAGCTCCTGGTCCTTCACCTCGACGTCGCTGATCGGGACCTCTCTGGCCGAGCGCATCTCATCCTGGTAGTAGAGCTGTTCCATCACCAGGACGCCGTCCATGGGCCGGACCAGAATCAGGTACTGCTTCCCTCGGGCGGCGTACTGTCCAAGCGCGGCGCGGCCCGTCTCCTTGAGCGCTGCCGCCAGCAACTTGTAAGCCCGCTCGCCGCCTTTGTCCGGCCCCAGATAGTAGACCTTGTCCAGGTAGATGCGGTCCACGTCCTTCAAGGGCACGAACTCGGTGATGTTGATGGACTCGGTCTTCTTCTCCTCCAGGGCCTTGAGCTCTTCCTTGGTGAACTGCACGAACTGACCCGTGGGGAGCTTGTAGCCTTTGACCATGTCATCGCGTTCGACCTTCTCGCCGTCCTTCTGGCAGAAGTACTGTTGCTTGAGGCGCGAGCCGCACTTCTTGTGCAGCAGGTTGAACGAGACGTTGGCCGAAGATTCAGCCGCGGAATAGAGTTGGACGGGGACCGAGACCAGTCCGAACGAAACGGTCGCAGATGAGATTGGGCGTGCAGGCATAGTAACGGCAAGCTATGAAGTGCCAGCGGGTTACGCAACGATGCGCTGTCCGCTCTCCGCTGACCGGTATCCGATTCCCGCCGGCGCCCGACGCCAGTTGGCGGGCCAACATATTGCGCGCCAATAATTTGCGGCGATAACATCTCACCGTGCCCAAACTTCCCCCGGACAGCGGAGAGCGGACAGCGGATCGCCTAGCCACCTACCGCGCCAAGCGCGCGGTGGAGCGCACGCCGGAGCCCGCCGGGACGGTTGCCGCCGGCGCGATGGCGGGCGGGTTGTTCGTGGTGCACAAGCACGCGGCCACTCGGCTGCACTACGATCTGCGGCTGGAGATGCACGGCGTGCTGGAATCGTGGGCCGTGCCCAAGGGTCCGTCCCGCAATCCGCAGGACAAGCGCCTCGCGGTGCATGTGGAGCCCCATCCGATCGAGTACGGCGATTTCGAGGGAATCATCCCCGAGGGCAACTACGGGGCCGGCGCGGTGATCGTGTGGGATCGCGGCGCCTGGGTGCCGCTGGAAGATCCGGACCTGGGGATGGAAAAGGGCAAGCTCCTGTTCGACCTCCGTGGGTACAAGCTGCGCGGCCGCTGGACGCTGGTGAAGATCAAGAGCAAGTCCAACCGCAAGGACAGCACCGGGAAGGAATGGCTGCTCATCAAAGAGCGGGACACGCTGGTGTCCGCCAACGGGGACGAGTTCGTCCAGGGATCCGTCCTGTCCGGTCTCACGGTCGAAGAACTGCGCGACGGCAATCCCCGGGCGAGGGAGATCGCTGGTCAGCTCGAGAATCTCAAGGCGCCCAGGCGGCGGCTCTCGGTGCGGGACGTCAAGCTGATGCTGGCTGAGACGCGGGAGGCGCCGTTCTCGCGGAAGGGCTGGATCTACGAGATCAAGTACGACGGGTACCGGATCCTGGCGGGCCGTGAGGGCGGGGAGGCGAAGCTGCTCACGCGGAACGCCAACGACGCGACGGCCACGTTTCCGGAGGTGGCGCGCGCGGTGCGGGCGTTGCCGTACGACGGTCTGGTGCTGGACGGTGAGGCGGTGTGCCTGGACGAAGCGGGCCTGCCGAGTTTCGACCGGTTGCAGAAGCGGGGCCGGCTCACTCGGCCGGCCGAGGTGCGGACGGCCGCGGTCGAGTATCCCGCCACCTATTTCGCGTTCGATCTGCTGGCGTTTGAGGGGTTCGACCTCCGGCCGTTGCCGTTGGCGGCGCGGAAGCGGCTGCTCCGGCGCGTGTTGCCGGCCGCCGGCGCGCTCAAGTACACCGACCACATCGAGGAAGACGGCGAGGCTTTCTACGAGGGGCTGATGCGGCTCCATCTGGAAGGGATGGTGGCGAAGAAGGACGACGGGCCGTACCGGGCGGGACGGTCCGCCGAGTGGATCAAAGTGCGGGCGGACAAGACGGGCGACTTCGTGGTGGTGGGCTTCACCAAGGGACGCGGGGCGCGCTCCGGTTTCGGCGCTCTGCACGTCGCGGACCATGTGGATGGGGCGCTGACCTACGCGGGCCGGGTAGGGAGCGGGTTTACCGCGGATCAGCTGGATCCCATTCGCTCGGCGCTGGAAAACGGGCGCCGGCCGGACGCGCCGTGCGGCGGTCCGGTACCGAAGGATGCGGAGACCACCTGGATCGAGCCGACGGTGGTGTGCGAGGTGCGGTACAAGGAGATGACGGAGCAGGGGCAGCTTCGCCAGCCGGTGTTTCTGCGGTTCAGAGATGACAAGACGGCGGCGGAGTGCGTGAGGCAGGGGGGCGGTCGGGCGGTCGGGCGGTCAGGCGGTCACTCGATGCCGTCCGCCCGTCCGCCCGTCCGCCCGTCCGCCCGGACCCCGGGCGTCGATGAAGTCGTGCTGTCCAACGTTACCAAGGTGTTCTGGCCAGCCGAGGCTTACACCAAGGGCGATCTCATCGCGTACTACCGCGCGATTTCGCCGTGGTTGTTGCCGTATCTCAAGGACCGGCCGCTGGTGTTGACCCGGTTTCCGGACGGGATCGAGGGCAAGTCGTTCTTCCAGAAGGACGCGCCGGGGTTCGCGCCGGAGTGGATTCGCACTGAGACATTGTGGAGCGAGGGGTCGGAACGGGAGCTGGACTATTTCGTGTGCGACAGCGAGGCGGCGCTCACCTACATCATCAACATGGGTGCCATCCCACTGCATATTTGGGGGAGCCGGATCGGGACGCTGGGGCAGCCGGACTGGTGCATCCTGGACCTGGATCCCAAGGAGGCGCCGTTCCGGGACGTGGTCAGGGTGGCGCGGGCCATCAAGGCGCTGTGCGACGCGATCGAGCTGCCGAGTTTCGTCAAGACCAGCGGCTCGACGGGGTTGCACGTGCTGCTGCCGGTGGGCCGGCAGCTCACGTTCGAGCAGACGCGGCAGCTGGGGCAGGTGTTGGCGCGAGTGATTGCGGCGGAACACCGGGACATCGCCACCATTACGCGGAATCCGGCCAAGCGGGAAGGGAAAGTGTATATGGACTTCGTGCAGAACGGGCATGGGCGGTTGCTGGTGGCGCCGTACAGCGTGCGGCCGTTGCCGGGGGCGCCGGTGTCCATGCCGCTCAAGTGGAGCGAGGTGGGTGGGAAGCTCGAGATCGGGAAGTTCACCATCGCCAACGCGCCGCGGCGGATGAAGAAGCTGGGTGGCGATCCGGTAGTGGGGGTATTGGAGGAGCAGCCGGACTTACACGCGGTGCTGGAGCGGCTGCAGGCGCGGCTGGCGCGGGTGCGGCGATGACGGCCGGGGATCGGCTGCCGGGTGCGGGGCTGTGGGTGTCCTGCTTGCTCGCGGGGTGCAGTCTGGGCGAGCCGGTGACCTGCACCGGGATCGAGTGCAGCAATGCGTTGGTGGTCGAGCTGGGCGGGGGCGTTCCGTCGTCCTACACCATCGAGGCGCGGGGCAACAATGAGATCCGGTCCTACACGTGTACGGAGGCGAGCCTGTGCCGGGAGGCGGTCTTCACCGGTTTCACGCCGACCCAGGTGACGATTCGGGTGACCTGGTCTGGGGGCTCGGCGGAGGAGGTGGTGACCCCGTCGTATGAGGTGGTGCAGCCGAACGGGCCCGACTGTCCGCCAACCTGCCGGCTGGCGGTGGTGACGATCACGCTTCCGGGCTGAGCGGCACGATCCCGGCCCGGGGTCCCTGAGACCGCGCTTGACGAACCTGAACGGCACCAGAAGCCGAGGCGGTGAGGTATACTTCCATGGTCTTCCGCCGAGGCGTCAGTGTGCATCCCATCTCCTATAAGGGTTTCGCCATCACCCCCAGGACGTTTCAGATCCGGGGGTCCGGGCGTTGGACGCTGGATCTCCTGATCACCCGTCGCAGAAGCTCACGGGCGTTCAGCGGGCCCGACACCTACGCCACCGAGAGCGCGGCCATCGTCGGGTGCTGCGAGTTCGGACGGCGCATCATTGACGGACGAGTGCAGTCCTGCCCGGTCGAAGACCTGCCTTGGGGCTGAGGACAGTGCGCGCGCCGCTCGGCCTCGTGGTGATCGCCTTGGCGGGGACGGCTTCCGCGCTCCCATCCCAGACGCCCAGCGCGCGCGCGTACACCCGCGCCGATACGCTGCGGGGATCGTTCACTACGCCCTGGCGGGTGTGGTGGGACGTGGTTTTCTACGACCTGCAGGTCGCGGTGGATCCCGCCGACAGCAGCATCCGGGGATCGAATGGCATCGTCTACCGGGTTCTCCAGCCGGCGCAGGAGATGCAGATCGATCTCATGACGCCGTTGGAGGTGGACAGCATGGTGCAGGACGGCCGGTCCGTGCCCTTCCGGCGGGAGGGCAACGCCGTCTTCGCGGCGCTCGCGGCGCCGCAGCGCCCGGGCGAGCTCGGGACGCTCACGGTCTACTACCACGGCAAGCCACGGGTGGCCCCACGCCCGCCCTGGGATGGCGGCTTCACCTGGACGCAGGATAGTCTCGCCCGGCCGTGGGTGGTCACGACGGACCAGGGGATGGGTGCCAGCGTCTGGTGGCCCAACAAGGACACCCAGGCCGACGAGCCCGACAGCCAGCGCATCGCCATCACCGTGCCCGACCCCATGATCAACGTCTCCAACGGGCGGCTGCGGAGCACCACCCGCAACCCGGACGGCACCACGACGTACGAGTGGTTCGTGGTGAACCCGATCAACAACTACGCGATCGCCGTCGGGGCCGGGAGCTACGCGCACTACAGTGACGTGTTCGAGGGCGAGCGGGGCCGGCTCACGATGGACTTCTGGCCCCTGGACTATCACTTGGAGGCCGCCCGGAGACAGTTCGCACAGGCCAGGACCATGCTCCAGTGCTTCGAGCGCTGGTTTGGGCCGTACCCCTGGTATGAGGACGGCTTCAAGCTGATCGAGACGCCCCATCCCGGCATGGAACACCAGAGCGCCGTCGCCTACGGGAATTGGTACGAGAACGGCTACCGCCGCCGCGACGGCTCGGGAACCGGGCTGGGCCTCAAGTGGGATTTCATCATTGTGCACGAGAGCGCCCACGAGTGGTTCGCCAACAATATCACGGCGAAGGACAACGCCGACATGTGGGTGCACGAGAGCTTTGCGAACTACGCGGAGAACCTCTACACTGAGTGTCTGTTTGGGAAAGAGGCCGGGTCGGAGTACGTGATCGGCACCCGGCGGGGCATCCGGAACGACCGGCCCATCATCCCGCCGTACGGGGTCAACGCCCAGGGCTCGGGCGACATGTACCCCAAGGGCGGCAACCTGCTGCATACCATCCGCCAGATCGTGGGTGATGACGAGAAATGGCGCGGCATCCTGCGGGGGCTCAACCAGACGTTCTGGCACCAGACCGTGATGGGAGAGGAAATCGAGGACTACATCGGCGAGCGCGCCGGGGTGGATTTCTCCAGGGTGTTCGACCAGTACCTCCGCACCACCAACATCCCGGTGTTCGAGTACGTGGTGGCGGACTCGACGCTCTCCTACCGATGGACCGACGTGGTGCCGGGTTTCGACATGCCCGTGGGCGTCACGCTCTCGGGCACCGACTTCACGCCCATCCGCCCCTCGGAGGCGTGGCAGACGGCCACGCTTCGGCTCTCGAGTCCGGACGCCTTCCGGGTAGACCCCAACTACTACGTGATTCCGCGGCGAGGAACCCGATGAATCAGGGTACCAGGATGGCCCGTCGAACGGTCTGGCCGACGCTGTTCCTGCTCGTGGCCTTCGGCATGGCCGGTGTGCCGCCCGCGCCCGCTCAGGCGCCCGCGAAGCGCCCGGTAAACGTCAACGATCTGTTTCGTCTCCGCACGGTGCGCGACGTCCAGCTTTCGCCTGACGGAGCGTGGGTGGCGTACGTGGTTGGGACGCTCGACTCGGCCAGGGACCGGAGCAATTCCGACCTCTACATGGTGAGCTGGGACGGCAGCCGTACGGTACAGCTGACGTTTACGCCGGACGGCGAAAACAGCCCGCGCTGGAGCCCGGACGGCCGGTACCTCTCGTTCGTCGCCTCGCGCGGGGAGTCGCGGAGCGGGGGACAGATCTGGCTGCTCGACCGGGCGGGCGGGGAAGCGCAGAAGCTCACCGACCTCAAATCCGGCGTGTCCGGGTACGAGTGGTCTCCCGACACTAAGCGCATCGTGATCGTGGCGCAGGACCCCGATTCGGCGGCGCCACCCGGGGGCGACAGCGCCCGGCCGCGCACAGCCAAACCGATCGTGATCGACCGGTATCAGTTCAAGCAGGACGGGCAGGGGTACTTGGGCAATCGCCGGTCACATCTGTATCTGTTCGACGTCGCGGCCAAGAAAGCCGAGCAACTGACGTCGGGGCCGTACAGCGAGAACAACCCGTCGTGGTCTCCGGACGGCCGGTTCATCGCCTTCGTCAGCGAGCGCGCGCCCGATCCTGACCGCGTCAACGACCCCAACGTCTACGTCATGGAGGCGAGGGTGGGCGCCGAGCCCCGGCAGCTCACCACCTGGCCGGGCCCGGATGGTGGGCGGCCCGCCTGGAGCCCGGATGGAAAGTGGGTGGCCTACCTCCAGGGGAGCGAGGCGCAGTTCAGCGCGTATGGTCTCAACAAACTCGCCATCGTGCCGGTGGACGGCGGTGCCGCGCGGGTCTTGACCGCCGCGCTCGACCGGCCCGTGAGCCAGCCCGAATGGACCGCGGACGGGAGTGAGCTCTTCGGTTTGGTGACCGATGACCGCGTGGTGTATCCGGTGCGCGTGCGGGTGGCGGACGGGTCGGTCCGGCGGCTGCTGGAGGAGACTGGCCGTGGCGTGGTGTCCGACCTCGCCACGTCGCCGGGAGGTCTGGTGGCCGTGCTCGCGGGGTCGGCCACGCAGCCCAACGAGATCTACGCGGTGGAGCAGGGGAGCCTGCGGGCGCTCACGAGCGAGAACCTCGCCTGGCTCGCCGAGGTGCAGCTCGCCACCACGGAGGATTTTAGCGCCAAGGGCAAAGACGGGACCATCGTCAATGGGCTGCTGGCCAAGCCGGCAGGATACCACTCCGGTACCCGGTACCCCACGTTGCTGCGCATTCACGGCGGCCCCAATGGGCAGGATCAGCACGCGTTCAACTTCGAGCGGGAGCTGTTCGCCGCCAACGGCTTCGCGGTGATCGCGGCCAACTATCGTGGCAGCGCCGGCCGCGGGGCGGAGTACCAGAAGGCGATCTACGCCGATTGGGGCAACAAGGAGGTGCAGGACCTGCTCGCGGCGGTGGATCAGGTCGTGGCCATGGGCGTGGCCGATCCCGACCGGCTGGGGATCGGCGGGTGGAGCTACGGGGGCATCCTCACCGACTACACCATCGCGACCACCACGCGGTTCAAGGCCGCCACCAGCGGCGCGGGGAGCGCGCTCCAGAGCTCGATGTACGGCGTGGATCAGTATATCTACCAGTACGACACCGAGGTCGGTCCACCGTGGAAGAACCAGGCACTGTGGGAGAAGATCTCCTACCCCTTCTGGCACGCGGACCGCATCAAGACGCCCACGTTGTTCCTGGGCGGCGAGAAGGACTTCAACGTGCCGATCGCCGGCGGCGAGCAGATGTACCAGGCGCTCAAGAGCCAGCACATCGACACGCAGCTCATCGTGTATCCCGGCCAGAACCACGGGCTCTCCACGCCCAGTTACCAGAAGGACCGGCTGGAGCGGTATCTGGCGTGGTACGCGAAGTACCTCAAGACGCCGCCGGCGGCCGCGAGCCCATAGGCCGGCGGCCGATGGCGCGCGGGCGGATCATCCAATACCACCTGCCCGGGTCCTGGACGCTCCTGGTGGGCGCCAGCGACGCGGACAACGATTACCTGAGTACCCGCGTGGCGTCGCCGGAGGACTGGTGGTTCCACGTCCACGGCGTTCCCGGGAGCCACGTGGTGCTGTGCGCCAAGCCGGATGATGAGGAACCCAGCCGCGAGACCCTCCGGCAGGCCGCCGCGGTGGCCGCGTATCACAGCAAAGCCCGGGAGGCGGGAACGGTCCCGGTGCACTGCACCCGCGCGCGCTACGTCACCAAGCCTCGAGGCGCGGAGGTGGGCACCGTGCAGGTGACCCGCGGCCGGCTCTTCAAGGTCCACCCGGCGTTGGGCAACGCCGTGCGGCTTCCCCACTGAGGTGCGCGACCTGCGCGCCCTTCTCACATCTCACATCTCACTTCTCACGCCATGGACGCCATCCAGACAGCGAACGCGCCGATCCCGTCGGGCCACTACTCCCAGGCCGTGGTGCACAATGGCCTGGTATTCGTCGCCGGGCAGCTGCCCATCGACCCCAAGGATCCCAAGCGGCCTCCGGGTTCGGCCGAGGAGCAGACCGAGCAGGCGCTGCACAACGTGGCGGCCATCCTGGAGGCGGCGGGGAGCGCGCTCGACCGGGTGCTGCAGCTCACCATCTTCGTGGCGGACATCGCCCACTGGAGCGCGGTCAATGCCACCGTGGCCCGGGTTTTCGGGAACCATAAGCCGGCACGCGCGGTAGTTCCCTGTGGCACCTTGAACCGCGGGTTCCAGATCGAGATCGTGACCACCGCCGCCCTGCGGTGACGCCCGGGCTTGCCGCGGCGCGGTCCACCGATGACGTTTGCGGCTCCGCGAGGGGAGAAGGCTATGGGTGACGAACCGGTTCCGTTGCGATTCGACGCCGGCGTCGGGGCGGGTCCGGTGTCGGCCCTGCTGCAACGTCCCAGGGATGCGGAGCTGCTCTACGTGTTGGGCCACGGAGCGGGGGCCGGCATGCGCCACGCCTTCCTCACGACGATCGCCGACGCGCTTGGCGCCGCCGGGGTGGCCACGTTCCGCTACCAGTTCCCCTACATGGAAGAAGGGCGGCGCAGTCCGGACCCCCCGCACGTGGCGGAGGCGACGGTGCGGTCGGCCGTGGTGGCCGCAGCCCGCGCGGCCCCGGAGCTGCCGCTGATCGCCGGCGGGAAGTCGTTCGGCGGGCGCATGACATCGTCGGCGGCGGCCACGAGCCCGCTCCCGGGCGTGCGAGGCCTGGCCTTCCTGGGCTTTCCGCTCCATCCCCCTAACCGTCCGGCCGACACGCGCGCGGCGCACCTGAACGACGTCCAGCTGCCGATGCTGTTCCTTCAGGGGACGCGCGATGACCTGGCGGACCTGGGGCTGATCCGGGGTGTATGCGACCGGCTGGGCGCGCGGGCGACGCTGCACGTGGTGGATGACGCGGACCATTCGTTCCGGGTGCCAAAGCGGGCGGGCCGGAGCGCGGAGGACGTGATCGCGGAGCTGGCGCACGCCACCGCCGATTGGTGCCGGCAGCGGCTGACGATGTCAGTGAGCGGTCGGAGCTGAGTGGGGCAAGGCTAGTCTTTGGGCAGGGCTGACCGTTCGCCCTCGCGCTGCTTTGCTAAGATGCGTTCCGCGAAGTCGACCCGCTCCTCCAGCTCGCCAATCCGCTCCTGCAACTGATCGAGCTGACCCAGACGGACCTGAAGATCCTCCAGCGCCTCACGCTCTGGCTGGTGCATTAGGCGGGACTTGGGTTGGGGCAAGAACCGTAGCAGGACTACTCCGCCAAGAACCAGCAAGATGATCGCCCCGAAGGCCGCCGTGGGCCAGAATACCTCGCCTGGAATTCCGAACATCCTTCACCAGCCTCACTTTCGACGCCCAGGTGATCGGAGGACCCTCACTTGTGTGTACGAGGTCGTTGTCGCGGAGTTTCGATTGGCGGCTAACGACCCACCTTTGAGCTCAATGAAGCTCAGGGCTCGGGCCAACTAACCGAAGGCTAATCGGCTGAAAACTGGGATGCACCGTAAACTCATAGCGGTCACCCACACGGGGAGAGACAGGATTAGAAGGCTGGGGTTGCTCCCCCGGGCCCTGGGCGAACATGGTAAGCTCGGCGTTGCTCCAGCTGATGACGAAGGACCGTTGCGCATTGCCCTCAACGCGGCCTACTCGGCGGCGGCCCCGGCCGTGAAACTGAGCGTAAACAGTGACTTCGTCGATTCGAACGTTCTTCACGACAACGATGATGGAGTCGGCAGTGAGGCGACCAGTCTCGGGATCGCGGTTCTCAGCCGGAGCCAGCAGGAGAAGCGCAGCGAGCCACAGATAGGCGGTCATGACGCACGAAACCGGGTCAAGTCCAACCTAGGTCGATCCCCTTGGCGGCGCTCCTGCCGTGGCTCGAAGCAGCGAAAAGGCCGTGGTGCTCGCCACAAGACCCACGATCACAACTAACTCAGCCACCGAGGCCCGAGTAGCGAGGCCAGCCAGGCCGGCGTAGGCGACCGTGACCAGATTGGTGACGATGGCGGTGAGGCGGAGCCCGCGAGCCGCATGCCCGTACGTTGCGTTGAGCAGGTTCAGGGCGCCCACTAGGGACATGGCGATGCCGGCGCCGAAAAACCACACGGCCGCACTCGTCAGGCCATCGAACGCCCGAAAGGTGGTGATCATGTGGAGGCCGCCCAGCAGAACCAGGCTCCAGCCGAATGCTTGATAAGCTCTTCGCACTTTGGAACTCGCCTAGGATCGGTCGGCCATCAGATGCCGAGTGCGCGGTCCAACGGCCCGCGGCTCAGCTGCGGGCGACTTATCCCGCCGTACCCAAACATACCTTTCTATAGCTCCGGCGCGACAGCGCCGGTTCGCCCTGGGTATACGCCCGGCGAGCGCCCGTCAGCTGCAGCCGCTTTGTTAGCCGGCACGGGCGGTCGCTGAGTGGGCGAACGACCGTGCGCGGAGCAGACGCTAGAAGCGGACGGAGGCGCCCAGGGTGACGCCGCCCCGAGAATGCGGAGTGAGCAACAGGCGGGCCGAGAGGGGGGAAGCTCGGTCGCGGGCGTACACGGTCTTCCACAGAGGCACCGCACCGATGGCAGCGCCAAGCAGGCCCCCAATGGTGGCGCCAACGGCGCCGACGGTGACCCCGACACGCAGGCGCTCGGGTTCGGGGCAATCGCCTCCGAGGAGGTTAAAACAAAAGCCCGCCAGCGCCCAGCCCGCGACGAAGCCCGGTACGAACCCGATGCCCGCACCAACCATCGCCCCCTTGCCGGCTGAGTTGCCTCGAACCTGGATAAGGCTCACGTACCGAAGCTCTACCGGAGAATCTGCAGCGGTTTCGAGGTGCTTGGCGGTGAGGTTCGGTCGCGTGATGATCAGCCACTCGCCTGATCGTGTCTGAATGCGCACCCGATCCTGAGCGTCGACTCGCGCCTGCAGCTGGGCGAAGGAACCCGAATCCAATCCCAGCATCAGCTCTCGAGGCGGTTCTTGAACCGCGGCCAGACGGCATGGCAGGAGCGGGGAGGCAATAGCAAGAAGAAGCAGGTAACGCACCGTCAGGTCCTTGTGTGTGACACTGGATGGTGCGCTAGCGGCGTCAAGCGAGCGTCAAGGAAGGTCGTGACGTGACGAACGGCCCGTGTCCGGCTAACGGTTCAGCGCTCAGCGGGGGAATTGGTCCTGCTGCGCATCACGGCACTTCAGCCGTCGATTGATCCCTGACTCCCTTTACCAACAGCCAGATGAGGATCGGCAGCTCACCGATTCCCAGCATCAACAGCCATCCCGTAACGAGACGAGCGTAGTGTGGCGAGAGAAGTTCCGTAACGCTCGCAGACACGTAGGCGCAGCCAGCGATGATCAGAGGGAGGCCCAAAACCCGAGGTATGAAGCGGGATTTATACACAAGGATCCCGTATGGCACGAGCCAGAGGCCCCAGAAAATCTGGTTGACGATGGTCCCCTGGCCAAACACTTTGAGCAGCAGCATCACCAGAGCGTCCGTCTGACCGGATGTGAATGCCGACAAGAAGCTGGCGCCACTCACGAGGATCAGCGCGCCGATCCTGTTCAGCTCATTGATGAACGTGATCGGAACGGTGACCACCCACAGGACGATCATGTACAGAGCCTGTTGGTTGTCCACGTCTTTGAATAGGCGGTAGAGACTCAGAACCCCGAGAGTGAAAAGGACCACGCCGATGAGATCGCACGTGATGGCGATCCGGAGAACCTTCTCAAAGGCCCGAACATTGTTCGCTGTGGCCGTAGCGTCCCCGGCGACGATGAGTTTCTTCGGAAGATAGATGAGCGAAAAGGGCGAGGTGATGCCGCCCAACAGGAGCAACAATCCTGCGAGTCTCGCCGTCCGTTTGCGTGGATTCATTTCTCAGCCTCTCTACGAAACCCGTAAGTTGCTGCAGTGCATTCGTCGTCAGGCGGAAACCGGAATGACAAACAAGCAAACCGCCCATCCCAGAGATGAGATGAGAACGAATGCCCGGCAATCGTGACGGTGACCGTTCCGAGAGCCGTGGTTGATTTTAGCTTGCCTTCCACCGTTCTCCGTGTCGACTAACGAGCTGCAAATCGGCTGCCGGCGACCTGCTCGCCGGCTGCACGATGCCGAACGTACGCCGATCTCAACCGGCACACAAACCAAACAGCTTCCTTGAAAACGTGCGCGCCGGTCAGACTGCATTTGCGGGTTAGGCGGCGCTCGCAGTGGAGAGTGGGGGCACGGCTCCGTGCGACGGGGACACCCGCGGGCGAGTAGCCCGGATCCAGACCTCCGCGGCCGCCACTGTGGCGAGCCACCCAATCCATATGGAAAAGCCGAACGCCATTCGGGCGGTCATCTCGAACGCACCGAACATTATCAGATCGACCACGCGAATGGTGGAGATGCCGATCGCCACCGCGAGCATTCGGATCATCCACTCCCGATGACGGCTCACATCCTTGTGTCGAATGGCGACGAAGGCTCGCCCAGCAGCGAAGAGGAACAGGCTGCCGAAACCCCAAGCCGCCACAGTCTCCGGCACACCGGCAAACGGGATTGCCCCGAAGAAGAACCCCGAAAGACCTGACGCGGCCGCGGACACCAGAATGAGGCGCCCTGACCACCGGTGGAAACGGATATGGCGAGATCGCAGGTGGGGCGAGAACTGGAGCGGCGCCAGCAGAAAGAGCAGGGCGCTGGGCAAAACGTGGAGAAAAGTCGCCAGTCGGTGGGTGTAGTACTTACCGCTAAATGAGACAACGTCCGCCTGGTATTGACGATAACGATCTGACGAGGGCTCGATGCCCGTGAGCCCAACCGCGACCTCCACGGCCATGCGGTCATAACCCGTGAGCGTCCCACCGCGCGGGTCGTGGCCCGCGTTGCTCCAGACGGCGGTAGCCCGGCCTATGGCGCCCGCGATTCCCAAGGAGGCCGCTAGCAGCACACCGACAACAATGGCCCTCTCCGAAACTCGTCTCCCAGTACCCGGTCTCGGTGGCAACTATGCTCCTGTCTGCGCCGCCTAACGGTTCGCGTTTCGGCTGCCGCCGACTTCGGAGCGGGCGGCACGGTGCTGAACGTACCGCGGTGCGGGCGGGCGCACAAACTCAACCCTTCCTTTTGAACGTGCGCGCGGTCAGCTGCAAACGCTGGTTAGGGCGCAGCCCGGGTACAAACCGGGTAGATAGGTGACACCGTAAACCGGGATGATGGGTGACACTCCTTCTAAACGGCACGACCAACCCATGGTGGGGGAGGTTGGTCGATGCCTTGGCTGGAGACATCATCCGTGGAACAACGCGAACGCTTCATCGCCGACGAACGGCGGGGCCTCTACACCCGGACGGAGCTGTGCGCCCGCTACGGCATCAGTCGGAAGACGGGCTACAAGTGGTTCGACCGCTACCACGAGGAGGGGCGGCGCGGCCTGCGCGACCGGAGCCACGCCCCGCATCACCGTCCGCACCGCATCGCGTCGGACGTCGCGGACCTGCGGTGCACGGCGCGGCGCGCGCATCCGGATTGGGGGGCCGGCAAGCTGCTCGACTGGCTGGTGCCGCGCCATCCCGAGCTCGCCGAGGCGGCCTGGCCGGCCGTGAGCACCGCCGGGGACCTGCTCGCCCGGGAGGGCTTGGTCAAGCGGCGCCGCCGCCGTCGGCCCCATCAGCATCCCGGCGTCGTCCCGCCGACCACCCACGCCCCGACCGATCGCTGGACCACCGACGTCAAGGGGCAGTTCCCCACGCGCGACGGGGTGTGGTGCTATCCGCTCACCATCAGCGATCAACACACGCGGTATCTGCTGGCGTGCCGGGGGCTGCCCACCATCAAGGGCCGGGGCGCCCGTCCGGTCTTCGAGCGCACCTTCCGCGCGTTCGGCCTGCCGCGCGCGATGCGGACGGACAACGGGGTCCCCTTCGCCTCGTGTGGCATCCATGGCCTCTCGCAGCTCAACGTCTGGTGGATGCGGCTCGGCATCCAGCATCAGCGCATTCATCCCGCCTCCCCTCCGGAGAACGGGGCGCACGACCGGATGCACCGGACCCTGAAAGCCGGGGCCTGTCGGCCGCCGCGGGCCGATCTCCCCGCGCAGCAACGCGCCTTCAATCGCTTCCGGGCGCTGTACCACGACGAGCGGCCGCACGACGTTCTCGGCGGCCGGACGCCCAGCTCGCGCTACACCGCCTCACCGCGGCCTTTTCCCGAGCACCTGCCGCCGCTCGAGTACCCTGGCCACTTCCTGGTGAAGCGCGTCACCAACGCCGGCACGTTCCGGCTCAAACACCAACTGCGCTTCATCGCCAACGCGCTGAAACAACACCACATCGGCTTGGAGGAAACCGACGACGGGCTCTGGTCCATCTACTTCGGAACCATCCTGCTCGCCAAAGTCGATGAACGCGACATGATCATCAGGGACTGATCCCTTGTTGCCCTCCCCCACCCCCGTGAGGTGTTACCTATCCTCCCGGTTTACTCTGTCACCTATGTTCCCGGTTGCTCAGTTGGCTCTAGCGGTGTTGTGGCTCTGTGGCCCGAGTCACCGGAAAATGGCCCATAACACGATCGCCACGAGCAAGACCAGCCCCGGAATGATCAAGGCGAGGCGCCGACGCTTCTTCTGGTGAGATTCCCACCTCGATTCGTCCAGATAGACGCGCCCCGCATCACCATCCCGCAGTACAGCGTGACGTCGCAGTATCCTGAAGGCCACCCCTTCGTGAATGCCGAGCGTCGCCGCCGTCGTCGCACGGTCCGCGTTCGTCGCGCCTGCGGCCTGGAAGAGCGCCACGATCTGCTTCTGCTTGCGAACAACCCCTCCGACGGGAATCACCGGAACCACTGCCATTCGTCTTCTCCTTGTGGGTCTGTACTTTCATGCTGGCTAACGCCCAAGTTAAGCTGCGCGCGAGTTCAATCAGAACGTGCGCCGCAGGCGCACGCAATCCGCTGATCGCACGTCAGCTTCAACGTCACGTTAGACGCCCAGCACCCGGAACTCGCCGGGCAGCATCGTGGCAACCGCATTGACCACGAGTGGGGCGAGCGGAGCGAGGGTCGGCAGCGTGTTGCGTGGTGCGCGGATAAGGACAATGCGCAGGCGACGGCGACGGAGATTCTGCTGGAACTGGAGGCCCTGCTCGATCGTGATGAGCGCATCATACTCGGCCTCGGCCGCGTCGAGTAGCGGGCGATCGTCGAAATCGGACCAGCGGCGCCGATGAACGGTATCGACGCGGTGCCCGGGGAGGAGTGCACCGAAGGCTCGTGGCAGGTTGCCATCGAGCAAGCGCCGCACGCGCGACCAGGCCGCCGGAGTGGTCAACGCGCGCTTGGCGAGTCCCAAGACCGCAACGGCATGCTCCCGGCTGACGGTGGGGAACTCGTCGAGCAACTGGTCCGGCGGATGGCCCGCCTCGAGATAGGCGATTAACGACTGGACGGCGACGCGGGTGCCGGCGAACACGGGTGTGCCGCCGAGGGGCTCAGGTGCGGCGGTGATCAGTGGATCCGGGAGGCGCGGCACGTCGGATCTCACTAGCGTAACTAGAATATACCGCGAGGCTAGGCTCGTGGCTAACCGCGCGGGATACGTCGAGGTTCCTGCGTAGAGATCAGCGCAGGACCACCCTTCTCACCATCACTTCTTCATCTTCGCCCGCAGCTCGTCGAAGAAGTTCTCCACCACGACCATCGCGGGCGTCCCGGCCATCTCTTCCCAGCTGTGGTCTCGCACCATGAGAAATCGCTGATCGTCGGGCGTGATCGCGAAGGTGCCCCCGACCGGCGATCCTACGCGCACTCGGTCCGGGATTGCGAACAGGACGCGCGGCGGCTCGGCCGAGAAGGGCGGGCCCGGATGGATCGTCACGACCTTCATGCTCCCGCCGCCGACGTAGAACAGCTCGCGCCCGTTGTGGGCCCAGACCGGAGCACTGCCACCACCGCTCGACATTTGCCACTTGCCCCCGTTCACGTCGGGAAACGGGCGCACGAACACCTCGTTCTCGCCCTGCTCGTTCGACACGTACGCCAGCCAACGGGAGTCGGGCGAGAGCGCCGCACCGGTTTCGTCGTATGCGGTCGCCACCATCCGGCGCGCCGCGCTGTCCACTCCGAGCTGCGCCGCGAGAATGTCGCCCACTCCTGAACGTCCTGCCGATCCGGTTGCGCCGAGCACGATCCATCGGCCGTCGGGGCTCCGGAACCCGTCGGTGACCGCGTCCGTTCTCCAGAGGAGCCGCGGTTCGCCCGTACCGTCAGCGGCCTGCTCCCAGAGACCAAACCGGTTCGCGTGCCGCATCGTGTCGGGCGGGACGGGTCGGTCCGAGAGGAAGGTGATCGCTCGCCCGTCAGGCGTCCACGCGGGCGCTTGGTCAGCCCCAGAGTAGAGGGTGAGCCGTGACACGGGACCGGTCGGCAGCTGCTTGATCCAGATGTCCGTGCCAAGATTGGTGAGGAGCGTGGTAGCGATGCGCCGTCCGTCCGGCGACAGTGCGAGGCCCCAGCTCGCGTCCACAGACGAGTCCGCGGCGGCGTAATTCCCTCCGGTATTCACTTGCCACGAGGGATCCACAGGCTCGACGTGCCCGCTTCGGTCCACCCACACGACGGCGGCATTCGGTACCGGACCGGGCGCGAATTCCGGCCGTCCCAGCAGGTACCACGCGGTCCCCTCGGCTGAAACCATGAATCCCGGTGCCTGGATCCCGTCGAGGATCGGCACTGGGCGGCCCCTGGGCACAAGCGCCGCGTTGTCCCACGGCACCGCCATGAGTGTGCCCGAGCTGGTCAAATACAACACGTGGCCCGTTGGAACATGCCAGGCGCCGATGGCGTCATCGAAGAGCGCGCGAATCGTATCCCTGCGCGCGTCGTACACGTACACTCGGAACGGCCGACAGCTCACAGGCCCCACGCAGTTGGTGAGGTGGGCCGTGAACAGGATGCCCCGTGCGTCAGGAAGGGCCGTCGGCCACGACGGATAGCGCCCGCCGAGCGACGCGGGTGATGCGATCACCTGCGACGTGGCTTCGCCGGAACGGAGGCGCCGGAGGGTGCGCGTCAGTACGTCGTAGTAGAAGATGGAACCGTCCTCCAGCCACACTCCCTGGTTGTAGAGGGGGTGGATCGAGTCTGCGAGCTTGATCGACGCTCCGCCTGTGCTCGGGACCCTGCGCAGTTGGCCGTCCGCGACGAACGCGATCCACGCGCCGTCCGGGGAGAAGAACGGTCCCGAACCACCCTCCGTGCCGGCCAGTGGCTGCGCGCTCACTTCGTCGCGGCGCTTGATGTAGAGTTGGCCCGGTCCCGTCAGCGGATTACGGAACACTAGAGAAGCGCCGTCGGGCGAGAGAGCCGCCTCGGTCCGGAACCTGATTCCATCGAGGGCGCCGGACGCGCCGAGTGTTGTCGAATATCGGGCGACGGGCATCGTCCGGCTCGGGCGGCTCCAGCCCCAGGCGGCCAGCGCTGCGGCTGCAACAGCCCACGCGGTCAACGCGGGTACCGCGAATCGACGGAGCGGCGCCTTGGGGGCACCGGTGGTCCCGGCAATCGCGACGGACGGCGCGAATCCAGGATTGTGGAGCGCTTCAGCGAACGCCTTTGCGCTGTCGAAACGGTCTGCCGGCAGCTTCTCCACCGCCTTCGCGACCGCCGCCGCGACGTGCGGCGGCACCGACTTGCGCAATGCGCTGACCGGCCGAACCTCCTCCGACACGATCTTCAAGATGATCGCCTGCGCCGACGAGCCCGTGTGCGGAGGCTCACCCGTCAGCATCTCGTACAACACGGAGCCAAGCGAGTAGATGTCGGAGCGGTTGGTGATGTGCTTGTCCGCCGTCGCCTGCTCGGGCGACATGTAGTGCGGCGTTCCCAGCGACAGACCCGTCTCGGTCATCCGGCCGCCCGCCGCCGCGCTCACCGCCACTGCAATCCCGAAGTCCGCAACGATCGCGCGACCGCTGCGGAGCAGAATGTTCTCGGGCTTGATGTCTCGGTGAATCACGCCCTGCTCATGCGCGTACTGCAGCGCGTCGGCCACCTCGGTCGCAATGTTCACCGCCTCGTCGATCCCGAGCTGCACCTCGCGGTCGAGCTTCTGTCTGAGCGTCTCGCCCTGGATGTACGGCATGACGTAGTACAGGAACTCTGTACCGCCGCCTTCCGTCGCTGCCGTGCTGCCGCTGTCGTACAGCGGCAGCACGTGCGGGTGCTGGAGCTGTGCCGTGGTCTTGATCTCTTGCACGAACCGCACGGCGCCGAGCACGGCGGCCAGCTCGGGCTTCAGCACCTTGAGTGCGACCTTGCGGTCGTGCCTCAGATCCTCGGCGAGGTAGACGGTGGCCATGCCACCTTCGCCGAGTCGGCGCTCGATGCGGTAGCGGTCGCCAAGTGCCGTGGAGAGGCGTTCGCTGACTTCAGCCATGCGCTTCGCTGTTCAAGCTGCAGGGTGGCACGACAGTCCAATGCGGATAGAGATTTGAGCCGACCGCGCCAAAGTACGCCTCACTCAGGGGGTCGTCCAGACACTGTCCATCTGCGCAGCCGCAGAGGCGCTGCCCGTCGCCGAGGACGAATTGTCGAACGGACATGGCGGAACTGCCTCCTAAGAAACTGCTTCCGGCGGGGAGCAGCTTCGGCCCGCGGGCCTGACAGCGGTCCCGGCATCACCAGGCCAACAGTGATTTTCGTGGCGCGTCTAACGCATATTGAGAGCGCGCCCCTTGGTGCTACCATGGAGTCTCCCCAGACCCATGGACCTCAGCAGCAAGGAGCGGCTCTCATGCAACGGACGACGAAGTATGTGGCGCTGGACGTGCATCAGGCAACCACGGT
>DATECF010000147.1:0-2060 GCA_035287045.1 Gemmatimonadales bacterium | reverse complement strand
GGATCCCCGGATCCTGGAGGCCATCACCACCGCCGTCGCCAAGCGCCAAACCCTGGTGTTCCTGGACGAAGACACGGGCGCGGGCCACTGAAGCACTGCAGGCGATCGTGGGCGATCACGGGCGATGAGGGGCGACCGCTCGGTCGCGCCGCCCGGGGAATGATCGCGTTTCTCCTCCTCACAGCACCAGGCTGTTCTCCGGCGCCGCGCTGGATCGCCGTCGCGGGCCGGCCGGACGTAGCCCTGTTCGACCGGCAACTCCGGCCCACCGGCGGGTTGCGGCTCGACGCCCCCGCCACCGCCCTCGAAGGCGCCGGGGACGGCTTGGGAATGTTGATCGGTTCCACGGTTGGCGCGCAGGGAAGCGTCTCCTGGGTGCGGCGCACGGATGGCGTGACCATCCTCCAGCGCGACGTGGGCAGCCCGGTCGGCGGCCTCTGGCTGGATCGCGAAGGCAGGCGGGTGTTCGCGCTCAAGGGCGGGCCGGCGGGAAGCCTCGGGATCCTCCTGGCGGATCGTCTGACGGAGATCCAAACCATCCCGGTCTGCTCCGAGCCGGTCGGGCTGGCATTCGCGCCGGACGGCGACCGTGTGTACCTGACGTGCCGGCCGGGAGCGGTGGTCGAGGTGGACACCAGGCTCGGGATCGTGGTGAAGAGCGCCTGGGTGGGAGCCGACTCGGGGCGGGCCTGCGGCGCGGGACGGGGCGACCTGTCCGCCAATGGAACGTTGCTCTATGTCCCTTGCGCCGCCACCGGGCGGTTGCTGTATCTCGATCGAGCCACGTTGAAGCCCTGGGACTCGCTCACCGTCGGGGCGGGCGCGGCGGTCACGGCGGTCACGCCCCGCGCGGTGGCCGTGATACTCCTGCCGGACTCCAACCGGGTGCGCCTGGTCAACCTCCGGAGCAAGACGCTGGTGGCGGAGCTGGCGGCGCCCCATCCCGTGGACGTTGCCCTGAGCGCCGACGGCCGGTTGGCTTTCATCGCGGCGGCGGGGCGCGGCGGGGCCGACGGGGAGCTGGTTGAAGTGTCCACCCAATCCGGCGATGTGCTGGGCCGCGCGACCGTCCCCGGTGGCGGGCGCGCCGTGTATGTGTGGCCCGGCCGGCGCGATACCCGAATGCGTTGGGTCACTCGACCCTGATCAGCGCCACCGCTTGAGCCTCCCCACTCGCGACGTGGTAACCGACTCGGCGGCCATCCCTTTTTTCAGGACCACCTTGGTGTTGGCGGCGCCGAGCCCGAGACCGTTGGGCTGAATCCGAATGACCGGCCGGGTGGCGACCAGGCTCACGCCGTGCCGGGCCGGTCCCGGCCATTTGAGAAACACGGAATCCGACGGCCCCTCGAACACGGCGCGCAGAGTATCCTGGCCGAATTCCAGGCGGACGCGCTGGGAACGGAAGATCGCCTTGAACCGGGCGGTCTGGTAAAAGGACGCGATTTCCCCCGCGGCACGGCTCACCGCGATCGCGTCCAGCCAGCGGGCGGCACGAGGGAAGGCCATCGCGGACAGCACTCCCACGATGGTCAGCACCATGGCCAGTTCCAGCAGCGTGACCCCTCGTCGCACGCGGCCAGGATGCACCTGAGTGAGCTAGATCACGCAATCGCAATACCGCAGGCCGTATCACATTGGCGCGCGCCACCAGCCAGCGATGCTGGCACGGGTTGTGCCCGCCCCTGCCGGACGGGCCGTGACGGCCGCCCTTGCCGAGCACCCTCCGCGAGCCTCATACTTCGCGAGCCCAGTCCATAACCGTCCGCGAGCGAGGCGAGAGGGATCCTGATGCCGTCTTCATCCCTGCAACCACAGCAGTTTGGCTCCTGGTTACACGAGCCGTTCCTGGCCCGCGCGTCCGAGCCCGGCGCCGAGTTGGGCCGGCACGCGCTGGGCGCGTTTCTCACGCTGCGCCTGGCGGATCGGTTCCGGCCGGACGAAGACCCACCACATCCTTTGGCGCTGGCCTACCAGGTCCGCGCCACCCGGGACTACCTGCAGGACCTCCACCCGCAGAACGCCGAGGTGTCGCACCTCATGGAGGTGGTGCGGTTGGC
>DATECF010000146.1:0-4091 GCA_035287045.1 Gemmatimonadales bacterium | reverse complement strand
GTAGGGACGATCCTGACTGGTCTTTCCCACTTCGTGGAGGTTCACCCGGTCCGACCGTTGAGCGACCAGGCGCAGATAGTCCACGATGCCGTCCCAGCCCACCAGCTTCCGGTCCGCGCCCATCGCGTGGCCGAAGCGCTGCGCGGGCGAGGGTATATCCTGAGCCGGCGCGGGGGCAGCTATCCCTACCATAGCGAGCGTCAGCAGCCAATACGTTTTCATGCCACGACCTCCGCGGTGGAACGGCGATGCTGCGAGGGTGCGCGAACGGCGTACGGTGGGGCTGAAGCTACGAGACGAAAACCCCGGGAGCGAGCCCCGTCCCAGGGTGGGCGTCTCAGGGCCGCCAGCTGGGGTTCCGAGAAGACGCGTTCAATGAGCCTGACGGCCATCCAACCAGAAGGCGGTCCTTCAGGTAACTGGCAGCGGTCACTGTGCTGGGCACGACGTAGACCTTGTTGGCGTCGGACAGGCTGCCGTCCACTAGCACGATTTGAGTGCCGTCGGGTGACCAATCGTGGCCGGCATCCGTCTCGCCCTCACAGTACACCGTTGTGGGGATCTCGACGCGCTCGACGCCCGTAGAGGCTGACGTAATCACATAGCGCCCACTGTCGGTACACCCGGGCAACCGGCGCTGGAGGAGAATCTCCGTGCCGTCAGGGGAAAAGACCGGCTGAAGGTCGACGGCGCCATTGATCGGAGCGGTCACGGTGTCCAGCACGCCGCCCGGCACCGTCAGGGTCCAGATCTGTTGCTCACCAAATGCGCTGTCGTTGGCGACGCCGAACGCCAGCAGAGATCCATCGGGCGACCAGTCCATGGTCTCCACTACTCGTCGCCCCACCGGTAGCGTATCCACGACGCTCACGCCGCTCCCGTTGAAGTTCACCAGGTAGATCACGCTGGTGAACGAACCCTGGACCGAAACGTCACGCACCACGGCGAGCTGGCTCGGGTCCCGCGGATTCCACGCAAATGCTGGCGGCCCGCCGAACCGCGAGTCGGCGGCATCGGTGACGAAGACCTTGCCGCTGCCGTCGCCCATCCCGTTGGCTGGCGTCGTCACATCGGCGATGGTGCACACATCCTGGAACCCCGCGCTCAGCCCACCGCACTCGAAGGCGAGGTGTACGCCATCCGGGCTGTAGCGCGCCCGCCGCGCCAGGGTGTCGTTCACCAGGTGGTACGGAACGCTGGAAGGGGCGGCATCGATAATGTGCAGCAGGTTGTTGGCGGTATGGGTCAGTCGTCTTCGGTCCGGTGACCACCTTGGGTAGGCGTCGTAGAACCGGCCTTCATCGGTCACGTTCTCGCGGAATGTGGTGCTCGCGTTGGTTCGTATGAGGCCGCTGGATGGTGGCAGACCGCCGGCTGAGTCGGATGAGAAGGTGATCTGGCCGTCGGCCTTGACGTACAGGCCGTTGCTGGTCCACGCGGTGTCCCAAGCGATCCCGGTCCCAGTGGTTGGATACAGGTCGTCCAGTCCAGTCACGCTGGCAAACTGCCCCGTCCGTGACCCGAAGGTGAGCATCAGCAGGTTATCGCCCAAGGTGGGCGTATAGCCGGTGGTCAGAGTGAGCGCCCCGTCCGGCGTCGCCGCGCCGCTCACGTTGAGCTGATCGTGCCCGCTGCCGGGGAGCGGACCGCTGAGCTCCACGTTGAGGGTGGAGCCGACGCCCTGCGGGAAGGGACCGGTGATGGCCAGGATGCCCGGCGAGGTCCCCGGATTGACGTCGCCGTCGAAGGTGACAGGGGTCGCGCTCGCGATGTCTAAGGTGCCGGTGCCCTGCAACACGGCAAAGGCGTCATGCGTGAACCCAGTGGACACGCTGAGCGTAGCTCCCTGAACGTCCAGGATCCCCTGATTCTCGAAGGCGGGAGCCGGGGTACCGCCTCCGCCAGCGAAGGTGACGTTGCCCGTGACGGACAGCGTCGCCCCCGCCTCGTTGCGGAACCTGCCGCCTGAGGAGGCGGTGATGTTGCCCGCAGACCAGGTCGCCGAGCTCAGGTTCACCACCTCGTAGCTGTCGAGGGTCTTCGGCCCACCTCCCAGGCTCATGGTCCCGTAACTCAGCAGCGCCCCCCCGCCCGACAACGTCCCGCCGGTCCAGTTGAACGCGCCGCCGACAATCGCGATCGTGTCCGCGCTCACGATGGTCCCGCCGCTGAGAGCCAGCACTCCCCCACCGCCGCCCTCACCGCCGAGGAACTCGGCGAGACTGTCATGGGTGAGGGTGGGCCCGCCGATGGCCAGCGTTTGCATGTCGGAGGGCCCGCCGCCTCCAACGAAGAGGAACGCGACGTGCGCATCGACGTCCAGCGTCACGGTGTAGGTCCCGGGCTGGGTAACGAACACCGTATCCCCGACGGTCGGGACGCGGCTCGCGGGTGTGCCACCCGGATCCGCCACCCAGTTGGCAGGATTGTTCCAGGTGCCGCCGGCGGCGTTGACCCAGAAAACCGCGGCGGGAGCCGGGGCCGTGACGTCGAAGGCGGCGCTGGTGGCCGACGCGAGCGCACCCGAGGTTGCGACCAGCGTATAGCCGGAGCCCACGGAGTCGAT
The DNA here is from genome assembly GCA_035287045.1 of Gemmatimonadales bacterium. Classification (GTDB taxonomy): domain Bacteria; phylum Gemmatimonadota; class Gemmatimonadetes; order Gemmatimonadales; family GWC2-71-9; genus JACPAP01. The sequence goes on along the minus strand of DATECF010000146.1, from coordinate 1,525 downwards.
CATCAGATCCTGGAAGGCCACGCTGCCCCCGGTCGCAGCTTTGCTGAGCGTGCCGAACAGCGTGCCCGGGCCAGGATTGGCGTCGAGCGCGATCGTAACCGTGCCGGTGAAGTTGACATCGACGCTGTCAAACGGATCGAGCGCGGTCACGATGACGCCCGGTGTGAGGATCGCGCCTGCGAGGGCGTTCGGGGGTTGCACGGTGAACGAGAGCTTGGTGGCGGCGGGCGACGTGGCGGTCGCGGTGGCCGTAGCCAGGGAATCCGGAATGCCCGTCACCTTGGCCGTCAGCGCATACACCCCGGGAGTGGTGCCCAGCGTCCAGCCGACGCTGGTGCGGCCTGACGCATCGGTCACTCCCGAATCCGCCGTGAGCGTCCCGGCGCCGGAGGGGAGGGCGAACCGCACCGCCACGCCGGCAACGCCCAGGCTGTCCGCCGCCTTGACCAGGGCCACGATCGGGTTGGCCAGCGCGGTGCCCACCAGCGCCGACTGCCCGCTGCCGGAGTCGATCGAGACCCGCACTGGCACGGGCTGCACCAGCACGCCGAGGGTGTCCGCCGGCCCGGTGAGCAGCGCCGCCACGACCGGCGCGAGCCCGCGCCCGCTTCCGCCCACCACCCGTCCCACGCCCGCGTCCGGGACTCGCGCCCGGAGGGTGTCGAGCGAGGTGTAGGCGATCGGGGTCCCCGGAATGGCGGCCTCCGCGCTGTCGAAGGCCTCCGCCACCACCTCGACGGTATCGCCGGAAAACACACTCGGCGAGACGGAGACGAACCTCACGCCGGCGGCGTTCGCACCGATCCCGACGTAATCGAGCTCCACCGTCACCGCCGGCGGCTGGCCGCTCCCGGCGGCGGGCGCCACCGTGTCCGGCCCGGCCGCGAAGACCGTATCCCCCGCCGACGAAACCAACCGCAACAAGAGGAGAAACTGTTCCGTGGAGGTCAGCATGGAGACCCTGAATGACAGATCCACGATGCTGTCGCCCGGCTCGATACCCACGATCGTATCCAGCGCAACCTCTTTGCTGGGCAAGCGGCGCAGGAGCAGGCGGAACCGATCGATCGAGACGATGCCGGCGTGGGGACTGGCAAGGCGCGGGGTCAGCGCGAACCGTCCGGCGCGGGGCACCGGCGGGCCGGCCGCGTCGTTGAAACAACTCAGAAAAACGAGCGCCGTCAGAACGGCGAGCGGCACGAGGAGGGTGACGCGACGGGACACCGCACGCCACCCGCGGCTCACGGCGAGAGCTCCAGATGCAGTGCCACGCGGTATCCGCTGAGGCTCACCCGCTGGCCCGCCTGCATGATGTGTCCCGACGTCCCGGCGCCCTGGAGCACCAGGGACGCGCTCCGCGCCAGCCGGTGGCGAACGTCAAGGCCGAACCGTACCGAGGCGCCGAGGCGCTGCAGTGCGCTGCCGGCCGCATCGGGCGCGGCTTGGGACAGGCGCCATTCTGCGTTGGGCGCCACGGTGGTGGCCGCACCCAGCGGGGCATCCAACCGGCCGCCCACCGCCAGCA
>DATECF010000145.1:0-19762 GCA_035287045.1 Gemmatimonadales bacterium | reverse complement strand
TGAAGCTGATCCCCTCGGAAGACGACCGGAAGCTGATCGACAAGATCCGGGACTACGACTGCTCCTGGGGGGCCCCCGGGATCGGCCGGTTCCGGGTGAACATCCTGCGGCAGCGGTCGTCGTTCATGATCGTCATGCGAGTGATCCCCTTCGAGGTGCCCAGCATCGAGAAGCTGCGCCTGCCGCGGGTGTTGGAGAAGGTCGCCGAAGAGGAGCGGGGGATGATCCTGGTCACCGGGGTGACCGGCAGCGGCAAGAGCTCCACCATGGCGGCCATCGTCAATCAGATCAACGCCACGATGAACAAGCACATCGTGACCCTGGAGAACCCCATCGAGTTTCTGCACCGGGACGCCAATTGCTCCGTGACCCAACGGGAGATCGGTGTGGACACGGACAATTTCGCCTCGGGGCTCCGGGCCGCGCTGCGCCAGGATCCGGACGTGGTGTTGATCGGCGAGCTGCGGGACGCGGAGACGATTGACACCGCGATGAAGGCGGCGGAGACCGGGCACCTGTTGATCTCCACGCTCCACACGCCCGACGCGACCACCACGGTGGCGCGCATCGTGGCCATGTTTCCCGCGGAGGAGCAGGACATCGCCCGCATCCGGCTGGCCGACTCGCTGCACGCGGTGATCTCGCAGCGGCTGCTGCCCCGGGCCGATGGCAAGGGACGGGCGGCCGCGCTGGAAGTCATGCTGGTCACCTCCACCATCCGCGACCTGATCCGCGACCGCAATCGCACGGGGGAGATCCGGGACCACATCGCGGAAGGGAAAGACCAGTACGGGATGCAGACCTTCGACCAGTGTCTGATGGACCTGGTGGACGCCGGTGAGGTGACCTTCGAGGTGGCCCGGGCGGCGGCGAGCAATCCATCCGACTTCGAGCTGCAGCTCAAGACCCTGCGCCGTCGCTCACGCACCGCCACGCCCAAGGAAGTGGCCGCGGCGGTCAAGGCGGTTCCGGCGTCCGACGGGGACTCGCTGCCCCCGGGATTGAGCGATGGATTGAGCGACCTGATGCCGCAATGAACGGACGACCCTCAGGACTTTTCGTTCCCATCACCACGCCGTTCGATGCGCAAACCGGTGAAGTGGCGCCGGTGGCCCTGCGCGAGAACGCGCGGGCCGTGCTGGAAGCCGGCGTGACGGGAATTGTGGCGGCGGGCTCGACCGGCGAAGCGGCGCTGCTGAGCGAGCAGGAGTATCACCAGGTGATCGGCTGGCTCCGCGACGTGGTGCCGGATGACCGGTGGCTGCTGGCGGGGGCGGGCAAAGAATCCACCCGCGCCACCATCGCCGCGTGCGGCGCCGCCGCCGACGAGGGGGCGGACGCCGTGCTGGTGCGCCCGCCGGCGTACTACGGTCCCTCGCTTCCGCCCCAGGCCCTGGTGGACCATTTCCGTCGGGTGGCGGACGAGTCTCCGCTGCCGGTGCTGCTGTACAACATTCCCAAGTACACCCACCTGACCCTGCCGGACACCCTGTTCGCCGCGCTGGCAGACCACCAGAACATCGCCGGCGCCAAGGACTCCTCCGGCGACCTCAAGCTGTTCGCGGCGTATCGGGCCGCCGCTCCCAAGTGGGCCATGATTGTGGGCTCGGGGTCGCGTTACTACGCGGCGTTGGAGCTTGGGGCCGTGGGCGGCATCCTGGCCGTGGCGTGTTATGCCGCCGCGATCGCCATGCGCGTGGGCCAGGCGTTCTCGGCGGGCGACCGCGCGGCCGCGGGCGCCACGCAGGAGATTCTGACGCCGCTCAACAAGGAAGTGGTGGAGAAATTCGGCGTGCCCGGCGTGAAGGCGGCCATGGACGCCGCAGGCCTGGTGGGTGGTCCGGTGCGGGCGCCGCTCATGGACCTGGCCGAGGCGGACCGGGCCCGGATCGCGGCGGTGGTGAGCCAGGGGCTCGGCGCGGCAGGGGTTGGCGCCGTGGCCCGCGCCCGTCGGAATTGACGCATCGGGCCCACGGCCCTAGTTTGTCTCAGAGGATGCCCCGGGCGACCCCCGGGGCCCTTTTTTTTGGCCGGCGGAGTGGCTGTGAGACGTGAGAAGTGAGGCGTGAGAAGGGCGTGCGAGCCGTGATGGGCTGCCCCCGCGCCCTTCTCACATCTCACGTCTCACTTCTCACCCAGCGGAGCGTCATGTTCGGACCGAAGCGTCATTGCGTCGTGGTCGTCGGCGCCCAGTGGGGCGACGAGGGCAAGGGCAAGATCGTGGACGTCCTCGCCGAAGGGGCGGATGTCGTCGTGCGCTACCAGGGCGGGGCCAACGCCGGCCACACGGTTGTCAAGGGCGACGACCAGTTCGTGCTCCACCAGATTCCTTCAGGCATTTTGCACCCCGGCCCGTTGTGTGTAATTGGCAACGGCGTGGTGCTGGACCCGGAAACGCTGCTGGCGGAAATCGAGGCGCTCGAGCAGCGGGGCGTGAAGGTCAATGGGCGGCTGCGGGTCTCGTCCCGGGCACACCTCGTGCTTCCGTACCACAAGCTGCTGGACCAGGCCTCCGAGCGGCACCAGAAGCTCGGTACCACGGGGCGGGGCATTGGACCGGCCTACGAGGACAAGATTGGGCGCCGGGGCATTCGGGTGGGCGACCTGCTGAGCCTGGACCGCGCCCGGGCCCTGGTGGCGGAGCGCGTGGACCGCGCCAACCAGATGCTGGCGCTCCTGGGCGGCACCCAGCGTGCCTCGGTGGAAGAGCACGCCGATCTGCTGGCGCGCCTGGCCCCGCGGCTCCTGCCGCTGGCGGCGGACACCGGCCGGCTCGCCTATGAGGCGCTACGCCAGGGCCGGAAGGTGCTGCTGGAGGGCGCACAGGGGGCCCTGCTGGACGTGGACCACGGGACCTACCCGTTCGTGACCTCGTCGAATACCACGGCCGGAGGGGCCGCGGTGGGCGCAGGGATCGGGCCCACGGCGATCGACGCCGTCCTGGGCGTGGTGAAAGCCTACACCACGCGGGTCGGCAACGGGCCGCTCCCCACCGAGGCGGACGAGGAACAGGGGGAAAAGCTCCGCTCGCTGGGCGCGGAGTACGGGGCCACCACCGGGCGCCCGCGCCGGTGCGGCTGGTTCGACGCGGTGGTGGTACGCTACGCCGCCCGGGTGAACGGCATCACGGACCTCGCCGTCACCAAGCTGGACGTGCTCGACACCATCGCCCGCATTCCGGTGTGCGTGGGCTACCGCAGTGAGGGCGCGATGGTGGACGACATGCCTGCCGGCGCCGACCAACTCGAGCGCCTGGAACCGGTGTACGAGACCCTGGAAGGCTGGTGCCGCTCGACCAGCGCCGCGCGGCGCCTGGCGGACCTACCGCCTCAAGCGAGAGCGTATCTGGACCGGATCCAAGATCTCCTCCAGGTGCCCATTACGTACGTAAGTGTGGGGCATCGGAGGGACCAGATCATTACCTAGCGGCATAGCGGCATAGCGGCATAGCGGCTGAAGGGAAGGGTCTTGGGGGTGGGGAAAAAACACCCCCCTAAGACCTTGCGATCTTAGGGGGGCCCGCCTGCCACACACTTTGCGCCCTAGAACCAAGTGCGGGCGAGGCGTCGCTCCCGACAAGCAAAGAGCCCGGCACTCCGGTGGGGCACCAGGCGAGAAGGGGCGAGCCGTGCTGAAAGACGCTGAACTCTGGTCTCCCGGCAGCCGGGCCATCCGCACGGGCGGATCCCTAGCTTTGCGCCCCGCCGTCGCCGACGGTTTGCCCTTGTCAGGAGCAACGAACGCAACATACGTCCCTGCGAGAATCGTGTCAAACGCAATGCCGCAGCAGCTTCGCAGTTAGGCCGACTCCCCCTCCATTGCCCTCCATCCCCCGCCCTACAACGCGTGGCTGATCATCGCCCGGATCTTTCCCAGCCGGCGGCGCCCCTCGGCCTCCCGCCGGTAGGAATAGTGGGTGTAGTACCGGTCCTGCCGCGCGCTGACGCCATTGAGCACGGCCCCGGCGATGCGGGCATGGACCCGGTGCAGCTGCTCCAGGGCGCGCTGGGCGGCGGTTTCCTCGGTATCGCCGCTCCGGAGCACCAGGATCGCAGCGTCAGCATTCGAGGCGACCACGCTGGCGTCGGTCACCGGCAGCGTGGGTGGGGTGTCGATGATGATGTAATGGTACTCCCGCCGGAAGCCGTTGATCAGCGTGGTCATCGCGCCCGATCCCAGCAGCTCGGAGGGGTTGGGGGGGACGGGCCCGCCGGGAAGGATGTCGAGGCCCGGGACGACTTCGGGCCGGACCGCCTCGCGCGCGGGGGCGTGACCCACGAGCACGTCCGTGAGTCCCGGTTCCTGTACCAGGCCGAATACCCGGTGGATGGATGGCCGCCGGAGGTCGCCGTCAATCAGCAGGGTCCGGTGACCGCCCTGCGCCAGGGCCACGGCGAGGTTGACGGCCGTGGTGGACTTCCCTTCGCCCGGCCCCGGGCTGGTAATGGCCACGAACTGTAACGGCTTCTCCGCGCCCACGAACGTCACGTTGGTGCGAAGGGCCCGGAATGCCTCCGCCGCCGGCGGATCCGCTCCCATTCGCGTGACCACCGCGACCGGCGCCCGCCTCCCGTTGCCCGAGCCGGCGGCGAGCGCGGGGTCGTGCGGGATCAGGCCCAGGATCGGCACGCCGGTCACCCGCTCCACATCGCCGGCGTTCTTGATGGTCTGATCCAGATACTCGAGGAAGAACGCCCCGCCCAGCCCCAGCAGCAGGCCCACCAGCACGCCGAGCACGATCTTCTGCCGCAGCGTGGTGCCGACGCGAAAGGCGGGCGACGCGGGATCGAGCAGGTTGATGTATGGCCCGATGGTGGCCTCGGTCAACCGCGCCGACTCGTGCTCGGTCAACAGGTACCGATAGGTGTCGTTCAGGATGCTGGCCTCGAGCTGCAGCTGGGCAATGCGGGACTCCTTGCCGGGGAAGGTCCGGAGCCGGGCCCGGCCGCCGCCGATGCGCTGGTCCAGGGCCGCGAGGCGGGATTCCAGGCCCTCCAGCGCCGCGCCCACCGCGTCGCGGAGCGCCAGGTGAGCGTACAGAATGCGCTGGTTGAGGGCGTCCACCTCCGGGTTCCGTTCGCGCAGCCCCTGCGTGCCGGCCGTGAGCGTGCGCCGCTGCTCGTAGAGCCGCAGCAGGTTTTGGATCTGGAATCCCAGCGCGGTGTTCTGCCCGATGTCCTGTACCGCCGCCAGCCGGTTCAGGGTTTCGATCCCGATGGAATCCAGCGGCTCGCCCACGGCCTCGCGCAGCGTGGCAATCTGCACGGAGAGGAACTGGCGCTGCTGCTCCAGCGTCTGGATGGACTGCACCACCGCCTGCTCTTCCACGCTCAGGTCCGTGATTTGCTCGCCCTCCTTGTAGCGCTGCATCTCGCCCAGCTTCACGCGATAGGCGGCATCCGCCTTGGCCAACTGCTCGGCCACGTAGGTCCGCTTTCGCGCCGCGATCTCCTGCGCCCGGCGCACGCCGTCCATTCGGAGCGCCACCGCCGCCGCGTTCAGGACCAGGGGGATCAGCGTCGGATCGGTGCCGCCGAAGCTGATATCCACGGCGTTGGTCGCTGCCCGCACCCGGTACGAGAGCCCCCCGCTGACCCACGCGGCGGCCGCCTCGGGCCGGACGACCCGAAAGTCCACGAGCCGCGCGTTGGGGTTGGGGACCAGCCCGAGGGTGAATCCCGGCCCCACGACGGGTTCTCCCGCCGCCCCCTGTGTCACCACCGCTCCCAACTCGTCGCGGAGCTCGAAGCCGCCGGTGGGCGGTACGCTCAGCCGGTACGCCCCAACCGGCGCCGCCGAATCCACCGAGACCGCGGCGAACAGGTCGCCCCGGCGGAGCGCGGGATCGTTCAGCTCGAGCTGGAGGGCCAGGCTGTGGACCACGTCCAGGGCGAGTTGTTGGGTGGTGAGGATCAAGGCCTCGGAGAGGACCGGGTCCGTTTGCAGGGCCAGCTCATCCACCCGTACGCCTTCCAGTTGCGCGAACACCGTCTTGGGGGAGGTGACCTGGACCGTGAGGCGCGATTGGTACCGCGGAACCTGCCGCCGGGCGGAGTACCAGGCCCCGCCGGCGACCAGCACCGTGAGGAGGGCCACCAGCCGCCAATGGCGTGCGACCACGCCCACCAGGTCGCGCAGGTGGACTTCGCGCTGGTGGACGATCCGCTTGAGAGCTTCAGCGCCTTGCGGGCGCACCAAGGCATCCAACCCGTTCTCCAGGTTGTAGCGAAGCGGAGAGAAAATCTAAGCTACGGGGCTGGTGCCTCGAACGCAAGTTCAAGCAGATCTTGCTGTTATGTAACAACGCAACAAGTTCGCGATGTCGCGGTAAACCACGGGGATAGGCCGAATGCGTGTGCGGTAAGGGGTGAGGTGTTGCCCCCTTGCCCCTCACCCCTTACGCAGTCCCCTCACTATCTTCCGCCGTCTTCCCTTTGGTGCCCGCATGGCCAACACAGGTGTAATGGACCGGCTGGTCTCGCTCGCCAAGCGTCGCGGCTTTGTGTTCCAGTCCTCCGAGATTTACGGCGGACTGGGCTCGGTGTGGGATTACGGGCCCCTGGGCGTGGAGCTCAAGAAGAATCTCAAGGAGCGCTGGTGGCGCGCGCTGGTGCACGAGCGGGAGGACATCGAGGGCGTGGACGCGGCCATCCTCATGCACGCCAAGGTGTGGGAAGCCTCGGGGCATGTGGCGGGCTTCACCGACCCGCTGGTGGACTGTAAGCAGTGCAAGAACCGGTTCCGGGCGGATGACGAGCGTTTGAAGGGGACTCCCGGCACGCCGGACGCCCGCTGCCCGGTGTGCGGCAACCAAGGCACGCTCACGGCGCCGCGCCTGTTCAACTTGATGTTCAAGACGTTCATGGGGCCGGTGGAGGAGGAGGCGGCGGTGGTCTATCTCCGCCCCGAGACGGCCCAGGGCATCTACGTCAATTACCTCAACGTGCTGCAGTCGTCGCGGCAGAAGGTGCCGTTCGGCATCGCCCAGATCGGCAAGGCGTTTCGGAACGAGATCACGCCCGGGAACTTCATTTTCCGCACCCGTGAGTTCGAGCAGGCGGAGATGCAGTTCTTCGTGAAGCCGGGCGACGACACCCGCTGGTTCGAGTATTGGCGCGAGCAGCGGATGCAGTGGCACGTCCGGCTGGGCATCACGCCGGACAAGCTCCGGTTCCATCAGCACGGCCCCGAGGAGTTGGCGCACTACGCCAAGGTCGCATTCGACATTCAGTACCAGTTCCCCTTCGGGTGGCAGGAGTTCGAAGGCATCCACCATCGCACCGACTTCGACCTCTCCCGCCATCAGCAGGCGTCGGGGAAGAAGCTGGAGTACGTGGACACCGCCGCCAACGAGCGCTTCATTCCCTACATCATCGAGACCTCGATGGGGGTGGACCGGCTGATGCTGGTGCTCCTGGTGGACGCCTATCACGAGGAGGCCGTGGAGGGCGAGCCGCGCGTGGTGCTGCGCCTCCATCCGGCGCTGGCGCCTATCAAGGCGGGCATCTTCCCGCTGGTGAACAAGGACGGGATGCCCGAGATGGCGCGGCGCCTGTACGACGATCTGCACCGCCGCCTGACGGTGTTCTTCGACGACGGCGGCTCTATCGGCCGCCGGTATCGCCGGCAGGACGAGGCCGGCACGCCCTTCGGCATTACGGTGGATGGCCAGAGCCTGAGTGATCACACCGTGACCGTGCGCGATCGGGATACCCTGGCGCAGTCGCGCGTCGCGGCCGACCGGCTGGCGGAATACCTTCGCGACCGCCTGGAGCCGTGAACCTCGCCCGGCTGGTCGAGCTCGGCGAGGCGATGCATCAGGAGCTGGGCAGGGAGTACTACCTCACCGGGGCCGGCCTCAAAGCTCAGCCGGCATTCCAGGCCATCTACGACCGGTACGGGGGGCTGGTCTCGGACGAGGCGCTGGACGCGGCGCGGGCCAGCGGCGTGGCGCCGCTGATCGAGTGGATCGTGGGGATCCGCCTCGGTCGCCTGGTGGCGTCGCTGGAGGAGGACCAGCTCCGCTGGGAGCAGGAGGCGGTTGTCCGGGCCGGCAACCGCGAGGTGCCCTACCTGCGCGTGCCGATCGAGCTCGCCAACCAGCCCGATCGGGCGAGCCGGCTGGCGTTGGACGAGGCGCGGGCCCGGCTGGTGGCGGGCGAGATCACGCGGCTCCGTCGGGAGCGTTTCCGGCTGGAGCACGACGCCGTCGAGCGGCTGGCGTACGGGAACTACGTCGCTGGCTCCTGTGCGCTGATGGGGATTGACCTTCTGGAGCTGGCGCGCGCGGGCGAAGCCTTCCTCTCCGCCAGCGACGCCCTGTATCGAGACGCGCTGGGGCGGCTGGCCAAGCGCCGCCTGGGCGTCCCGGTGGGCCAGCTTGCCCGCGCCGATGTGGCATGGGCCTTTCGCGTCAAGGAGTACGACGCGGCCTTCCCGCTCGGGGGCCTGATCGAGACCGCCGTCCGACAGATGCGCGAGATGGGCATTGATGCTCATCAGGCCGGGCGGGTGCGGTTCGACACGGAGGAGCGCGCCGCGAAGCAGCCGCGGGCCTTTTGCGTCCCGATTCGCGTGCCCGAAGAAGTGTATCTGGTACTGCGTCCCCGGGGCGGGCACAGCGACTACCGGACCCTGTGGCACGAACTGGGGCACTCGCTCCACTTCGCCTCGGTGGACCCGGGCCGGTCCTTCGCCGACCGCTGGCTGGGCGATAACTCGGTCACCGAAGGCTTTGCCATGCTGTGGGATCACCTGACGCTGGACCCGAGGTGGCTCGAGCGATACACCGGGCTCCGGGCGGCGGCGGTGCGGGACCTGCGCTTCGAGTTGCTGGTGCACGAGCTCTACAGCGTGCGGCGCTACGCGGCCAAGCTGGGGTACGAGATCGTGCTGCACGGGAGCGGGCTCTCGGGCGGAGGGCCGGCGTACGCCAGCCGGTTGAGCGAGGCCACCCTGTTCCGGTACGGCGAGGAGGACTACTTGCAGGATGTGGATCCGGGATTCTACGCCGCGCGCTACCTTCGCGCCTGGCAGCTGGAGGCGGCGCTGTCGGTCGAGCTGACGCGCCGGTTCGAAGTGGACTGGTTCCGGAATCCCCGCGCGGGCGTGTTCCTGCAGCACTTGATGAGCCGCGGCCAGGCGGACCCGGCGGACCGGCTGGCCCAGGAAGTCACCGGTGCGCCGCTGTCGTTCGGGCCGCTGCTCTCGCGGCTGGAGGCGGAGCTGCAATGAAGACCGAGACATTCTCCACCCGTTGGACCATGATGCTGGCGATGCTGGGCATGGCCGTCGGCACCGGCAACATCTGGCGCTTTCCGCGGATCGCCGCCCAGAACGGCGGCGGTGAGTTCCTGGTGCCGTGGCTGGTGTTCCTGTTGATCTGGTCCATCCCGTTGATCATGGTGGAGTTCGGCATGGGTCGGCAGACGCGCTCCGGGCCGGTGGCGGCGTTCCTGCAGATGGCCGGGCCGCGCTGGGCCTGGATGGGCGCCTGGATCGCGTTCGTGGCCGTCGCGATCATGTTCTATTACTCGGTGGTGGCCGGCTGGACGCTCCGCTACGTCTGGGCGGCGCTGTTCGGGCAGGTGCCGGGCGCCGAGCCCGGGACGTTCTGGGAGGCGTACACCGGTTCGTGGTGGCCGGTCGTCACGCACGGCGTCGCCATCGCGCTGGGCGTGTGGGTCGTCGCCCGAGGCGTCACGGCGATCGAGCGTGTGGCGAAGGTGATGATGCCCACGCTGATCGTGCTGGTGATCATCCTGGCCATCCGCGCGGTCACCCTTCCCGGGGCGGGAGACGGGCTCGTGTACCTGTTTACCGTGGACTGGGCCCGGCTGGCCAACGCCAACCTCTGGGTGCAGGCGCTTACGCAGAACGCCTGGGATACCGGGGCCGGGTGGGGGCTGGTGCTGTGTTACGCCGCGTATTTGCGGCAGCGGGAGGATACGGCGCTCAACGCGGTGATGCTGCCCGCCGCCAACAACGTGGTCTCGCTGTTTTCGGGCGTCATGGTGCTCTGCACCGTGTTTGCGGTGGTGCCGCAGCTGGTGGCGAACCTGGCCGCGCAGCCCGAGGCGCTGAGCGCCTATCCGGCGTTGGCGGAGGCCGTGCGGTCCGGGCAGCAGTTGACGCCGGAGCTCATCGAGCAGACCATCTTCGGGTCCGGGAACGAGGGCCTGACCTTCATCTGGATGCCGCAGTTGTTCGCGCGCGTCCCCCTGGGCCGGATGTTCATGGTGCTCTTCTTCACGGCACTCGCGTTCGCGGCGTTCACCAGCCTGGTCGCGATGATCGAGCTGGCGACCCGGGTGGCGCTGGACGCCGGCGTGGCGCGGGCGCGGGCGATCAAGTGGGTGGGGGGCGTCGCGTTCCTCCTGGGTCTGCCGTCGGCGCGGTCGCTCGATGTCCTGCACAACCAGGACTGGGTTTGGGGTGTGGGCCTCATGGTGTCGGGCCTGTTCTTCGCCCTCGCCGTCATCGCGTCCGGCGTGCGGCGCTTCCGGGAAGAGCAGCTCAACCATCCGGATTCCGACATCCGGCTCGGTGCCTGGTGGGACGTGATCATCGCCGTGATCGTCCCGCTCGAGGCCCTGATTCTGCTGGTCTGGTGGCTGGTACAGGCGCGGGGCTGGGATCCGGCGGGGTGGCTCAGCCCCTTCGGTATCGAGAACGTGGGGACCATCCTGCTCCAGTGGGGCGTGGTGCTGGCGGTGTTGGCGGCGCTCAACGGCTGGATGGTGCGCCGGATCCGCGGCAGTCAGCATTCCGCAATCGGCAATCAGCCGTCGGCCATCAGGGACGTGCGCTGATGGCTGCGTGCTGACGGCTGATGGCCGGCCGTTCATGGAACTCCGCGACTTTCGGGCGCTGGTGGATAGGATGGTGAACGACGTGCCGGCCAAGTACCTGGACGGCGTGTTCGCAATCGAAGTGAGTCCCAAGACGGTCCGCCATCCGGTGTATTCGTCGGTGTACACGATGGGCGAGTGCATCCCGGTGGAGGCGGCCGAGGACCCGCCCCCGTCGCGCGTGGTGCTGTATCACGGGTCCTTCGTGGCGCTGGCCCGGGAGCGGCGAGACTTCGACTGGCGCGCGGAAGCGTGGGAGACGTTGACCCACGAGCTGCGGCATCACCTGGAATGGCGCGCCCGCTCGGACGACCTGGACCAGTACGACTGGGCCGCCGAGCAGAACTTCCGCCGTCAGGAGGGGCAGGCGTACGACCCCCTCTTCTATCTCTCCGGCGAGCGCGTGGCCGACGGCGTGTACTGCGTGGACGATGACCTGTTCTTCGACCGCGAGGTGAAACGCACGGTCCAGGGGCCGGTGGAGGTCGAGTGGCACGGCCGGACGTTTCGCGCCGACGCGCCGTCCGGTACCCTGCCGTTGTACCTCGCGCTCGAGGGACTCGATCCCAACCCCATGGGTGACGCCGTCGTCGTGCTGCGACGCAAGCCCGGCGTGCTGGACCTGTTCCGCCGGGCCCACCCGCCCACCGAGGAGCGCGTGCGTGTCCGGCGAGGCTAACCGTGCGGTGCTGATCGTGACTCGGGATTTGTTCTTCCGGGCCAAGCTCGAGGCAGTGGCGCGTGCGGCCGGCGCCCACGTGGCTTCGGGTGGGGAAGCGGCCATGGCGGTGGTGGAGTTGAGCGGCGAGGCGAGCCTGCAGCGGATCCGCGAGCTGGCCGCCGCGGGCGTGGCGGTGCTGGCGTTCGGGTCCCACGTCCACGCGGATCTCCTGCGCGCCGCACGGGACGCCGGCGCCGATGCCGTCCCGAACTCGCAGGTGGAAGCAGCCCTGCGGCGGCGGCTGGCCCCCTGATTTGGCGGACACTTCCCAGCTTTCGCCCCCGTTGCCGCGGGTTATCTTCCGCTCGACAGTCACGATCCTCGAGCCATGATGCACGAAACCGAGACCGCGCTGCCGGGACCCGAAGTGCTGCGGCGCGCCAGAGCGTTCTTCACCGAGCGCGTGCCACATCACGCGGCCTTCCTGGAACAGGAAGGCCCGGCCTTCGCCACCTTCCGGGGCCAGGGCGGGGAGGAGCTGGCGATCGCCGTCTGGCCCGCCGACCGCGGCACCCGCGTGCGGGCATCGTCGCTGTTCTTCGATCAGGCCATCGGCCGGTTCTTCTCAACCCTTCCGGCCCCCGATCATCCCGCCTCGGCGGCCCCGACGGCCGCTCCCGCCACTCCGCGCGCGGGCGGGCGCGAGACAGCTTCGTGACCGCGCTCAAGACCGCCGGCTCCTCGCAGATTCCCGTTCGCGTGTTCGTGACGGACGTGTGGGATACGGTGGCGCTGCGTCTCACGCCGGAGACCACGGTCGCCGGCCTCAAAGCCGCGGCGCTGGCGCAGGCCACCGGGCGTGCTCACGAGCGCGGGTCGCACGTCGTGAAGTACCGCGGCGGGCTGATCGCGAACGAAGGGCAAACGTTGGCGGGGCTGAGCGTGCCCCACGGCGCGGCGTTCATCGTGTTGCCGGCCGGACGTCAACCGGTGCGATGACCGCTACTCGGGGACCGGTGCGTGCCGGCGTCGTGGCCGCGGTGGGGTTCCTGGTCCTCGACGCCGTGTTGCTGATCCTGGCCGGCGTCTGGGCGGACCGGCCCGTGCTGGTGGTCTGGGGATGCGTGTTCGGCGCCCTGGCGGTCCTGCCCGTGATCCTGTGGCGGCGGTACTTGAAGCACTTGGACGACGTCCGGACGGCGCGCCGCGCCATGGCGGAGGACATCGCTCGCTTGAGCGAGGCGCTTCGGAGCGAGCCGAGGCGCTGAAGCGCGATGAGCCTCCACGTGGTCTGGCACCCATCCTCGCTGGATCACGATCCCGGCCCGGGCCATCCTGAACGGCCCGCGCGTCTCCGCGCGATCCTCGAGGAGTTGAGGGCCCCGCCCCTGGCGGAGGCCATCGTCTGGCATGAATCGGATCCGGTGCCGGACGCCGCGCTGGTGCGGGTGCACCCGCCGGGCTACATCGCGCGCCTCGACGCCATCGCCGCGGCCGGCGGAGGTCGGCTCGACGCCGATACGGTGATGGGTCCCAAGAGCTTCGCGGCCGCACGCTACGCGGCCGGCGCCGCCATGGCGGCGGCGCGACTGGCGCTGGACGGCGGGTCGGCGTTTGCGCCGGTGCGGCCACCGGGACACCACGCGTTAGCCGACGAGGCGATGGGGTTCTGTCTCATCAATAACGTGGTGGTGGCCGCGAGGGCCGCGCTGGAGGAATGGGGATGTCGCCGCGTCCTGATTGTGGACTGGGATGTTCACCACGGCAACGGCACCCAGGCCCTCGTCGAGCAGGACGCGCGCATCCGGTTCGTCTCCCTTCACCAGTGGCCCCTCTACCCCGGGACCGGCCGCGCGGACGAGCGGGGCGTCGGCAATGTGTTCAACGTTCCGCGGCCGCCGGGGCTGCCGCGCGAGCGCTACGTGGAGGACCTGGACCAGGCCGTCCGGAGCGCGACCGATGGGTGGCTCCCCGACCTGGTGCTCGTTTCCGCGGGCTTCGATGCCATGGCCGGTGATCCCCTCGCCGGGTTCACGTTGGAGCCCGAGGACTACGGCACCTGGATCACGCGGTGGCGACGCCTCGGCGCGCCCATCGCGTCGGTGTTGGAAGGCGGATACGTGGCGCGCCGGATCCGCACCGGCGTCGCGGCGCACCTTGTGGCCCTGTTGGACCGGGAGGGGTCGTGACGACCCTCGCGCGCCCGCGTCGCCGCCTGAGCCGATCCACACTCCTCACGGTGCTGCAGCCGTGGCGGGAGATCGACCAGGTGATTCACCGCCGGCTGGCGCACTACACCGATCCTCGAGAGGGCCAGGAGGTGCTCTGGATTGGCTGCGGCGCCGGCCGCTCGCCGTTGTGGTGGGCGGAACGCCACGGGGCCCACGTCCACGGGATCGACGCCGATCCGGAGGCGATCGAACAGGCGGAGCGCGCGGCCCGCGTGGCGGGCCTGGCCCAGCGCGTCGTGTTCCAGGTGGCCGACCCCACGAGTCTGCCCCACGAGAGCGCCACGTTCGATCTCATTATCCTGAACGCGCTCTACGTGGACGCGGTGGACCCGCAGGCCATCCTGCGGGAGGCGGCGCGTGTCGCCCGGCCCATGAGCGGGATCGTGGCGATCGTGCCGGCCTGGCTCGGGACGCCCACCGAGGACGACGCCCGGCACATGACCCGCCTGGGCCTCACCCCGCACCAGCTGGTGGAATGGAAGCAGGTCTTCCGCGACGCGGGCTTCGTGGAGCTGGCGGTGGACGATGCCGCGCTCGACGGCGGCTGGATGGTTCACGGGCTGGCGCAGACGCTGCGGCGAGCGTGGCGCGCGGCGCGCTGGGCGGGGCTGCTGGGCGTCCTGAGCCGGCCGGCGGCCGCCTTGCGGACGTTGTCCCGGCGCCGGGTGCTGGGCCTCTGCCTGGTGAAAGGCACGCGTTGGCCGCACCGGTGACCCCGCTGGTTTGCTCGGTGGCGCTCCCGCTGCCGAGCCATCAACCCTATCGCTATCGGATTCCCACGGCGCTGGCCGACCGGGTGCGCCGCGGTGCGCGGGTGGTGGTACCGGTCCGCGGTGGTGAGATGGTGGGCGTGGTGCTGGAGTGCGGCGACGGTCCGGTCGAGGGACTCAAGGTGGTGTACGCGGCGCCGGACGCCGACCCGTTGCTGCGGGAGCCGCTGCTGGCGCTGGCCCAGTGGGTGGCACGGTACTACGCCACGCCCATCGGCCTGGCCCTCCGCGCCACCGTACCGGCGGCGCTCTGGGGCCGATCACGGCTGGTGGTCGAGCTGCGAGTGCCCGGGGCCGCGGCCGGCGGGGCGAGCCGGGACCTGATGGCGGCGCTGGAGCGTGCCGGTGGGCGCGCTCCCGCCGCCCTGCTGGCCAGGAAGCTGCGGCGGCCGGTATGGGACACGCTGCAGCGCCTGGCCCGCGCCGGCGCGGTGGCGCTCGACGTGGAGCCGCCGGAGCTGGGGCCCGCGGCGGGGCGCGCGCGTACCGTGGTGCTGACGCGGTCGCTGCCCTCGCTGCTGGAGCGGGAGCGGCTCTTCGGGCGGGCGGCTCGCCAGCGGGCCGCGTACGAGGCGATCGACGCGCTGGGCGGCGATGTCGAGCTGGCGCACCTGACGGGCCAGCTCGGATTCGCCCGGCCGGTCCTCCGGGCGCTGGTGGAGCGGGGCGTGGCCCGGTTCGGGGAGCGCGAGGCGCTGCGCGATCCCTTTCGAGACGTGACCGCGGAGTCCCCCGCTGACTTGAGCGGGGCGCAGCGCGACGCGGTGCGGGTCCTGCAGGAGCTGGCGCCTGGCGAGACGGCGCTGCTGTTCGGGGTCACCGGCAGTGGGAAGACGGTGGTGTACCTGGAGGCGCTGCGCGACGAGGTGGCGCGCGGGCGCGGCGCCATCGTGCTGGTGCCGGAAATCGCGCTCACGCCGCAGACGGTGGCGCGGGTGCGCGGAGCGTTCGGCGACACCGTGGCCGTGCTCCACAGCGGGTTGTCGGACGGGGAGCGGGCCGACGCCTGGCGCGCCCTGGCCGCGGGCCGCCGCCGGGTGGTGGTGGGTGCCCGGTCGGCGGTGTTTGCGCCGGTGGCGAATCTCGCGGCCATCGTGGTGGACGAGGAACACGACGCCAGCTACAAACACGGCGAAGCGCCGAGGTACCACGCCCGCGACGTGGCGGCCCGGCGGGTCCACTTGGAGAACGCGCGGCTGATCCTGGGCAGCGCCACGCCATCGCTCGACGTGTGGGCGGTCCGCGACCGGGTGCGGCTGGTCCGGTTGCCAGAGCGGGTGTTGGCGCCCCGGCTGCCGGGTGTGCAGCTGGTGGACCTCCGCTCGGCGCCTCGCGTGACGGAGAGCGGTGCGGTGCCGTGGTCCGAGGTCCTGGACGCGGGGGTCGCGGACCGGCTGGCGCGGGGCGAACAGGTCATGCTGCTGCTCAATCGCCGGGGCTTCGCGCACTATCTCCAGTGTCCCTCGTGCGGGCTGGTGCCCCAGTGCCCCTCGTGCAGCATCGCGCTGACGGTCCATCAAACGCCGTCCGCGCTGCGCTGTCACTACTGCGGGCATCGGGCTCCGCTGCCGGCGCGCTGTGTTCGCTGCGGCCAGGCGACCCAGCGGATGCGCGGTGTGGGCACGCAGACGCTGGAACGTTGGCTGGCCGAGCGGTTCCCGCGGGCGCGCCTGGCGCGCATGGATGCGGATACCACGTCCACCAGATGGTCGCACCGGCACCTGTTGGACGCGTTCGGGCGACGGGAGCTGGACGTCCTCGTTGGGACGCAGATGATCGCCAAGGGGCTGGACTTTCCGCAGGTCACGCTGGTGGGCGTGGTGGACGCGGACACCGGGCTCCACCTGCCGGATTTCCGGGCGGCGGAGCGGACCTATCAGCTGGTGGCGCAGGTGGCCGGCCGTGCAGGTCGGGGCCCGCGGGGCGGGGAGGTGCTGGTCCAGACGCGGAGCCCGGACCACCCGGCGCTCCGGGCGGCCGCAGCCCATGATTACGAGGCCTTCGCGTCGCAGGAGCTGGACAGCCGGCGCTCACCGGCGTATCCGCCGCACGTGGCCCTGGCCAACGTGGTGATCAGCGGCCTGCGCGAGGACGTGGTGGCGCATGGCGCGGCCGAGGTCGCGGAGTGGCTCCGGGGCCTGGTCCAGGCCCGGCGGGCGCCAGTGGAGGTGGTTGGGCCCGCGCCTGCCCCCCTGGCGCGCATCAAGGAGCGCTGGCGCTGGCACCTGGTGCTCCGGTCGCCGGACCGGCAGTGGGTGGGGCGGCTGGTGCGCTATGCGGCGCGGCGGGCCCCGCACGCGGCGCGCGGCGGAGGCCCGGTGCGAGTGGTGTTCGATCGTGACCCGGTGTCGCTGCTGTAAGGGCGTAAGGGGGACGTCGCAGACCGCCCCCAGGTTGAATCACGCCCCCCCCCCGCGTATCTTGCCACGCTCTCAGCACCGGGAGCTCCCGCAAGGGACTGACATGCCGAGCCTCTCTGACTTTCCCCCTCCATCACACGGCACATCGCTCATCACGAACCCGTGGCCGCCGGCGCTCGTCCTGACCCCGGTCGCGCCCCGGGCCTAGGCCTGGGATGGACTCGCGTGGCCGCCGCGGTGGCGGAGGCGATGCCGTCCGCCGAAATCGCCCGGATCTGGTTGTTCGCGCCGGTCCGGCGCGAGGACCGCGAGTGGGGCACGGCGGTCGTGGCGCGGCGTGGCGCGGGCGCCCGGGTGCGGGTCTATACGGCGAGCTACACCCTGCTCATCCGCGGCCGGGAGCGCGGGCAAGGGAAGGTGGCGGTGCAGGAAGTAGCGCAGAGCCCCGCGGCGGTGGTCGACGAGGTCATCCGCGGCGTGCAGGAGCGGGCCGGGGAAACCGATCCGCCGGTGGAAATCGACGCCGGCGTGTGGTTCGAGGAAGCGCATGACGAGTCCGCCCCCCAAGGTTGACGGGAACATCCTGCTGGAGCTGTTTCGCCGCTACCTCCGGGACCACAATCTCCCGGTGACGCAGCAGCGCGAGGCAGTGGCGGGCGCCGTGTTTTTCGCGGACGCCCACGTCTCGGTGGGCGACATCGAGCGGGTGCTGCGGGAGGAAAAAGTGGCTGTGGGCAAAGCCACGGTGTATCGGACCTTAGGCCTGCTGGCGACGGCGGGTCTGGTGCAGGAGCACGACTTCGGCGAAGGCTTCAAGCGCTACGAGCCGCTGGTGGCCCAGGGCCACCACGAACACCTCATCTGCCTGAGCTGCGGCAAGGTGGTGGAGTTCTCCAGCGAGCGGCTCGAACGGATGAAGGCGCTGATCGCGGAAGAACACGGGTTCCGGCACCATCACCACCGTCTCGAGATCTACGGGTTCTGCCAGGAGTGCCAGATGCGGGACGCGGCAACGCTGCAGCCCGCGCACCCTTTTCACGAGGATGCACCACGGTGATAGACCCCAAGGGGTTCATGCCGACCAAGGCGTTCCTGACCAAGGGTGTGGGACGCCACAAAGAGAAGCTCACCAGCTTCGAGCTGGCGCTGCGTGACGCGCACATCGCGCAATACAATTTGGTGCGGGTGAGCTCGATCTTCCCGCCGCAGTGCACCCTGATCTCCTGGGAGCAGGGCGTGAAGATGCTGCTACCCGGCCAGGTCGTCTTCGCGGTGGTCGCCGAAGCCTCCACCAACGAGCCCTCGCGGCTGGGGGCGGCGGCCATCGGCCTGGCCATCCCGGCTGATCCCAACCACCACGGCTACATCTCGGAGCACCACGCCTTCGGCCAGCGGCAGCAACCCGCCGGCGAGTACGCTGAAGACCTGGCGGCCTCCATGCTGGCCACCGTGCTCGGCGTGCCGTTCGATTCGGAGCAGGCCTGGGATCAACGCAAGGAGCAGTGGCTGCTCTCCGGAGAGATTGTCAAGACGATGAACATTAGCTGCACGGCGGAGGCCCAGGATGACGGCCGGTGGGTCACCGTGGTCAGCGCCGTGGTGTTCTGCGGGTGACCGCGCGGTGGTGGCCCCGCCCCCCCTCCAGGAAACGGGAACTGATTCAGGCCCAACGGCGTTAGTGGTCCGATGACCCAAGGGGACTCGGTAGGGCTGGCGGTGGCGTTTCTCGCGGGGGTGCTGAGCTTCCTCTCCCCCTGCGTCCTCCCGTTGGTCCCCAGCTACGTCTCATTCATCACCGGGCTCTCGCTGGACGAAGTGGGCGAGCGCCGGTGGACGGCGCTGACCCACGCCCTCCTGTTCATCCTGGGATTCACCGTGATCTTCGTGGCGCTGGGCGCCACGGCCACGGGTCTGGGCCGGCTGCTCAACTACAATCAGGTGTGGCTGGAACGCGTGGGGGGCATCCTGATCATCCTGTTCGGCGTCTACTTGCTGGGCGGATTCCGCTGGATGTTCCTGGAGCGCGAGCGCCGCGTGCACATTCAGGACAAGCCGCTGGGCTACCTGGGCAGCGTCCTCGTGGGGCTCGCCTTTGGCGCCGGGTGGACGCCGTGCATCGGCCCCATTCTGGGGTCCATCCTGCTGTACACCAGTACGCAGACCAGTTTGCGCGAAGGGATGGTGCTGCTCCTGGTGTACTCGCTCGGGCTAGCCGTGCCGTTCCTGCTGGCGGCGGTGGCGGTGGAACGGTTCATCGAGTGGTTCCGCCGCTACCGCAGGTTCATCCCGCTCACGACGCGCCTGTCGGGCGCCCTGCTGGTGGCCGTCGGCCTGTTGGTGGCCACCGGCTACTTCTCGCTCCTCGCCGGCTGGCTTCAGGCGCTCACACCGGAGTTCATTCGATCGAGGTTGTGAGCCGCTTGCGCGGCTTGCCACCGCCGACCAGCTTACGGGAACACCCAATACGACCTGTGGGTACTGGACTGACGGTTCCATCCGTCAGGGCATGTCTCGTTACGGGGGAGGATGTCGTATGTACAGCAAGGCAAGGGTCTCTCTGGCGCTGGGCCTGGCCGCGGCGTTCCTGGCCTGCGGCGGGGGTGAGTCGTCTGAAGAGACGCCCGAGGAGGGCCGGGACCTGAGCCTGGCTCCTGCGGAGTCCGTGGCAGCGCTCAGCGATCAGCCCGCGGTCCAAGCGGCGACCCAACCGCCGGCCACCCAGCCGGCCCGGCCCCGGCCCCAGCCGCCGGCCGCCAGGCCCACTCCGCTGTCGCTGACGTCGGGAACGACCATCGAGCTGTTCGCGAGCGATACACTGCACTCGCGGAAGAACAAGGTCGGTGATCCGGTGATGGCGACGACCGCCTCCGCCATCCAGGACGCGCGGGGA
>DATECF010000144.1:0-9796 GCA_035287045.1 Gemmatimonadales bacterium | reverse complement strand
GAGCGGTCGCCCCTCATCGCCCGTGATCGCCCACGATCGCCTGCAGTGCTTCAGTGGCCCGCGCCCGTGTCTTCGTCCAGGAACACCAGGGTTTGGCGCTTGGCGACGGCGGTGGTGATGGCCTCCAGGATCCGGGGATCCACCACGCTCCCGGCCAGCCGGCGCATGCGCTCCACCGCCTGCTCGGGCGTCATCGTGGGCTGGTAGGGGCGCGCCGTGGTCAGGGCGTCGTAGATCTCGGCGGCGCAGATGATTCGCGCGCCCAGCGGGATGTCCTCCCCGCTGATCCGGTCCGGGTAGCCCGAGCCGTCGAAGTGCTCGTGGTGGCCGCGCACGAAGGTCACGATGGGGCCGAGGTGGGTGAGCGGCGCCAGGATCTGCGAGCCGATCACCACGTGTTCCTTGACGTGCTCGTATTCTTCGGGGGTAAGCGGTCCCTCTTTGTTGAGGACGCCTTCCCGCACGCCGATTTTCCCCAGGTCATGCAGCCGGCCGCCGATGCGGACCTGCTCGATTTCGTCGTCCGAGAGGCGGAGCTGCTGGGCCACCGTGGCCGAGAAGGCGGCAACCCGCGCCGAATGGCCGCTCAAGTAGCGGTCTTTGGCCTCGAGCGCGTTGATCAGCGCCTCCAGGGTCGCGACGCTGAGCTGCTCCAGCTTCCGGCGCTCCCGCTCCAGCTCCCGGGCCCGGTGCTCCAGTTCTTCCTTGAGCCAGGTGGTGATGTGCCGCTCCTGGAGCAGCGTGTCCCGCCGCCGGAGGGCTCGCTCGATGGCGCCGGCCAGGTCGGTGAGCTCGATGGGTTTGGTGAGGTAATCCATCGCCCCGCGCTGCATGCAGATCGCGGCGCTGGTGGCGTCGGTGACGCCGGACAGCATCACGATGGCCAGATCGGGATTGAGGCCGAGCGCTTCGGGCACCACGTCCATGCCGCTCATGCCGGGCAGGCGCACGTCCAGGAGCATCAGGGACACGGCGCCGTCCTTGAGTTGCTCCAGCCCCTCTTCGCCGGTCTTCGCGGCACGGGCCTGGTAGCCGCGTTTGACCAGGAATCGCTCCAAGGCATTGCGGATGGCATCCTCGTCGTCCACCACGAGGATGGTGGCCTCTGCCGGCGTCGGCTTGAGCTGGGGTTTCGCTTTCCGGGTCATCTGGAGCCTATAGAATAACCCTCGGCCCGCCCTTAGCAACGCGCCGGACTGGGGATACCGCCTTCATCATCCACGAAGGTCACCGACGTCCGCGGCACCAGGCCCGCCTCAGCGCCGCGCTCCAGCAGGGCTCGCACCGCCTGTCGTCCGCGTGCGCCGTAATCCAGGGTGAACTGGTTGACGTACATTCCCACGAACCGGTCGGTGGTGGCGGTGTCCAGCCCCCGCGCAAAGCGCATGGCGTACCGCAACGCGTCGTCCCGGTGCTCCAGGCCGAACGCAATGCTGGCCCGGAGGTCTCGCGAGACCGCTCGGATCAGCTCCGGCTCCAACGCGCGGCGAATGACGTTGCCGCCCAGCGGCAGCGGCAGGCCGGTCTCCCCGAACCACCATTCGCCGAGGTCCACCCAGAGGTGGAGGCCGCGCCCCTGGTAGGTCAGCTGCCCTTCGTGGATCAGGAGCCCGGCGTCCACCGAGCCTCCGAGCACCGCGTCTTCGATCTGATCGAACGGCGTCAGGACCGGCTCGAAGTCCGGTTGGTAGAGGCGCAGGGCCAGGAACGCGGTGGTGAGCTTGCCGGGGACCGCGATGCGACGGCGCTGCGCGGCGCGTTGGGGGTCACCGGACGGCGGCTCCCGCGCCACCAGGCGCGGGCCGTAGCGGTCGCCCACGGAGGCCCCGTGCGGCAGCAGCAGGTAGTGGTCCGCCAGGTAGGCGTACGCATGAAACGAGACGGCCGTGACGTCCAGCTCGCCCCGCATCGCGCGCTGGTTCAGGGTCTCGATGTCGGCCAGCTGGTGGACGTAGGTGCGGTCGCCGGTGGGAATGTGACCCTCGGCGAGCGCGTAGAACATGAACGCGTCGTCGGAATCGGGGCTGTGGGCGAGCTGAATGGTGGGCATCAGCGGGCGGTGGTTCCCATGGCGCCGCGGGCCTCGTCGCGGAACGCCTCGAGCCGGGTGCGATGCATTTCGTACTCGCTCTTCCCGGTGGTCATTTCCCCGTCGTACGCGTCCAGGAACTGGCGGTACGCGCGCCGCAGCGCGGCCGTATCTTCGCGGCGGTTGGCTACTTCCCATCGGATCAGGGGGACGAAGAGATGCCGGGGCGTGTCTCTGGCGAGCGTATCTGCCTGGGCCGTGGCCGCCGTGTCGTTCCCCAGCGCCGCGTTGATGAGGCCCAGGTGAAATCGGGCGTCGGCATCGAGCTGGCCGATCATGTCGTACGCCTGAATGGCCATGGGGCCGAAGAACCTGACCTCACCCGTGTCGCCGTCTTCGGAGGCCCTCATGACGCGGTCGAACAGGCGGTCCGCCTGCTCGCGGGGGGTCATGGTGCTGAGGTCAGTGGTGCCGGCGCCGCCCGGCATCCCGGCGGGCGCCGCGGCGGCCCCGGGCGCCCCCGCGGGGCCCCCGGAGCGGGCCACCAGGACCACGACCAGGATGGCCACCACCACGCCGGCGACGATCCACGGAATGGCCGGGTTCCTGCCAGCGCCGCGCCGCGTGGCGCCCAGCGGCGTGCCGCACACGTGACAGAACTTGGCGCCGGCCGTCAGCGGCGCGGCGCACACGGCGCAGCTGGCGCCGGCCAACGCGGCACCGCAGCTGCTACAGAACTTTCCGGAGGCTTCGGTGCCGCAACTGGGACACTTCACGCGGGGCTCGCTCTTGGGGGTTCGGAGCCAATTTAGTCGGACAGGCGGACCGGCGGACAGGCGGTCCCGTCCGCCTGCCCGCCTGACCGCCCTTGCGCCTGTGGTGTGGCGGGGGGAGGGAGCAGGCGTTAGTGTAGCGCCCATGACCAGCAGCGGCTCCGGTGCTCCCAAGCAGACGCGGTTCGATCCTCCGGTCAGCGACATCAAGGCCCGCCAGATGGGCGAGCTGGTGCGCGGGGAGAGTCATTGGGACGTGCTGCTGGAAACCGTCCGCGACGGTGAGGTGGAGGCCATGCGTGGGCGCATCCATTTCGTGTCGGGCAACGTTCACCGGCTCTCCGGCTGGATCTTCCTCGAGTGGAGAGAGCCGGAAATCCAGGAGCGTTTTGGAGAGTTCTCGGCGCAGGAATTGTGGAACCTGCTTGACTCGTTGCCGGGTCCGTAGACCGGAACCCAAGCGCAAGGGGTGAGGGGTAAGGGGGCCCCCTCACCCCTTACCTTACCCCTTACGCATCGCTCTCAGGTCTCCCCGCGTTATGTTTCCCCCGCCGTCCGAACCTAAGGAGCTAGCCCGTGCCATCCCGCAAGCCGATCACCGCGCCCGTCGGGGAAAAGCCCCCGGTACGCGGTCAAGCGATAGACACCAAGGGCGCCTCGAAGGCCGACCTTCTGAGTTTGACCAGGCGCTTCGAGGTGGACTTCCTGCGACTCCAGTTCACCGATATCACCGGGATCAACAAGAACGTCGAGGTGCCGGAGAGCCAGTTCGACAAGGCGCTGTCCGGCGACATCATGTTCGACGGATCCTCGATCGAGGGCTTCGTGCGGATCGAGGAGAGCGACATGATGCTCAAGCCGGACCTGGATACGTTCAAGATCTTCCCGTATGAGGACGAGGGTGGGCGGGTCGGCCGGCTGATCTGCGACATCTACAACCCTGACGGGTCGCCCTTCCCGGGATGCCCGCGGCAGACCCTGAAGCGCCAGATCGCCCGCGCCAAGAAGATGGGCTACGGGATGATGGCGGGATGCGAGGCGGAGTTCTTCATCTTCCATCTGGACGAGCGGGGCCAGCCGTCGCTGGTGACCCAGGACCAGGGCGGCTACTTCGACATGACCCCGGTGGATCGCGCCGAAGTGATCCGGCGGCTGATCATCGAGGACCTCGAGCACATGGGGTTCGAGGTCGAGGCCGGTCACCACGAGGTGGCACCAGGGCAGCACGAAGTGGATTTCCGCTACGCCGACGCCATCGTCACGGCCGACAACCTCGCGACCTTCCGGTTCGTGGTGCGCAACGTGGCGCACCGGCACGGGTTCCTCGCCACGTTCATGCCCAAGCCGGTGCTGGGCCAGAACGGCTCGGGCATGCACACCCACCAGTCGTTGTTCAAGGACGGGAAGAACGCGTTCTACGATCCCAAGGGGGAATGGGAGATCTCCAAGGTGGGGCTGGCGTACATTGCCGGGCTGCTCAAACACGCGCGCGGATTCGCCGCGGTCACCAATCCGCTCATCAACAGCTACAAGCGATTGGTGCCGGGCTATGAGGCACCGGTGAACGTGGCGTGGAGCATGCGCAACCGTTCGCCCCTGGTCCGGATTCCCGACCGGCGGGGCCAGGGCACCCGCTGCGAGCTGCGCATGCCGGACCCCTCCGCCAACCCGTACCTGGCGCTCACCGTGCAACTGGCCGCCGGGCTGGATGGGGTGGAGCACCGGCTCACGCCGCCGGAGCCGGTGAACAAGAACATCTTCACCATGAGCCACCGCGAGCGGCGGAAGTACCGGATCGATGAGCTGCCGCGCGACCTGCACGAAGCACTGGACTGCCTGGAGAAGGACCCGGTCATCCGGGAAGCCTTGGGCGAGCACAACTACGAGCGCCTGCTCGAGGCCGGGCGGCAGGAGTGGCTGGAATACTCGGCGGTGGTGTCGCCGTGGGAGATCGGGCAGTACTTGGGGAAGTACTAACGTCCACGACGGCGTGACGGCATAGCGGCATGATGGCATGGCTTGGCGGCACGCCGTTATGCCGTTCATGCCGTTATGCCGTTATGCCGTTATGCCGTTAACATGCACCCGTGCCAAACGCTTCGGCCCTCCTCATCGACCTCGACGGCACGCTCTACACGGATGCCGGTCCCATCCCCGGCGCGGTGGAGGCCCTCGCCTCACTGCGCCGCCGCGGTGTGCCGTTCCGCTTCGTGACCAACACTACGCGCCGCTCGCGCCGGGGTCTGGTGGAGCGCCTTCGCGGGTATGGCTTCGACGTGGACCCTGCGGAGGTGTTCACGTCGGTCATGGCAGGCGCGCGGCTGCTGCGCGAACGGGGGATCGCGCGGGTAGCCCCGTTCGTGGCGCAGGCGACGCTGGAAGATTTCTCAGATTTCGAGCTGGTTGGTGGAATGGCGGGCTCTTCTGCCGCTTCTCCCGCCGCCGCCGCTTCTCCCGCCGCCGTGGTCATTGGTGACCTGGGTGATCAATGGACCTCTGCGCTCCTCAACCAGGTATTCCGGCACGTGCTCGACGGCGCGTTGCTGATCGCTTTGCAGAAGGACCGCTATTGGCTGGGGCGGACCGGCCTCGAGCTGGATGCCGGCCCCTACGTGGCGGCGATCGAGTATGCCACCGGCCAACCGGCGATGGTGTGTGGCAAGCCTGAACCGACGTTCTATCGTGCGGCGTTGGTCACGTTGGGCGGGGCGTTCGCCGCGGCCCCTGCGGTCTCTCCGGCCCCTCCGCCCGCCATGATTGGCGACGATCTCTGGGCCGACGTCGCCGGCGCCCAGCGCGCCGGCCTGCAGGGTTGGCTGGTGCGCACCGGCAAGTTCCGGCAGGACGTGCTGGAGCGGAGCGGCGTGACCCCGGATCGAGTGCTGGCGTCGATTGCGGACATCGTGTCGGCGGCATGAACGGCTCGACGGCATGAACGGCATCTCCCCGGCCCCGCCCCCCGCCCCACGGCATGACGGCATGCGGTCATGCCGTTATGCCGTTATGCCGTTATGCCGTCATGCCGTTATGCCGTTATGCCGTTATGCCGTCGTGCTGCTCGCGCTCGCCCCGCAGCTCCGCGCCCAGGCCCCCACCATCGACACCGTCATCGTCATCACGCACGACGTGTTCGATGCCGACGAGGCTTCGCGCAATGCGGCCCTGGCGATCGCTAATGCTATCCGCTTCAAAACCCGGCCCGAGATCGTGCGCCACGAGCTGCTGTTCCGCGCTGGGCAGCCCTACGACTCGGCCCGCATCGCCGAGACCGAGCGGAACCTTCGGAGGCTAGGCCTGTTTCGCGACGTCACGATCGATACCACCCGGATCGGCGGCCGGCTCGCGGCGGTGGTGGAAACGCGGGACGGATGGACCACGGAGCTGCAGCTCAACGCGCGCTCCACCGGCGGCGAGTTCACCTGGTCCGTTGGCCTGGAGGAGCGGAACTTCCTGGGCGTGGGGGCCGCGGTGGGCGCCCAGTACCGGGACGACCCCGATCGCACCGCCTGGACCTTCCTCGCCGGCTGGAACCGGGTGCTCGGCAGCCGCCTGCTCGTGGCCGGGGCGTACGACGATCGCAGCGACGGACGGCTCGGCGCCTGGGCGATGGGTTTTCCGTTTCGCGCATTCGGAGACCAACGAGCGCTGGAATGGAATGGCGAGGCGGGGCGCCACCGGGTGCTCCAGTTCCGGGACGGCGACTCGGTGGACGCGTTGCAGCGTCGGGCCCTCCGCGTCCGGATGAGCGGGGCGTTGGCGCCCCATACCTCCGCCAACGGCTACGTGCGCACCGGCCTGGTCGCCCAGATAAAGCGGGAGGCCTACGTCCGGTCCGCGGACACGCTGCTACCGGTGCCGGATTCGGTGAGCGGTACGCTGGGCCTGCAGCTCGACTGGCGCCGGGCCCGCTTCGAGGTGGTCACCCATTACAACGGCTTCGCTCGAGAGGAAGACATCGATCTCAGCACCCGCATCCGGCTGGCGGCCTGGGCCGCTCCCGCCGCGCTCGGCTACCAGCGTAGCGGCGTCGGCCCGGAGCTCGAGGCCCAGACGGGCACCGCCTTGGGAACCGCGTTCCTTCGGTTGGAGGTGCAGGCGAACGGCTTGTTCACGGCGGACGGGCTGGACTCGGCGCGGGTCTGGTCCGGGGTGACGTTGGCGGCGAGGCCCCTGGCGCGCCACGCCACGGTGCTGCACGTCGAGGCCGGCCTGCGGCGCGGGCTCCCGCCGGGCGCCGAGTTCGACCTGGGGCATGGATTGGGCCCCCGCGCGTTCGACTCCCACGCGTTCACCGGCACGCGCACCGTGTGGGGAACGCTGGAGCACCGCTGGTTCGCGGTGGACGAGGTGTTGCACCTGATGGGGATCGGGCTGGCGGGGTTCCTGGATTTCGGCGGCGCCTGGTATGGGGACCAGCCGGCGCGCGCCGGCGGCGACGTCGGAATCGGCCTTCGCCTGGGCGCCACGCGCGCCACCGGAGCGAACGTGGGGCGGCTCGACCTGGCATACCGCTTCGGCGACGAGTGGAGCGTGGCGGATGGGGGAAGCGGGAATCGGTGGGTGTTGAGCTTTGGGAGGAGTTACGCGTTTTGAGGCGGATAGAGCGGATAGGCGGATAGAGCGGATAGTCGTGGCACTGACAAGTCTCACTATCCGCCTATCCGCCTATCCGCTCTATCCGCCTGTACAATCACCACGCCACCCTGACCGCCGTCCCGCTCGCGGTCACCATCAAGGCGTTGCCCCCTCGGCCGAACGAGATCGCTTCGTAGTCCAGGCTCACCCCCACGACCGCGTCGGCTCCCTGCTGCTGGGCTTCCCAGGTCAGCTGTTCCAGGGCGAGCTGGCGGGCTTCGCGCAGCTCCTTCTCATACCCCGCCGCCCGGCCACCCACGATGTCCCGGATGCCGGCAAACAGGTCCCGGAAGATATTCGCGCCTAAGATCGCCTCCCCGGTGACGATGCCGAAGTACTCCGCGATCTCGGCGCCTTCGATGTTGGGGGTCGTGACCAGCAGCATGGTTGGTCCTTTCGAGAGGGCCGCTCAGGCCGTGGCGTTCAGGGCACGCGCGACGCTGTGTTTCAGTGCTTCGTCGGGGTCGCAGTCGTCGAGGCGATCCACGGCATACCACTGCACGTCACGTCCCCATTCCGGAGCGATCCGGTCGTCGTCACCGGCCAGGAAGCGAAACACCATGTCGTGGTGGAAATGTGGCGGCTCGTCGGTCCGGGCCGGGATCTGGTGTACGTCCACGCCGATCAATACCGGTGGCACGCGCGGGTCCAGCGCAATCCCGGTTTCCTCCAGGACTTCGCGGCTGGCGGCGCCCGGCAGATCTTGATCGTCAGGTTCCACGTGCCCACCCGGCTGGAGCCAGCGTTGCAGGCGGCGGTGGAACACCAGCAGGACCCGATCGCGTTCCGGCGCCAGCACGATGCCGCTGGCCGTGATGTGCCCGGGATCAAAGGTCGAGCGTGAGAATGGAGCGCGCGATTGTTCCAGCAAGGTCCGGGTACGCTCGAGGCTCCGGGCGGCACGCTGGTCGGCGCCGGGATCGAAGCCGCTCAGCAAGGCCAGCGCGTCGGAGGGGCGGATCACGCGCTATTATAGGCCGGGCCGGTTGCTTGAACAACGCGCCGGCCGCGTCCAACTTGGTGCCCGCTCCCTGAGGAGGCCTCATGCTCATCCCCCTGCTGTCATGGTCCGTCGCCGCCGGGCTGGCCCCGTTCGCGGGAACGGGGCCGGCGGTCCAAAGCCCGCCGGTGGACACCGTCCGGTTCACGCCCACCGTCGGGTATCCCACGTTCGCCGTGCGCGAGCCCGTACTCCGGGTGAAGCCCGGCACGGTGCTCATCTCCAACACCATGTGGGGGCCGTACTACTCTCCCGAGGGCGGCGCCTTCCCCGGCGAAGTGGGCCCGATCTACATCGAGGGCGCCACCACCAACGACATGCTGGTGGTGAAGGTGATCCGGGTGCGGCCCAACACCGATCTCGCGGCGGCGCAACTCTACTCGGACTTTGGCGGGCTCGCGACGGACTCGCGGGTCCGCTTGCTGAACGACGCCATTCCGGCGCGGCGTTACCTCTGGCGGATGGATCGCCAGCGGATGACGGCCACCACCGAGCTGCCGGACAGTCGCGTGCGCACCATCGAGATCGAGTTGCGGCCGATGTTGGGCCGGGTCGCGGTGGCGCCGGCCGGCCAGGAGGCGTTCGCCGGGCTCTGGCCCGGCAACTTCGGCGGCAACATGGACGCCCAGGAAGTGCGTGAGGGCACCACCGTCATGCTGCCCATCTTCCACGACGGCGCCTACTTCTATTTTGGCGACGGGCACGCGCGTCAGGGGGAGGGTGAGGTGGGGGGCACGGGCCTCGAAACCTCGATGGACGTCACCCTGCAGCTCGACCTGGTCAAGGACAAGCGCATCGACTGGCCGCGGCTGGAGGACGCCGACTACATCATGGTGGCGGGCAGCGGCCGGCCGCTGATTGATGCGTTCCGGCTGGCGCACGTCGAGCTGATCGAATGGATGGGCGAGTACGGCTTCGGGAAATGGGACGCGTACGCGCTGCTGAGCCAGCTGGCGGAGAGCAGCGTGGCCAACATCGTGGACCCGAACTACACCGTGGTGGCCAAGTTCCCCAAGCGCTATTTGCCTAGATGACGCCGCTCCGCGCTCGCCCCGTGCGCCGCGCCGGCGACGCCAGGGTGAAGCAGTGGCGCCGGGATACCCCCGGGTGCCGGAAGCGGGTGCACCTCAACAACGCCGGAGCGGCGCTCATGCCGTCTGCGGTGTTAGACGCGGTGGTAGCGCATCTTGAACGAGAGTCGACGCTGGGCGGCTACGAGGCGGCGGACGCGGCGTCCGAACCGGTGGCGCGGACCTACGTCTCGGTCGCCGAGCTGATCGGGGCGCGCCCAAGGAACGTGGCGGTGGTGGAGAACGCGACCGCCGCCTTCGCCGTGGCGCTCTCGGCGTTCGACTTCCA
>DATECF010000143.1:0-11915 GCA_035287045.1 Gemmatimonadales bacterium | reverse complement strand
CCCGCCACTCCCCCCGGGGCCGCGTAGAATGGGCGGGTGCGCAGGCTGAACATGGCGGGTCCTGGTCCGGCGATTCCCGCACCCCGCGTGCTCCTGGTCGAGGACGAGCCCAAAGTCGCGCGTGCGGTTCGCGAGGGCCTGGAGAGCGAGGGCTACGCGGTGAGCGTGGCCCGCACCGGTGAGGACGGCTTCTTCCTCGCTTCCTCGGAACCCTTCGACCTGCTGATCCTCGACCGGCTGCTGCCCGGCCGCGAGGGCCTCGATGTGCTGCGGGCCCTGCGCCAGAAGGGTCTGCTCACCCCGGTCCTGGTGCTCACCGCGCGCGACGCGGTCGAAGACCGGGTGGAGGGGCTGGACAGCGGCGCCGACGACTATATGGTCAAGCCGTTCGCGTTTCCGGAGCTCTTGGCCAGGGTGCGCGCGCTGGTTCGGCGCGGGAGGGGCGATCAGCTGCTCCGTCTCAACGTGGCCGATCTGCTGCTGGACGTGCCCACCCGGCGAGTGACCCGGGCCGGCGTCGAACTCGACCTCACCGCTCGGGAGTTCGAGCTGCTCGAGTACCTGGTGCGCCACCGCGGGACCATCGTGTCCCGCGAGATGCTGGCCCGCGACGTCTGGGAGGAACCCGAGCGGGGCACGCCCCTGGACAACGTCATCGACGTTCACATCGCCCGCCTGCGCAAGAAGGTAGACCAGGGCTTCGCGGTCCGGCTCATCCACACCGTTCGCGGGGTCGGGTTCCTGGTTCGCGAGGGCGAGCCGTGACGTCGGCTCCGGCTCCGGGTCAGGCGGCGCCGGGAAGGCTGGAGCGCGAGACCCTCCGCAGTCTGCGCGTGCGCATCCCGCTCTGGTACGGCGGCTTGGTCGCCCTCTGCCTGCTCGCCTACTCGCTGGCGATCGTCGCCTTCTTCACTCGGCACCTCTCAACTGAGTTGGACCGGCGCGCCCACGAAGACGTCGAATTGGCCAGCCGGTCGTTCGTGGTCTCCGACCAGGGTCGGGTCTCCTGGCGCGGCGGCAGCCCCCCCTGGGCGGGCGTACACGAGGAGCCGGGCGGGGGACATTGGCTCGAGGTCTGGAGCCCGGCCGGGGAGCGGCTGCTCGCCGACGGAACGGAAGCGCCTATCGATCTCGGGCCGCCCCCAGGACCCGGCGCGGGCGATCGACCGGCGCACACGCTGCGCCTTCCCATCGGGTCGGTCCGCGTGCTCGCCGAAGAGGTCACCGTGAAGGACAGGACCTTCCTGGTGCGGGTGGCGGTGTCCGAGGCACCGGGCCGGGCCCAGGTGCGGCTGCTGTGGGTCGAGGTGATCGGCCTATCCTTGGGAGTTCTGCTGCTGGGCGGTCTGGGTGGCTTCCTGATCGCGCGGCGGGCGCTCGCGCCACTCACCCGGATGGCCGAGCGCGCCCACCGCATCACCGCCGAGCAACTCCACGAGCGCTTGCCGGCGGAGGGGGGCAGCCTCGAGCTCGACCAGTTGGCGACCGCCTTCAACGAGACCTTCGCGCGGCTCGAGGGTTCCTTCGGCCAGTTGCGGCGGTTCACCGCCGACGTCTCCCACGAGCTGCGCACGCCGCTCACCGCGCTCAGGACGGTGGGCGAGGTGGGGCTGCGCGGCAGCCGTGACGCCACTGCCTACCGCGAGGTGATCGGCAGCATGCTGGAGGAGGTGGATCGTCTGACCCGACTGGTGGACGAGCTCTTGACGCTGGCCCGGGCCGACGCCGGGGAGGCCAAGCTGCACCTGGAGCCGCTTGATCTGGCGGTGCTGGCGCGAGAGGTGGCGGGCCATCTCTCGGTCCTGGCCGAGGAGCGGGAGCAGGTGCTGGAGGTGGAGACCCAGGCTCCGGTGCCGGTCCGGGGCGACCGCACCGCCCTCCGCCTTGCCCTGGTGAACCTGGTGGTCAACGCCATCAAGTACGCTCCGGAGCGGACCCGCATCCGGGTGGCGGCGGGGTGTCGCGACGGCCACGCCTACGCTCTGGTCGCCGACCAAGGGCCGGGCATCGCCGCCGAGGACCGGGACCGCGTCTTCGAGCGCTTCTACCGCGTGGACAAGAGCCGCTCGCGCGACATGGGGGGTACCGGCCTGGGCCTGGCCCTGGTCAAGTGGGCCGCTGAAGCCCACGGCGGCCGCGCCGAGCTGGAGACGGAGCTGGGGCGGGGAAGCACCTTCACGCTGGTCTTGCCTGCGGACGAGACCCCTCGCTCCTGACGCACCCCGCCGAGATCCCGGCGGCGAACGGAACGGACAAACACAGAGGCGCGGAGCCACAGAGCGAACGGCGAGTGCCGGACCGGCCGCCAACCCTGGAGGAGAGAGCGGGGATTCACTCACCCTGCATGGCGGGGCCCCCGCCAGGTCCGGTAGGTGAAACGCACGGCTGCAGGGCGGCACTACTTCCTAAGCGCGCAGAAGAACCAACCGGACCTGGCTTGGGCTTTGCTAGGCCGAGGTCGCGGTATGACGTGGCCCTGGCCGTGCCGACTTGGCCGGCGGCGAAACGACAGCGCGATGTTGGACAGGGGGCTAGCCCCCGGAAAGGAACCACCCATGCGTTTGGGCACGACGTACGCGCGATGGCGCGGATACCGAAGGAGCGCAGGCATCGCCGTGATCGGGTTGACTGGTCTCGGCGCAGCGGGCGTTCTCCTCGCCCAGCAGACCGGCGACAAGGCAGCCGCCTTTGACCCAGCCAAGTTGCCCTTCAACACCAAGGTCTTGCGACCAGACATGAAAACGGACTTCCCGGACTGGCCCAAGGACACGGCAACCGGCGCGGCTGTCAATCGCCTTACCGGACCGAAGGCGGGCGCCCAGCTTCAACGCCTGCGCGGAGCTCGCTTGCTCAAGACGGGCGAGGTGGCCGGGCTCGACATGTCCAAGCAGCGGAGCGGCCTGTACTTGGTAGGGATCGACTACGTGCCGAAGGACGTCACGGACGGCCTCAAGACCTTCGGCTACACACTCCAGGCCGACGGCACGCTGCTCGACAAGAGGCGCGAGCCGCTGGTGGCTCTGGTGACGAACGAGACCTTCCTCATCGAGCCTCCGAAGAGCAGTGGCGTCCGCGAGCTACCGAGCCTGTTCACGCGGCTCTCGGACCTCGTGGTGCCGCCCGTCCTCGCGGCCAACCCGTTCCCGTTCCGCTGTTACTCGTTCACCCCCTGGGCCGTCTACCACGGCGGTTTCCACCGCTGGTATGACGCGCGCACCTGGGCCAGTGCCTACGGCGCCGACGGCTCCAACGGGTGCAGTTGGGCGAGCCCGCTGACCAACATCACCTACATCCAGACCCGCGCCGCGGTGGGCTGGCCGGGCGACGAGGATCACTGCTTCAACTGCCACAGCGAGTACTCGCGCGATGTCTGGGATGTCGGGATCTTCTGGCCGGCCCACGGCGTGCCGGTCACCACGCACACGGGCGTGTGGGCCGACGGGACCTTCTCGTTCAGCCGCAGCGCGCATCTGACCTGGTGAACTCGGGCGCGATGGGTCGTTGAGACCAGCCAGCCGCCGCCGCACGGCGGGGCGGCTGGCTGGTTTCGCTTCGCCGACAGATGGAACGCCTGGGGGACCGCCGCCGGCCGGGGCGATGCGCGCCGATGGGTCCCGCCCCCTTCCGCGACGTGTGCGCCTAGCCCAGCAAGCGCTTGTAGGTGGGCTCGTCGAAGCCGACCACCAACGTGCGACCGGTGCGGAAGCTGGGAGCGCGCAGGTTGCCGGTGGGGCCGAGGAGCAGCCGGGCCAGCGTGGCTCGATCCGGTTGGCCCGAGCGCAGGTCGATGCGCTCCACCTTGCCGCGCCTACCGGAAACGAGGTCGTCCACGTCCTCGAGCAAGGCCAGCGCGTCCTTGAGCTTGAGCGTCTTCTTCTTGGCGTCGACGACGGTCTCGGGAACGATCCTCTTCTTCGCAAGAAACTCCTGCGTCTTTCCGCAGGTCACTCAGCCGGGCCGGTTGTACATCCACTCGATTCGGGCCATTGGGCTCCTCGGGTCTCGCGTTTCCGGACATCGTAGCACCTTGCGGTTCCCGGCCGCCCGCCTCAGAATCCGCTCGATCCGGAGGAGGGAGACCGCATGACGCTCACTCGTGTGCTGGCCGGGCTGCTGCCGGCGGCGCTTCTGGTGCCCGGCGTTCAGGCCCAACGACAGCCGGTCCTGAAGCAGATCCAAGTCCCCCATCCTTACTACTACCGCGAGATGTATCTGCCTCAGCTAACCAGCGGCCCCAGCAGCCCGACCTGGTCCCCGGATGGCCGAGAGCTGATCTACTCCATGCAGGGCTCCCTCTGGCGGCAAGTCCTGGGCTCAGAGGTGGCGCAGCAGATCACGAGCGGACCGGGCTACGACTTCGAGCCCGACTGGTCTCCCGACGGGCGCTTTGTCGCCTACACCTCCTATCGGGACGATGCCATCGAGTTGCGGGTGCTGGAGCTGGCGACCGGAGAGACGCGGCCACTGACTTCTGGGCGCGACGTGAACCTGGGGCCGCGCTTCTCGCCCGACGGAAAGCGGATCGTCTTCGTCTCCACTGCGCATAACCAGCGCTGGCACATCTTCGTGCTTCCGGTGGCTGAGGGTCAGCCGGGGCCACCCACCCGCCTGACTGAGGACGTCGAGAGCAAGCTCCCCCGCTACTACTACAGCCGCTTCGACCACTTCCTCACGCCCACCTGGTCCCCCGACGGCCGGGAGATCCTCTTCGTCGGCAACCGCGGTCACATCTGGGGTACCGGCGGGTTCTGGCGCATGAAGGCGGAGCCGGGGGCGACCGCGAGAGAGATCCGCTACGAAGAGACCAACTGGAGGGCCCGACCCGACTGGTCGCGCGATGGGCGCCGCGTCGTCTACTCGTCCTACCTGGGGGGCCAGTGGCACCAGCTCTGGCTGATGACGGCGGAGGGCGGGGACGTCTTCCCGCTCACCTACGGCGACTTCGACGCCACCGCACCGCGCTGGTCGCCCGACGGGGGTCGCGTGGCCTATGTGTCGAACGAGTTCGGCGACACCGCGCTCTGGACCCTCACCGTGCCCGGCGGTAAGCGCGAGCACGTGGCGATTGCCGAGCGCCGCCCGCTGGCGCCGGTGGCGCAACTACAGCTTCGGATTCGCGACCTCGCCGGCGCGCCGCTCCCGGCCCGCGTTTCGGTCACCGCCGCCGATGGCCGCAGCTTCGCTCCCGACGACGCCTGGCACCACGCCGACGAGGCCTTCGATCGCGGCGAGCGCCGCTTCGAGGCCGGCTATTTCCATTCGGGCGGCGATTCCACGGTGACCGTTCCCGCCGGGCCGGTGACCATCGTGGTCTCGCGGGGACTCGAGTACCGGGTGGTGAGAGAGACTCGCACCCTGGCGGCCGGCGCCACCGTCGCGGTCGACCTCACGCTCGCGCGGCTCGACGACCTCCCCGCCCGCGGGATCTGGAGCGGGGACCTTCATGTCCACATGAACTATGGGGGAGCCTACCGCAACACTCCGCGACGGCTGATCCGCCAGGCCGAGGCGGAGGACGTGCACGTGGTGGAGAACCTGATCGTGAACAAGGAACAGCGGGTGCCCGACGTGGCCCACTTCAGTGGCCGTCTCGACCCCGCCTCCACGGCCGACACCCTGCTCTTCCACGGCCAGGAGTACCACACCAGTCTTTGGGGGCACTTGGGACTCCTGGGCCTGCGCGATCACCTGATCCTGCCCGGCTATGCCGCGTACGCCAACACCGCCGCCATGAGCCCGCACCCGACCAACGCCTGGGTGCTCGATGAGGCACGCCGGCAAGGAGCGGTGGGCGGCTACGTGCATCCGTTTGACAGCGACCCCGATCCGGGCCGGCCCGATCGCCCTCTGACGCACGCGCTGCCGGTGGACATGGCGCTGGGCAAGGTCGACTACTACGAGGTGCTCGGCTTCGTCGACGACTTCTGGGCCAACCTCAGGGTCTGGTATCGCCTGCTCAACTGCGGCTTTCGCCTCCCTGCAGGCGCGGGCACCGACGCCATGGCCAACTTCGCCTCCTTGCGCGGCCCCCTGGGCCTGAACCGCGTCTTCGTGAGGACCGGCGGACCGCTGGATCACGACTCCTTTCTTGCCGGCCTCAAGGCCGGCCGGACCTTTGCCAGCAACGGCCCGCTCCTGGAGTTCAGCCTCGCCGGGAAGGAGGCGGGCGAGGAGATCCGCTTGCCGAAAGGGAGCCATCGGCTGGACGCCCGGGTCAGCATGAGGTCCATCGTGCCCATCGAGCACCTGGAGATCGTGGCGAACGGAGAGGTCGTGGCCACCGTACCGCTAGGCAAGTCCGCCACCGAGGCCAGCGCCCAGCTCCATCTGCCCGTCAGCCGGAGCGGCTGGTATACGCTCCGAGCCTGGTCCGGGCGGCCGGTGCCGCCGGTTCTCGACCTCTTCCCGCTGGCCACCACCAGCCCCGTCTACGTGATGGTGGGCGACCAGCCGATTCGCTCGGCCGCCGACGCCCGCTTCTTCGTGGCCTGGATCGATCGATTGGCGGCGGCGGCCGAACAGCACCCGGGCTGGAACACCGAGGACGAGAAGGCGTCGGCGCTCCGGCACTTCGCCCAGGCTCGAGCTTGGTACCAGGCCCTCGCCGAGCCTCAGCGCGAGGCGGGCAAGCCCCGTCCGGTGACCAGATAGACGGCGAATGTGCCTAACCAGTGACCACCCTCGTAGTGTTCGCCGGTGACCGCCGGGAGGCTTCGCTGGCGATGGCGCTCCGCCGCCGCCAGCAGAGCCGCTCGCCGGGGGTCATTCTGGGGCAGCCCCGACGCCATGCCCGCCAGCGTCCAGGCTCGGCTCAGGTTGAGGCCGTCGAGGTGCGCGAGCTTGGGGTCGCTGGGGTCGGTGACCACACCCGGCGACAGCCAGTCGCCCCGGCCGTTCTTGGGCAAGCGGGGCAGGAAGCTCGTCAGCCAACGTTTGTACTCGTCAGGCGTGAGCACTCGGCGCATGAGGTCGGCCTCGGCCAGACAGGGTGACAGGAAGTCCTCACCCGAGGGCTCGTACGCGAGGGGACACGCCTGGTCCTTCAGGTAGAAGTCGCGGCTTCGGGATTCGACCAGCTTGGCGAGGGCCTGGTCGCCGGCGCCCCGGGCCCAGTCGAGGACCAGGCCGAAGGCGAACGCGGTCTGACTGTGCTCGCCGACGCGGATCGGGCGGGTGAGCTTGGGAATCCAGGTGGTGAGCCGGCTGGCGGCAGCCTCCACCAGCGGCCGCAGGGCGGAAGCCCACTCCCGCGCCTCGGCCGAATCCCATTCCCGGAGCTCCAGGTCCAGTTGCAGCAGCCAGGCCAGGCCGTAGGGCCGCTCGAAGCTGGCGCGGCCCTTGCCCTCGAAGTACCGAACCTCGATCGAGACGTTGTCCTGGGTTAGGCTTCGACCGAGAGCGGCGCGGGCGCGGGCGGCGAAGGGCGCCTCGGGGAAGTTGCGGGCCAGCCGCGCCAGCAGCCAGTGGCCGTGGACCGACGAGTGCCAGTCATAGCAGCCGAAGAAGGCGGGCGTCAGCTCTCGCGGCGAGCGAACGTCGTCGGGGCCGCCGAGAACGTGGCTGATCTTGTTGGGGTACTCCTGGTGGACGCAGGCGAGCGCCAGTTGGGCGAAGCGCTCGACGGCCGCAGGGTCCAGTTCCGGCTGAGGGGAGGGGGCCACGCCCGCGGCGGTGGCAAGAACCAGGCTCGGAAGCAGCATGGCCGATGCTAGTGTGGTCTCTACGGCTCAGGCAAGGCGGCCCCGCCTTCTGCTATCGTCTCCCTGCCGTGCTCGGGAGGGAACCAGGAACAGCATAGGAGGCGGCCAATGGCCACACCCAGTCCCCTGTTGAACGACAACTCGCTTCGCCCGCTCCTCGGACGCAGCCTTCTTCTGACCGACGACTGGTCGACGGCCGAGCTGGAGGCCCTGCTCGCGGTCGCCGAGCGCTTGGAAGCTCTGGACCATGCCGGCCGCAGCACGGCGCTGCTCGCCGATCAGCTTGCTTACGCTCTCTTCTTCGACAACTCCACCCGCACCAAGTCGGCCTGGGCGGGCGCCGCGGCTCGGCTGGGCATGCAGCCGGTGATCGTCGACGGCTCCTCGACCCAGGTGGCCCACGGCGAGACCGCCGCCGAGACCGGGGCCATGCTGGGCATGAACGCCCACGCCATGGGCGTGCGCCACGACCTGATCCTGGGCGAGGGGCAGAGCTTCATGCGGGAGCTGAAGCAGGGCATCGACGACTACCTGGCGGCGACCGGGGATCGACGGGCGGTGCCCATCGTCAACCTCCAGTGCGACGTGGACCATCCCACACAGACGCTGGCCGACCTCCTGTGGCTGCGCGAGAACTGGGGCGGCCGCCTGGCAGGCAAGAAGATCGCGGTGAGCTGGGCCTACGCTCCGAGTTATGCGAAGCCGCTGTCGGTGCCTCAGGGGCTGATTTCGCTCATGACGCGCTTCGGCGCTCACGTCACGCTCGCCCACCCCGAAGGCTATCGCCTGATCGAGGGGCCGGTCGCCGCGGCGCGACAGCACGCCGCGGCCTCTGGGGGCTCCTTCCGGATCGTCGACTCCATGGACGAGGCCTTCGCCGGGACCGATGCGGTGTATCCGAAGTCCTGGGGCCCCTTCGCCCTGATGCAAGAGCGGGTGGCCGCCAACCGCGCCGGCGATCAGGCGGGCATGCGCGAGATCGAGAAGCGAGCCCTGGCCCAAAACGCCCGCCATGCCGATTGGATCTGCGACGAGCGACGCATGAGCCTCACGCGAGATGCCCTCTATCTGCACTGCCTGCCCGCCAGCATCGGCGCCGAGGTCAGCCCGGGGGTCATGAACCGCTTCAAGCTGGCGGTCGCCCGTGAGGCCAACAAGAAGGTCTACGTCATCATGGCGCTCCTGGCGGTGGCCAAGGTCCCCGACCTGGCCGCGAGTCTTGATGCCCCAAGGTCCTGAAGCGGAGGCTTGATGCCCACTCTCGATGCCCAAATCGCCGAGTTGGCCCGTCGCGATCTGCCGCTGGCGGCACGCCTCCTCCGTGAGGCCATTCGCATCCCCGCCGACTACGTCGACCGCGCGCTGGACGACGGCGGCGATCCGCTGTGCGGCCTCAGCAACCACGAAGGCCCGCGGCTTCAGTTCCTGAAGCGGAGCCTGGTCGAGATCGCAGCCGTACGGCGGCCCGAAGATGCCGGGTTCGACGAATACGGCAACCTGGTGTGGACGGTCGAGGATCCGGCCGATGGGATTCCCCGCGGCGACAAACGCGTCGTGTACATGGACGGCCACTCCGACACCGTGAAGGCTCTGCGGGACCAGTGGCACACGAAACTCGGGGGCACCCTCGATCCCTACCTGGGACCGACCGATCCGGCACGCCTACCGCGCGCTGCGCTGCGCGAGCTGCTCGGCTACCTGCCTCCCGACCCCGAGTGGGAGCACCTACTTTTCGGACGCGGGGCGGCGGATCAGCTGGCGGGTGTCATCTCCCAGATGCTGGCCACTCGCCTCCTGCTCGAACTGGCACCGCTGGGTGCCCTCCGCGGCGTGATCGTCCGCTCCTACGCCACCGCGGCCGAGGAGGACAATGACGGCGGTGGACCGCTGTATCTGGTAGCCAGGGTGCTGCCCGGCGCCCCGCCCGAGCTGGTCCCCGACGTGGTGATCCTGACCGAGGGGACCGGCGACGCCCAGAAGGGTGCGCTCGGCATCTACCGCGGCCAGCGCGGCCGCATGCAGATCGAGGTCACGGTGACCGGCCGTTCCTGTCACGGCTCCATGCCCTGGGAGGGGCTGAACCCGCTCGAGTTCGGCGGCGCCATGGTGGCCGAGGCGGCTCGCCGCTACGACGCGCGTGAGGGTTTTCTCGATCACCCCTTCTTGGGCCACGGCACGCGTACGGCGTCCTGGGCTGTCTTGGACTCGCCCAGCGATTGCGCGGTTCCCGAGCGTCTGACCTTCCGCTTCGACCGGCGGCTGACCATTGGCGAGACGCCGGAGCGGGCGGTTGCCGACGTGGAGGGGCTGGAGGCGGTGCGGGCGGCGCGGGCGGCCGGCCTCAAGGTGGAGGTGGCGGTGCCACGTTACACAGCCCGCACCTGGTGCGGATACCTCGCCGACAACCCCCAGATCTACCGCGGCTGGTTGACCCCGGAGGACCACCCGACCATCCAGGCGGCCGTGCGCACCTACCGCGAGGCCGTGACGCCGCGCTTGTTGGAGCGCCGCCTCTCGCCGGTGGCGGGAGCCCTCCGGCCTGAGCCCCGGGTCGATCGCTGGATCTTCTCGACC
Source organism: Gemmatimonadales bacterium (assembly GCA_035287045.1). GTDB lineage: Bacteria > Gemmatimonadota > Gemmatimonadetes > Gemmatimonadales > GWC2-71-9 > JACPAP01. Next base: position 1,641 of record DATECF010000143.1, on the reverse strand, counting down.
GACGGCGTGGGCTTTCCCATTCCGGCCAGCGACCGGTCGATCGCGGTTCCCGAACGCAAGGGCTGGATCGTCTCCGGCGACGTCAAGCACCCGCCCATGTTCGGCATCGGGGCCGGGGTGGAGCAGAACACCCATCGCATCGGCGAGTACGTGGACCTGCGCGAGCTGGAGCACGCCATCGCCTTCCTGGCCTACTATCCCAGCGCGCTAGCAGCCACCTAACGCTAGCGGCCAACCCAGAGACACGAGAGAACGCATACGCGACAGGCCCCACGGACCCCCACGCCTCGGTCCGGACGTTCGCTGCTCTGTGCCTCTGTGTCTCTGTGGTTGCACCGTCCGTCAGGGTTTGACCTGCTCCAGGACGCTCAGGAACTTCTCGTAGGGCATGGCCGGCCAGCTCTCCGCGGTGACCGCCCCCTCCGAGCGCGAGATGAGCGCCACCTTGGTCGCGGTCTCCACGTCCGGGGCCTCGTAGATGTCCATGAAGTCGTGCTGGCCGAGCAGCGCGTAGTGGGCCAGGAACTTCACCTCGGGGCAGGCGGCCTTCACCTTCTTCAGCCACTCCTTCCCGGTCGCGCGGCGGCCCGGGGCGTCGTGCAGGCTGCCCGGAGCCAGGCGGGTCATCAGCACAAAGAGCGACATGGGACACCTCCAAGGTCTCGATACGCCCGAAGACCACACGGTGTCAATGGTCCGTTGGGCTCAGCCGGACGGGCGCAGGGTGAGCGCGTGCAGAACGATGCCGGAGGCATCCCTGAGGACCACCAGGTTGTCCCCGCGGAAGAGGTGGCCGGCCGGGAGCCGGATGCCGTGAGGCACCGCCTCCGGACCGAGACCGAGCACCGCTAGAGTCTGACCGTTAAGCTCGACCGTCACGCGCCTGGATTCCGGGGCGGCGGCGGTCAGCACCAGGTCCAGGTCACGCGGCTTGAGGGCCGGCACCAGCAGGCTGGCCCGAGGCCCCCTCGCGGTGATGGAACCGGTGCCGTAGTGGGCCTGGTCGCCCCAGCCCTCGCGCAAGAACCAGCGCATGCGGGACAGCTCGGAGGCGTGGGCAAGGCCCCAGTCGAAGCGTTGAGTATCGGCGGCGAAGGAGACGGCGACGCTCCGCTCCAGTCGACCGGCGGTTCGGCGCGTCTCCCGGCAGACGGTGAGGAGGTAGGGGCCGTCACGAGGACCTCGGAGATCCAGACGCCGGTAGGAGTCGAGGCTCGGAAGCAGCAAGACCGCGGTCGCGGCAGCGCCCGCCCATCCGAGCCGCCCGGTCCACGGGGACCAGCGCCGTGGGGGGTCGTGGTTGGTCGCGTTAGGGACGATGCGCTCCAGTGCCAGAAGCGCCAGCGGGATCAGGGCCGGCAGGGCATAGAGCAGCAGGCGCGGGATGTCGGCCGGAAAGAACGTCACCGGGTTCAAGAAGGGAGGCATGAGGACCGCGGCCAGCAGGTAGAGGTCGCCGAGCAAGTGCAAGCGTGCCGCCCGGCGCAGGCAGGCGAGTGCGGCCAGCGGTCCCAGGCCGCCTAACAGCAGCGAGGGCGCCCACTCCGGGTAGGACTCCAGCGCCCGGCGGCCGGCGGTGGCGAGCAGGTCAAGCCCCGCGGCCGGCGGGGTCGTCAGGTGCGGCACCCAGGCGAAGCGGAG
>DATECF010000142.1:0-2863 GCA_035287045.1 Gemmatimonadales bacterium | reverse complement strand
TGAGATCCGCGATCTGCCCCAGGCACACCTGCGCCGCCGGGATGGAGTCGCCCTCGCACAGCGTGCCCTCCCCGGCCCCCATGACCGTCACGATCTGCCCGTCCGGACTCACCTTCCGCACCCGCGCCGGGAACTCCCCGTCATCGCCGAGGTAGACGCTCCCATCCGGTGCCAGGGTCACGGACCCCGGAGACGCCAGCTGGGCCGCGAGCGCGGGACCACCGTCGCCACCGGAGCCGAAGGTGCCGTCGCCCGCGACCGTGGTGATCACCCCATCCAGCCCCACCCGCCGGATGCGGCTGTTGGCAGCGTCCGCGATGTACAGGCTCCCGTCCAGACCTACCGCCACGTCCATGGGCGTGTTGAGCTGCGCCGCGCTCGCTGGGCCGCCGTCTCCGCTGAAACCGGCCGTGCGGGTGCCGGCCACCGTGGTGATGAGGCCGTCCGGGGCGATCCGCCGGACCACATGGGCGTCCCGGTCCACCACGTACACGCTGCCCTCGGGCCCTACCGCGAGTTCCTCGAGGACGGTGAAGGTCGCATTCGTCGCTGGCCCGCCGTCCCCGGAGTGCCCCTGGGTGCCGTTGCCCGCCACCACCGTCGAGGTCCGCACATCCTGGGCCGCCCGGCGCTCGCCGGTGCCCAGCTCCAGGGAGCGGCTCCCGGGGTCGAATGCATGGTGCACGTCCAGCGACCACGCGCCCACCCCCTGAGCCAACGCGTTCCAGGGCGCAGACCCCAGGCGCACCTCGAAATTCGTGTTCCCATACCATACCCGCCGCGGGCTGCTGGGGGTGTCGATGAGGCAGGCCACCAGCCCCAGCCCGTCCGGCTCCCCGCGACAATACAGCCCAAAGGCGCGGGCCTGGTCTTCCGGCACCAGATAGAACTGCCGCCACGCCCGCGTCTGCCGGACGCGGGCCCGCTGCTCGCCGCTCACGGGGCGGCCGTAGGCGTCCCGGCCGTCCCAGGTGAACGCAAACTCCTGGTTCGGGGTCGGCGGGGCGAACACCACCGTGGTGTCCCGACCGGCCACGCTGATCCTCACCCCGACGAACAGCAGGTTGACCGGCACGCTGTCCCCGGCAACCCGCACCCGGATGGTGGACGACGCGGTGAATTCGCGCACCCGATCGCTGCGGTAGTTGAGCGTGAACGGCGTGCCGGTCACCGCCAGCCGCTCGCTCAGCACCTGGTTCTGGCACTCGATGATGGAGCCACCCTGCTGGCAGGGATCGTCCACGGGGGTCGCAACCGGTTGGGCACCACCGCTACCGTCGCCATCGCCGCCGCCGCCCGACGCGGGCCAGTTGCCATCAATCGGGGAGAAATGCAATACCCGCATCCGCCACAACTCCTGCCCCGCCCCATACAGTCCTGCCAGCGTTTGCCGCTCGGCCGTGGTGATGCCCAACGCGGCCAGTTGGGTCGAATCGTCCGCCAGTTGGTCCCCGTCGGTATCGAGCGTCGCGATGCCGCCCGTGACCTCCAGCACCTCGATCACCTGCCCATTGTCCTCCGGCACCCACACACCCCGGCCCCGGTCATAGGTCCCCACCGGCACCGGCATCCCCACCGGGAAGCCCAGGAAGTTCTCGAGGTAGGTGACCACCGGCTGGCTGAAGTCGACCCGCGTAGCACCGGCGGCCAGCGCCTCGTCCGCGGAGAGCTCCACCGCGTAGGTGTATCCGCTGGTGGGCGGCAAGAGGGCCGGCATGGCCTGCGGCCCGTTGGGGCCCACGGTGTACTCCGTGGCCCGCACACTCAAGGACGAGAGCGGTGTCACCGAGTCGTTCGGGAACACCATCTCTGCCTGGGTCCCTTGGAAGAACAACAGCGTGGCCTGGCGGGTCCCGTCGGTATCGCTCACCACGCTCCCGCGGGCCACCTCCACCGGATCGCTGAAGTCAATCGGAGTCACCACCGGATCCAGCTGCACCAGCACCACGTCGTCCACGATCGCATAGTCCTGCCAGGGCGCGTCCACCTGGCGTTGGGCCGGCAGCCAGCCGCTCTTCCGGTAGTCCAGCGTGAGCACCCCGCCGCCGTTGACCGCCAGATCAAATCGGCCGTCAACCCGGCTCAGCGTGCCGCCGAGCTCGGGATGATTGAGGACCGTAATCGTCACCCCCGGCAGCGGCGCGTCGCTCCGGTCCAGCACCCGGCCCCGAATCACCGCCACCCGCACCGGGTTGATAGTGCCGGGGGCCACCCCGGTCTGAATGGGATTGGCTCCGGTGTAGAGGAACTCGGTGGCCGCAAACAGCGTGGTGGCCACCGTGGGATCCACCGGCGGCGCTACGGTTGAAGGATCAGGCGGCAGCACCTGACCCTCCAACCGCGTCACGGTACGCTCCACCGTGTCCGCGTTCCCCGCGGCATCGGTCGCCATGACCTGGATGAGGTTGGGGCCCAGGCTCACGGGCACACTCCCCGTAAACGCCCCGGATACCACCGGGAGGCCGACCCCGTTGGCCGTCACGGTCACCGCGGTCAGGTCCTCCACCGTGCCGCTCACCGCGACGGTGTCCGCCGTGGTCGTGGCGCCGTCCGCCGGCTCCGTCACGGTAAGCACCGGGGCCTGGGTGTCCCGGGTCACGATCCGCACCACGTTGGTGCCGTTCCCGGCGGCGTCGGTGGCGGTGAAGGTGAGGACGTTGGCCCCTTCGGTAAGACTCACCACCCCGCTCCACCCGCCCAGCGTGTCCACCACCAGCGGGAAGCCGTTCACGTTGACCGTGGTGGGCGTCAGGTCGGTCACCGTCCCGATCGCGACGATCGAGGTCTGGCTGGTGACGAGGCCGTCTTGCGGCGCGGACACGGTGAGCAGCGGCGCCGACAGGTCGCGCACAATGGTGCGGGT
>DATECF010000141.1:0-19104 GCA_035287045.1 Gemmatimonadales bacterium | reverse complement strand
CCGGTGGACGAGGCCGGCCGGATCCAGGTGATCACGGGCGAGCTGGCGCGGCGCGTGGGCCTGTTCGGTGAGGTCGAAGGGTTCCGCGAGGCGCGGCTGTTTCAGCTCGCCGATGGGTCGTTCGTGCTTGAGATCACCTCGGACCGTAGCGGCGGGCTCCGGCGAGAGCGCCGGCCACTATCGGCCGCGCAGGCCGCGGAGTTCCGGCGCGATCTGACGGCGCGAATCACCGCCCGCGCACCCACCGCAGTGCTGGACCAGGGCGGCCGGACCAAACTCCTCGTGGGCTCCACCCTGCTGGGGCTCGGCTTCTACGGCTGGGCCACCGAAGAGGCGTTCAACCCGCAGGACGAACAGACCGGCGTGGCGTTGTACATGCTCACGGCCGCGGGGAGCTTCTTCGTGCCGTTCCTGGCCACCAGGACCGTTGCCGTGTCCGACGGCGCCGCCACCATGGCGCTCTGGGGCGGGACGCGCGGCGCGCTTCACGGGTACGTGGTGTCCCGCCTGGGCGACGCCGTCCAGGACAAGACCAAGTACGCCTGGAGCGTCGCCGTCGGCGCGACCGAGGCCGTCGCCGCGGGCCTGATCACCCAGTCGCTCGGCATGACCCCGGGCCGGGCGGAGCTCACCGGCGTTGGCGGCGACCTCGGGTTGGGCACCGGGTTTGGCGTCGCGAATCTCCTCGAGCTGGACGAACGCTCCAAGACCGTCACCGCCCCCGACGGGGCCGGCGGCACCTTCACCTACCAGATCGCCGATCGGACCCTGCAATCGGCCGCCATCCTGGCGGGCAGCGGCCTGGGCCTGGTGGCTGGATACCTGTTCGGGGCGAGCGGCGACTGGACCCGGGGCGACGCCATCGTGTTCCGGAACGTCGCCATGATGGGCGGCCTCGCCGGCCTCGCGGTGGGCGACATCATCCAGCAGCCGCGGACCGTCACGCTGACGTACCCGGACAGCTCCACCTATACGTACCGGGAGGACTACTACGCCCGAACCCACACGGCCGGCGGCCTGATCGGCACGGCCGCGGGTGTGGTGTTGGGTCGCGCGCTGGTCGGCGGGCGCAACTTCAGCACCAGCCAGGGGACCCTGCTCTCGCTGTCGCCGCTGGCGGGCGGACTCCTGGGGCTGGGCCTGGCCTATCTCGCCGCGCCGGACGAGTCCCCTGATCCCGCGGCGCCGTATCAGGACAACAACCACAGCGAGCTGTACCTCTCCGCGACCGCCGTCGGGGCCGCCGCGGGGTTCGCCGTGCTCTATCCGGCCATGGCCAAGCAGGCCCGGAGCGCCACGCTGGGGTCCAACCTGCAGTTCACCGTGAACCCCCTCGCCGCGACGCACCTGCTGCGCGGCGGCCGGGGCCAGGTGCCCCTGGCGTCGCTCAGCTATCGATTCTGACCTCCACGAGCAACAGAGTGGTGGTCTGACTCCTAGAACATGTGCCCCAGCTTGAGGTAGGTCTGTAAACCGGCCTCCTTGCCGTGGCCGAAGTCCGCCGCGATGATGAACGACTGACCCCACGCCACCCGGAGGCCGGCGCCCTTGCCCCAGTGCAGCCCGGCGCCGGCGTCGCCCGCGCCGCGATCGTCCCACACGCGCCCCGCGTCCACGAAGCCCACCACGCCCAGCTGCCACGGCGCGCCCAGGAACCGGAACGGCAACCCCCGCCAGCGGACTTCCGCGTTGCCGAGCGCCCTGGTGCGTCCCAGGTACCGCTGCCACAACACCCCGCGCACCGACTCGGCGCCGCCCAATCCGGTGAAGTCCTGGAATGACGAACCCAGATCCGCGAGCATCGCGACGGGCATCGCGCCCTGGATGTGCTCGCCGAACACCCGGCCCGCGAACGTGAGCGACGCGCTCGGGCTCAGGTAGCCTCGCAGGGTCCCGGTGAAGCGCGTGAAGTCGTCGCCGGCCGGCACCACGAACCCCTGCCACGCGATGCCCTCGAGCCACAGGCCGCGCCGCGGGTCGCGCTCCACATCGCGGGTGTCATAGATCAGACCGACCTTGGGACCCAGCGAGGTGGAGGCGTCCTCGCCCGACGGCACCGTGCCGTTGTTCAGGTCCACCGCGAATTGGGTGCTGAGATCGCGGGCGGCCGTGGTGTTCCGGTGCGCGGCCATGCCCGTGAGCAGGCGGACCCGCGGCAGGACGCTCCACTGGAGATCCACCACCAGCGTGGCGCGGTTTCGGCGATAGGTGTAGTAGCTCGGCAACGAGTCCCGCGCGTCCAGCGCCGAGTCGTACGGAGTGGCGTTCCCCAGGCCGAAGTACGGCTGGCAGCAGTCCCGGTCCACGAACGCGCGCACCGTGAGCCGAACCCGCTCGCCGAACTGGCGCGGGGAGTCGTAGAAGAGGGTGACGGATCTCCGGCCGCGCGTGGTGAAGAAGACGATCGGCTCGAAGGCCCAGAGATAGGGCGACTGGGCGCCGTCGCCGTACTGGTACAGGCCGCCGGTGACGCCGTAGCCGAACCCCTGATCCGAGTCGTAATTGAGGGCCGGCAACGCGGACCAGCCCAACCCGGTCTGGGCCTGCTGCGCCCGAGTCATCGGAGCGGCCGTCGTCACGAGAAGTGCAACCCAGTGCATCCACCGCATGGCGCTCCCCGGGGGGCGAGGCGGGCGATTATGCACCACGGCGCGCGCCGGCGCAACGCGCCAGACTGGCGCAGCGCGGTCCCCGCGGATATGCTAGTAAACCCCTCCCTAACACCCACACCCCTTGTTGAAAGGAGGGGGACAGATGATTCATCTCAGTCGCGCCCGCGTCATGGGGCTGGCCCTCGTGACAGCGGTCGTCCTCGCGGCGCCCGCCGCAGCCCAGACCCGCATCACCACCCCCAAAGAACAGCTCGGTCACAATATCGGCGACGATTACTTCCTCGCCACCTACACGCAGCTGACGGAGTACTGGCGGAAGCTGGACGCCGAGTCGGACCGGTTGGTGGTGCAGGAGATCGGCAAGAGCGCCGAGGGCCGGCCCCAGCTCATGGCCATTATCACCTCGCCCGAGAATCACGCCAGGCTGGCGCGCTTCCGGGACAACGCCCGGCGTCTGGCGCTGGCCGAGGGACTGACGGACGACCAGGCCAGGGCCCTGGCGCAGGAAGGCAAGGCGGTCGTCTGGATCGACGGCGGCCTGCACGGCACCGAGGTGCTGGGCGCGCACCAGCTGATGGAGATGGTCTACCAGATGGTGAGCCGCACCGACCCCGAGACCATGCGGTTCCTGAACGACGATATCCTGCTGGCGGTGCAGGCGAACCCGGACGGCATGGAGCTGGTCTCCGGCTGGTACATGCGCGAGGCGGACCCGCTGAAGCGCTCCATGGAGGGCGTCCCGCGCCTCTACCAGAAGTACATCGGGCACGATAACAATCGGGATTTCTACATCGCCAACCAGCCCGAGACCCAGAACATGGCGCGGGTGCTGTACCTCGAGTGGTCGCCCCAGATCCTCTACAACCACCACCAGACCGGCCCGCAGGGCGTGATCCTGTTCGCGCCGCCGTTCCGCGATCCATTCAACTACAACCTGGATCCGCTGTTGATGGCGGAGCTTGACGGCGTCGGCGCCGCCATGCACGAGCGCTTCGTGGCGGAGAACAAGCCGGGCGCCACCATGCGGCGGGGCGCGAGCTACCAGACCTGGTGGAATGGTGGCCTGCGGACCGCGGCGTACTTCCACAACATGGTCGGCCTGCTCACGGAGACGAAGGGCACGCCCACGCCCATGACGATCCCCTTCTATCCCGAGCGGCAGCTTCCCAGCGGCGACCTCCTCTGGCCGGTGGAGCCCACCACGGATTGGCACTTCCGGCAATCCATCGAGTACTCCATCACCGCCAACCGCGCGGTGCTGGACTGGGCCTCGCGCAACCGGGAGAAGCTGCAGTACAACGTCTACTTGATGGGCAAGCGCTCCATCGAGCGGGGCAACCGGGATCACTGGACGGTGCACCCCAAGTTGATTGACCAGGTCAGAGCGGCGGTGGCGCGAGATCAAGCGCGGGTCGGCTCGGAGCGATTCCCCGGCTTCGGCCGCGAAGTGCCGATCAGCTACTTCCCGATGCTGCGCCAGCCGGCAAATCGGGATGCGCGGGGTTACATCATCCCGTCCGATCAACCGGACTTCCCCACCGCGGTCAAGTTCATCAACGCGCTGGTCAAGAACGGCGTCACCATTCATCAGGCGACGAGCGCGTTCACGGTGGGCGGCAAGCAGTATCCCGCAGGCTCGTACGTGGTGAAGGCCGCGCAGGCCTTCCGACCGCACGTGATCGACATGTTCGAGCCGCAGGATTATCCCAACGACTTCACCTATCCGGGCGGCCCGCCCATTCCCCCGTACGACAACGCGGGCTACACGCTGGCGTACCAGATGGGCGTCAAGTTCGACCGCGTCCTGGACGGGTTCGACGGCCCGTTCACCAAGACCACCGGCATGCAGAAGCCGCCGGCCGGCATGGTGGCGAACGCGCAGGGCGCGCGGGGTTTCTTGCTGAGCCACGTCTACGTTGACGGCTTCGTCGCCACCAACCGTCTGATGGCCGGCAAGTTCGAGGTGCAGTGGCTCACGCAACCGTTCCAGGCCAACGGCAAGACCTACCCCGCCGGCACGGTGTACCTCCCGGCGAAAGCCGGTCTGGTGCCCGTGCTCCAGCAGCTGGCCACCGAGATGGGGATGGCGTTCGACGGCGTGGCCCAGGGTCCGGAGGTGAGCGCGCTGCGGATGAAGCCAGTGCGCGTGGCGCTGTGGGACCGCTACGGCGGCTCCATGCCCTCGGGCTGGGTGCGCTGGCTCCTGGAGCAGTACGAGTTCCCGTTCGAGCGGGTGTGGCCCCAGGGGCTGGACGCGGGCCAACTCGCCAAGAAATACGATGTGATCATCTTCCCCACCGAAGCGATTCCGGGACTGGAAGCTCGCGGTGGGCCCGGCGGCGCGGGCGAGCAGCCGGACGCGGCCAGTATTCCGGCGGAGTTCCGCGGCTGGCTGGGACACGTGACCGTGGCCAACACCGTCCCGCAGCTCAAGCAGTTCCTGGCGGACGGCGGGACCATCATCGCGATCGGCAGCTCGATCTCGATGGGCGCGCATGCCGGTGTGCCGGTGGCGAACCAGCTGGTGGACGCGTCCGGAAAACCGCTGTCCGAGGACAAGTTCTACGTGCCCGGCTCGGTGCTGGAGGTGCGGGTGGATAACACGCGCCCCATCGCGTACGGCGTGCCGGAACGCGTGGACGTGTTCTTCGACCAGAGCCCGGTGATGAAGCTGGCGCCGAACGCCGGAGCCCAGGGCGTCACCCAGGTGGCGTGGTTCGAGAGTGACGCGCCGCTCAGGAGCGGTTGGGCCTGGGGCCAGCAGTACTTGAAGGGCGGCGTGGCCATCGCGGAAGCCAAGGTGGGCAGGGGCCAGCTCTACTTGCTGGGTCCCGAGGTCACCAATCGCGGCCAGCCGCACGGGACGTTCAAGTTCCTGTTTAACGGGATCTACCTCGCTGGTGCCACGCAGATCCGGGGTGCGGCGGTGCAGTAGCGGACAGGTAGCTCCTTCCGGAGCTCGCTCCTCCCAGTACGAAGCGCGGTAGCCGTCGGCTACCGCGCTTCAGCTATTCCCGAGTCCTCGCCGGGGCTTGCAGTCGGCCGAGTGCCGGGCAGCTTAGGCTGGTCCCTGGCAAGGCGTTCGCATGCTCATCATCGCGACCGCGATCATCATCGCGGCCGTCGTCCTCATGGTCCGGCGGGTCGAGGTGCGGCTGGTGCTGCTCGGCGCCGGACTGGCGATGGCGCTCCTGGCCGGCCAACCGCTGGCCATCGCCGACACCTTCACCCGCGCCATGGTCACGTCCATGGTGGCGCCCATCTGCGCCTCCATGGGCTTCGCCGCGTTGATGAGCGCCACCGGCTGTGACCGGCATCTGGTCCACGCGCTGCTGGCCCCGGTGCGTCGCGCGCGGTGGCTGGTGGTGCCGGGTGGGATCCTGGCGGCCTACCTGGTCAATATGGCCGTCCCCAGTCAGGCCAGCACCGCCGCGGCGCTGGGGCCGGTGCTGGTGCCCCTGCTGCTGGCCGGCGGCCACGCGCCGGTGGTGGCCGGCGCCGCGCTGGTGCTGGGCGCATCGTTCGGCGGCGATCTGCTCAATCCCGGCGCGCAGGACGTGCAGGCCATCGCGGGCGTGACCGGCGTCAACGCGGCCGCGCTCAGCGCGCGCGTGATCCCGGCCAGCCTGGTGGGCGCGGTGGTGGCCGCGTTGGTCTTCGCGTTCGCCCACGGGCGTCGGAAAGGCGGCGAGATCCAGGCCGAGCCGGTGCTGCACGCCCCCAAGGACGAGCCGGCGCTCAAGGTCCACCCGGGAAAGGCCGCCATTCCGGTGGTGCCCATCGCGCTGTTGCTCGCGGCCTACGCCGGCTTTTCCCCGCTGGCGTGGCTGGTGGCGCCGCCCGAGGGCGACGAATGGCAGCCGTTGGTCAACGCGCTCCCCGTGGTACGGGCCATGTTGATCGGGGGCGTGCTGGCGGTGCTGGTGGCGTGGCGGGAAGTCGTGGCGTTGTCCCGCGCCTTCTTCGACGGGATGGGCGTGGCTTACGGTGGGATCATCTCCCTCACCATCACGGCGCAGTGCTTCGGCGCCGGAGTGGCCGTGGTGGGCTTGGCCGAGGCGTTGCTCCGGCTCGCGACCGCGACCAACGCGCTGGTGCCGCTGGCCGCGGGGTTCCCGTGGGCCCTGTCCACGCTGTCAGGCTCAGGGTCGGGTCCCATCCTCACGTTCGCGCAGACCTTCCTCACCCAGGTGAGCCCGGCGGACGAGCCCGTGACCTTGAGCGCGATGGCCTGCCTGGGCGGCGCCTTTGGCCGCACCATGTCGCCGGTATCCGCGGTGGTGGTGTACGGGTCCGGGCTGGTGGGCGTCTCCCCGATGCTGGTGGTGCGGCGCCTGTTGCCGGCGCTGGCCGCCGGCGGCGGCGTCGCGCTGGCCATCGCGCTGCGGTAAGGAAGCAGGGTCCTCTTGACGATCCCGCCAAAGCGCCACATCGTAGCAGCAGGCGGTGATCCACGCCCAACCTCGTCGGCCCTCCCCCAGCGAGGGCCCCTGTGAGGCAAAGGGGGGCAAACTCCCGGATCGCTCTGCAGGACAACCTTTGCGTCGCCGCGGTTCGTTGCCGCTGGGGGGTACGTTGCCGTGGCCTGACTGCAAAGGACGGCATCCATGCCTATCAATAAAGACCTCAAGCGCCTGGTTCGCGCTCGTATGGTCAAGACGGGCGAGGCGTATACGTCGGCGCGGGCGAATCTGCTGAAGAAGGCGGCAGGAGCGGCAGAAGATGATGGAGTGGCGGGTCTTCTTCCTGCCGCCCGTGCCGCTTCGGCCGCCGACTTCGCCAAGCTCGCCGGCAAGAGCGACGAGGCCATCAAAGCCAAGACCGGCTGCACCTGGGACCGCTGGGTCTGGGCGCTGGATTACGTCAACGCCTACCAGTGGCCCCACCGCGAAATCGCCAAATACGTGCACCAGAAGTACAAGGTTGACCGGTGGTGGGCCCAGACCGTGACCGTGGGGTACGAGCGCATTAAGGGCATCCGGGAGATCGGTCAGCGGCGCTCGGGCCACTACGAAGCCACCAAGAGCCGCACCATGCCGGTATCGCTCACCAAGTTGTACCGGGCATTCAGTCAGCCGCGCCAGCGATCGCGGTGGCTTTCGGGCGTGACGCTCGCGGTGCGGTCGGCCACGCCCAACAAGTATCTCCGGATCACCTGGGAAGACGGCAGCCCGGTCCAGGTGGGGTTTCTCTCCAAGGCGCGGTCCAAGGCCCAGGTGGCCGTCCAGCACGGGAAGCTGCCGAGCAAGGAGGCCGCCAACCGGATGAAGCAGTTCTGGACCGAGCGGTTGGACGCGCTGGCGCAGCTGTTGGGAACCTGAAGGTCCCAACGCCGGGACCGCTGACCCGGGGGCAGGGTCACCAACACCAAGGGCGAGCCGAGTGGCTCGCCCTTGGCTTTCGGTGCCGGCCTATTCCCGGTCTATCTCGCGAGTCGCTGCAGCTCCGCTTCCGCCGCGATGAACCCGAAGGCGGGCCACCCGTCCGATTGCACCGATCGCTCAAACCACTCGCGGGCCCGCGCGGTGTCGCCCCGCACCAGGTACCAGTTGCCCAGTCCATAGCTCAGCGTGGCCACCTGGACGCCCTCGGTGTCGGCGGTGGTGATCAACTGATCGGGGGTTATCCCGCCCCGGTACAGCCGAAGCCGCCGAGTGTAGGCGTTTTCCACCGGCAGCGAGTCGGCGTTCTGGTCCAGCACCGCTTGCGCCTGGGCGGCGCGGCCGGCACGTGACAGCGACATCCAGGACCAGTCAATCGACCCGGCGCGCTCGCCGGCGTCAGGCGCCAGGGGGAGCGCTCGGGCAAAGGCCGCAGCCGCCCCATCGAAGTCGCCGGTCACGTATTTCACGATGCCGAGATGATACCAGCAGCCGTACAGGTTCGAGTCCAGCGCCAGCCCGCGTTCCAGATCGGCGCGGGCGCTGTCGAGCACCCGCACCGAGAGGTAGCGATGCCCGCGCCACCGGTACATCACCGCGTGGTTGGGCGCCACCTCGATCCCCCGGGTGAACGTCGCGATGGCTTCCCGGAACTGGCGTCGCCCGGACTGGCTCAGTCCCAACCGGATGACGCTGTCCACGTCGCGCGGCGCGGCGGCGAGCGCCGCCTCCGCCGCCGCCAGCGCGCTGTCGCCAGGCAAAGCCAGATACTCGACACCGGTCGGCGAGCGGTACTGGACCGTCATCGCGGCGGGCCGCTCGGCACAGCCGGCGTACGTGGCGCAGACGACGGCGAGGGTCGCCAGGGACCCGAAGGGGCTTCGGCTGGACATGGGCTGGATCTCCGTGAGAGCGCTGAGGTCAGGCTACCAGATACCGCCATGTGGCCCGGTTGGCAATGCGCGCACGAACCAGGCGCCCTGTTTCCGCGCGCGGCCGGGCGCTAACCTCCCCCCATGCGCGACATCTTCCCGGCTCCCCTCACCAAGTCGCGATTCGTCAAAGGCTGGCAGTGTCACAAGCTGCTGTGGTGGACGGTGCGCGAGCCGCAGGCGCCGGAGCTCACGCCCACCAAGGTGCTCAAGGATCGCTTCGATCAGGGCCGCCACGTGACCGAGCTCGCCCGCGAGCGGTTCCCCGGGGCCATGCTCATTCCCTACGGCGCTGATGAGAGCCGCGTCGAGGCCACCAGGTTCGCGATCGATTTCGGCACGCCCGCCATCCTGGAAGGGGTGTTCTCGGCGGACGGGGTCCTGGTGGCGGTGGACATCCTGCTCAAGGAGCGCGACGCGTACACCCTGATCGAGGTGAAATCGTCCTCGCACCTCAAGGACGATCACATCCCCGACGCCGCGATCCAGACCCACGTGCTGCGACGCTGCAAGGTGGACGTCCGGAAGGTGGAGATCCTGCACCTGAACCGGGAGTTCCGGTATCCGGATCAGGGAGATCTGTTCGTGCGCGAAGACGTGACCGCGCCGGTGGAGGCGTTCTTGCCGCAGGTGCCTGGGCTCATCGCCGGGCAGCTCGCGGCCTTGAAGGGCACGCTGCCGAGCGTGGAGATCGGGCTCCACTGCTTTGAGCCGCGCGAGTGCCCGTTTCACGATCGCTGCTGGCCGGACGATCCCCATCACATCTCCACGCTCTACAACAACGGCCCCAAGCGCACCTGCGCGTTCATGACGCAGGGCGTTCACTCGGTGTGGGACATTCCCGAAACCGAGAAGCTGCCGGACGCCGCACGGCGCCAGCTCCTGGCGTTGAAGCAGGGCGAGACGATCGTCGAGCCCGGCTTGAAGAAAGCGATGGAGGACGCGTTGGGGGGTGCGCGGCTCGGGTACCTGGATTTCGAAACCATTCAGCGCGCGGTACCGGTGTGGGACGGGCTCAAGCCGTGGCAGCAGACGGTGGTGCAGTTCAGCTATCACGAACAGCGGGAAGCCGCGCACAGCCATCAGCAGTCAACGGACTTCACGCACCACGCCTACCTGGCGGAGGGCCCGGGAGATCCCCGGCCCGAGCTGGTGGAGCGGATGCTCGGGGCCACGCGTGGCGCCGAGCGCATCGTGATGTACTCGCATTTCGAGCGGACGCGGATCAACGAGCTGGCGGACCAGGTGCCGGCCTTCGCGGACGACCTGCAGGCGCTGGCAGCGAAGCTGGTGGACCTGCTGCCGATTGTCCGGAACCACGTGTATCACCCGGGCTTCCAGGGCAGCTTTTCCTTGAAATACATCTTGAGCCCGCTGGTGCCGGACCTCACGTATGACGACCTGGCGATCGTGGACGGGCAGGTGGCCAGCGTGGAGATCGCGCGGCTGCTGTTCGTGGCGCATCTTGTGGAGGACCGCGATCAGCTGAGACGCGATCTGCTGGCGTATTGCGAGCGGGACACCTGGGCCATGGTCAGGTTGGTGGATCGGTTGCGGGAGCTTTCGCGGCAGGCGTGACCTCCGGACACCACAGGGAGCACATCATGATGCGAGGGATCGTGGCATTCGCGCTGGCCATCGGGTGCCAGGCGGGCAACACCTTGAGCGCCCAGCAGCGGCCGCTCTCGGTCTACATCTCGGCGGACATGGAGGGGATCTCCGGCTTGAGCTCGACGGACGATCCCCTGGGCCCGCGCTTCATGACTCGCGAAGTGAACGCGGCGATAGCCGGCGCGTTCAACGCCGGTGCCGTCCGCGTGGTGGTGAACGACGCGCACGGGTCCCACACCAACCTGTTGCAGGATCAGCTCGACCCGCGGGTGACACTGATCCGTGGCGCGCTCAAGCCCTTCGGCATGATGCAGGGCCTGGACAGCTCCTTCAGCGCGGTGCTGTTCGTGGGCTTCCACGGGAAGGCGAACAGTCCCGGCGGATTCGCGGCCCACACCGGGTCCGGCATCGTCGCGGACTTGCGGATCAACGGCGCGTCGCTGGGCGAGGGCGGGATGAACACGCTGTACGCCGCGTGGTACGGCGTGCCGGTGGCGTTCATCAGCGGCGACAGCCTGGCGATCGCGCAGCAGCGGGATCTGGTACCGGGTGTGGTGGGGGTGGCGACCAAGACCGGCATCTGGAACCGGGCGGTGGTCACCATGTCATCCGACTCGGCCCAGGCCGCCATTCAACGCGGCGTGGAGCGGGCGCTCCGGGGCCCGCTGCCGCGGCCGGCGGCGGTCACGCGGCCCGTGACGGTGGAGCTGGAGTATTCCACGCCGATCTACGCGGAGATCGCCGAGGGCATACCGGGGGTGAGGCGCCAGGGCTACTCGACGGTGGGATTCAGCACGCCCAATTATCCGGCGGCGTATCGGATGATCCGGGTGCTTTACCGGCATTTGCAGCAGTGAGGCCTGGCGGACCTGCGGCCCACGACTTCCTCTCCTGGTACAACCCCTCCGCGGCGCGCATTCGGGAGTCCCTGGGCGGGCTGCCGTTCCCACCGTCGTTTTCGTTCGCCGTTTGGCTGACCGGCCTGTGCGTCGTGGTGCTGGCTCTCGCGGCGCTCACGCCATGGGTGAGACCGGGAAGACGATGGATAGCGATCGCGGCGTACGCCTACGGACCCTCAGCCGACCCGCAGGAACCGCTCCGCTAGCTGCTCCAGCCGCTCGTTGCCGTCGCGCCTGGCCTCTCCCAGGATGCGTTCGACGTGGGGCCGGAGTCTGGGCTCACCCCAGCGATAGCCGGTGGCCTCCTCGGCGCTCAGCGAGTCGCCCGCGTTGGCGCCTTCAATCAACGCCCAGGCGGCCGCCGAGTCGAACCCGGGGTCCTCCCGTGCCGGGAGATGGTAGCGGGGCTCGGGGCCACCGGCGTCTTCCTTGATGAATGCTCGCGACATGGACCCGGACGCCGTCAGTCGTCCAGCACCTCTTTGAAGAAGGCGGGCAAGTCGATCTCGAGCGGTGCCCTGGCGGGGTCCGGGGTCACGAACAGCTCCCCGTCAATGACCTCGTAGCGGTTGCCGTCGTCCGGCAGGGCGCGGACCATGTCCGCGGTCCATCGGCGTGCGGTTTCCGGCATGCCCATAATCTGACGCTCCTCGGCCGAGCGGGGCAGGGGTAAAAACTCGCCCGGCCGTTCCTCCGCCCCTATCTTTGCGCGATGCCCGACCCCATCGAAGCCCTCCGCACCGCCCTGGCCGGGCGGTACACCGTCGAGCGTGAGCTGGGCGCGGGCGGCATGGCCACCGTCTATCTCGCCGAGGACGTGCGGCACCGCCGCAAGGTGGCCGTCAAAGTCCTGCGCCCCGACTTGACCCAGAGCGTGGGCCCCGAGCGGTTCCTGCGCGAGATCGAGATCGCCGCCCGGCTCCAGCACCCGCACATCCTGCCGCTGTACGACTCCGGCGAGGCCGGCGGCTTCCTGTTCTACGTCATGCCGTACGTGGAGGGAGAATCCCTGCGGCACCGGCTCACCCGGCAGGGCGAGCTCCCGGTGGCGGACGCCGTCCGCATCCTCCGCGACGTGGCCGACGCGCTGGCCAAGGCGCACGCGCAGGGCGTGGTGCATCGCGACATCAAGCCGGACAACGTCCTGTTGGCCGACCGCCACGCCATGGTCGCGGACTTCGGGGTCGCCAAGGCGGTGAGCGAGGCCACCGGCCGCCACGGCGTCACCACCGCGGGCGTGGCCCTGGGCACGCCGGCGTACATGGCGCCGGAGCAGGCGGTGGCCGACCCCAACCTCGACCATCGGGTGGACATCTACGCGTTCGGTGTGCTGGCCTACGAGATCCTGACGGGCGAGCCGCCGTTCTCGGGCAGCAACGCCCAGCAGATTCTCTCGGCCCACGTGACGGAGGCCCCCGCGCCGGTAACGGTACGGCGCGACACGGTGCCCCAGCCGCTCGCCGAGCTGATCATGCGCTGCCTGCAAAAGAAGCCGGCGGACCGTTGGCAGTCGGCCGAGGAGCTGGTGACCCGGCTGGAGGGGATCGCCACGCCGAGCGGCGGGGTGACGCCCACCACCGGTGTGCCTCCGGTGAGCCCGGCGCGCGCGGCCCGGCGTCTGGCGATTGAGCCGCGCGTCGCCGGCATGGGCGCCGCCGCCCTCGCGGTGGTCGCGGCCATCGTGGTGTGGGCGCCGTGGACCGGCGGCGGCCCGCCGGCCGATCCCAATCTGGTGGCGGTGCTGCCGTTCCGGGTGGTGGGCGGCGAGGGCTCAATGGCCGACCTGCGCGAGGGCATGGTGGACATGATCGCCACCTACTTGACCGGCGAAGGCGGCACCGCCCGCGCCGCCGACCCGGCGGCCGCGATCAGCGCCTGGCGCGCTCGCGGCGCCTCGGAATCCAGCGACCTCACCGAAGCGGACCAGCTCGCGCTGGCCCGCTCGCTCGGCGCCGGCCGGCTGCTCACCGGCTCGGTGGTGGGCACCGAGTCGCGCCTGGTGTTCCGGGCCACGCTGGCCGGCGTGCGCGGAGGCGGGGCCCCCATTCAGGCCACCGTGGAAGGGCCCGCCGACAGCCTGCTCCACCTGGTGCCACGCCTGGTGGGGCAGCTCCTGGCGCAGAGCGAAGGTATGGCGGCGGATCAGAGCGCCAGCCTCACCACCAACTCGCTGGTGGCGCTGCGCGCCTACCTGCGTGGCCAGGCACATTATCGCCTGGGCCAATTCGGGGACGCGGTGAACCGCTACACCGAGGCGTTGCAGAACGACAGCAACTTCGCGCTGGCGGGCGCGGGGCTGATCGGCGCCAACGGATGGATCGGCAGCGCCACGCCGGCCACGATCGGCCTGGCCCAGCGCACCGCCTGGCGCAACCGCGAGCTGTTGAGCGCGCGCGACCGCGCGTTGGTGACCGCCATCATCGGCCCCAACGGTCCCGATCCGGACGCCCGGGTCGCGCACCTCCAGGCGGCGCAGCAGGCCACCGTGGTAGCACCCGACCGGGCGGAAGCCTGGTACTACTACGGCGACGACCTGTTTCACGACGGTGCGCTCCTGGGCCAGGACGACCCGCTGGGCCGCGCGGAGCAAGCGTTGCAGCGCGCCTTACGGCTGGACTCGATGCAGTCCGGCATCCTGCAGCACCTGACGCTGCTCGCGGCCTATCGCCAGGACACGGCGGAGGTGCGACGCCTCTTGCCGCGCCAGATCGCCGCCATGGGCAACCCCTGGCGCAGCGCCGCCGAGCAGTGGTTCGCGGGCGTGTTCCTGGGGGATACCGCGCTGCGGGACCGCGCCCTGCGCCTGATGACCGACTCACTGCAAGGCGACCTCGACGGCATCTCGATGGTGGCCTTCTCGGTCCCCTTCTTGACCGAGCACACGGCGGAAGCGCGCGAGGCGATCGCCCGCCTGCGGCGCCGCGCGGTGCGCCAGGGAGACCGCGACTTCGTGGCGCTCAACCAGGGGTTGCTCGCGCTGGACATGGGGCGGCCCCAGGAAGCGAACGGCAATTTCGATCAGATCTCGCCGAACGCGGAGATACCGGTGGATGCGGGGCGGGTCATGTTCGGGCTGTTCTGGGACGGCGACACGGCACAGGCGCGGCGCGCCGCCGCCCGGTTGGCCACGGCCGCCGAGCGCGGCGACAACCAGCCGCCCGAAAGCCGGTGTGCACTCGCGCTCTGGCGCCTGGAGCACGGTGACGTGGGCGCCGCCGCCACGGCGGCTCGCCGGGCGCGTGAGGTGACCGCCAACCGCGACCCCACCTGGCCGCCCAACCTGGCCCAGGTGTGCGCGGCGGTGATCGAGGCGGCGGTGGCGCAGCGGGCCGGGCGGAGCGACGCGGGCAGGCTGATTGACGAGCTGGACCGGACGTTGCTCACGCTGCCCTATCGGACCATGAGCTGGGAGAACCTGGCGATGGCGCGGCTGTTGGAGGCCCGGGGCGAATATGCCCGAGCGGCCGCGGCGGCGAGACGGTTCCGTTACTTCTTCACCTACACACCCTTCCTGTCCACCCACTACCGCGAAGCCGGGCGGCTGTCCGAGCTGGCGGGCCAGCGCGAGCAAGCGATTGACGCATACACCCGGTATCTGGCGTTGCGGCGCGATCCCGAGCCGGCGCTCAAGCCGGAGGTGGACAAGGTGCGGCAGGCGCTGGCGCGATTGACCGGAGAGGGCCGGAACTAGCGGGCGTGCCGCGCTATTCGATTCGCGAATCCGCCATTCGTGGAAGAACCCCGCCGGGGGCGCCAAAGTGCGGCACGAGGCCTTGGTCGGCGAGACTCGCATCGGGACGTGGCATGACAAACCCCTGCCGGACCGAATAGTACAGACAACCAGACTCCTCCGGCGGCCGCGTCTTCGCAAACTCCTCAGCGTCGGCGAGGGCCTCGAGCCATTCCCGCTTGACCTGCGTCGGTTCGAAGGCTTGAGCCAACTGCAGCCGGGCGAAGTCCTCCGGGCGGTGGCGGCCGCGCCGTTTCAGGAGCTCGAGCAGGGAACGCGGCGTGAAGCCCGGGTCTTTTCCCACGGCCGCCCAATTCAAGCCAGCCAGGCGCAGAACGCTGCGGTGCACGAACAGGATGTCCACGAAGTCCCGGGGCTCGTCGCGGCCCGCCAGCGCAAGCACCTTGTTGATCGCGAGATCAACCGGGTGCAGGAGGAGCCCGCCCAGCTCATCGCGCACCAGCGGCATGAAGCGCCACGCCGAGTCGTGCGCCCAATCCACGCGCGTGGCCTGGTCGTCGCGGCGGACGACCGCGCGGACGAAGCCCGGCTGAGACAACTCGACCGCGACGGCATAGCCGGCGCGCTGCAGCTGGTCCCGGTCGGCGGCGAACGCTCGTGCCACCCGCGCTTCGGTGTCGTGAAAGAAGTCGAGGTCGTCGCTGTAGCGGGCCGAGTTTGGGGCGAAGTGCATGGCGGCTCCACCAGCCAGGTATCGCTCATCAGTGGGGCGGGTGGCCAGCGTCGCCAGCAGTTCCCGCTGGAACGCGGTCAGCGGCACAGTCTGGCACCAGCGCGCCACGCTGCTCGGTTGCCGTGCTTCATCAGTTGCTCCGCCACCCAGGCGACATCCTCGGCGCGAATGACCAAGTCGGGGCGGTGCGACCAGAAGCAGAGGCTTCGAAAGCGGCGGAACGCACGCCGGGCTTCCCGCACGCGGACCATGACGCGGGCGGTTTCGGCGTCGAGGGTGCGGCGGCTGCGCCGCCCGCCTCGGGCTCCGATTTCAGCGAGATAACGTCGAACGCTATCCATGTGCTGTATGTTAAGCGGCTTATGATGTAATATCAAGATATTCAACGATATACAGCGCCGGTCTTGGGATTGGGCCAGGCGCCACCCCTGGTTCAAGGCACGCCCTCCACCACGAACAGCGCGGACGTGTAGCGAAGTTGGAGGTACGCGGCCACGCGGGGGATCACGGCGGGACCCATCCGGTACACCCACAGCTCGCGCCCGTCCGGGCTCCACCGACTCAGCACGTTGGCCGACGTGAGGCCAAGGGCGGGTATCGGCGAGCCGCCGCGGCGGGCGAAGACGAAACCAGCGCGAGGGTTTCGCAACGACTTGGGCGAAAGCCCGTGGGAGTCCGAGTCTCCCCACCCGCACCCCCGGCTCTTGATTGTTCAGTGGGGCCCAGCGTATACCTAATTTGTCGTTGCGAACGGCTCGCGTGGTTGTGTGCCGCCACGCCCAAGGCCGCGGGCATCAAGCCCGCGGCCTTGGGCGTTCATCCCTCCCACGGAAATCCCGGTCGCCCAAAGTGCCCGTAATTAGTAGTCCGGGCGTAGATCGGCTGGCGCAGGTTGAGCCGCTCAATGATCGCGGCGGGCCGGAAGTCGAACTCCCGCACGAACCGCTCGGACGCCTGGTCGTCCCCGGTGCCAAACGTGTTCACGCTCACGTGCATCGGCTCCGCCAGCCCAATGGCGTACGCCACGGAGACCTCGGCGCGCTGGGCGATCCCCGCGGTCACCACCGAGCGGGCCACGTAGCGGCAGAAGTAGGCGCCACTTCGGTCCACCTTGGTGGGGTCCTTGCCGCTGAAGGCCCCGCCGCCGTGGCGAGCCAGGCCGCCGTAGCTATCCACGATGATCTTCCGGCCGGTGACGCCGCAGTCGGCCGAGGGTCCGCCGCGCATGAAGCTGCCGGAGGGATTGGCAGCGATCACGATGTCCTTGGTGAACCAGTCGCCCAGGGCGCGCGGCACCAGATGTTCCTTCACGTACGGCTCCACGTGGGCCTTCGCGTCCGCGGAGTGCTGGGTGGAGACCACCACGCGGGTGACGCGTTTTGGGGTCCCGTTGTGGTAGGCGACGGTGACTTGGGTCTTTCCGTCAGGCAAAAGCCACGGCACGGCGCCGTCCTTGCGATCGCAGGCGAGGGTGTTGCTCAAGCGGTGGGCCAGGAGGATGGGCAGGGGCATCAGCTCGGGCGTCTCGTTGGTGGCGTAGCCCATCATCATGCCCTGGTCGCCGGCGCCGAGCTGGGCTGGTGCCTCGCCGGCGCCGCCCACGGCCTGTGAGATCTCGCCGGACTGGGCGCTGATCAAGTTCGTGACCGTCACGGTCCTGGCGGCGAACGGCTCGCTCTCGTCCACGTAGCCCACGCGGGCGATGGCCAGCCGCGCAACGGCTTCGTAGTCCACCTTGCTACTTGAGGTGATCTCTCCGGCGAGGACGACGTTGTTGCCCTTGCAGAGGACCTCGCAGGCCACGCGGGCCTGGGGGTCGTCCTTCAAGTGGGCGTCCAAAATAGTGTCGGCGATCAAATCGCAGACTTTGTCCGGGTGGCCCTCGGTGACGGACTCGGACGTGTAGATGAAGTGACCCGTAGACATGCTCATGACAGGCGTCCTTTCACTGGGAGCGCTCTGCCAAGGGCGTCCCACCGTTGACCGCTTCACTCGCGCATGGTTCCGGACCCAGCGGGTCCGGCCGGCTGTGCCACCGTTGGACCACGGTTGGCGGCGGGTCACTGAGCCGGTGCTCTACCCGCCTCTCCATGCCGGCGGCCGAAGCGGAGACCGCCGAGTACCAGAAACAATAAAGGCTCCCGACGAGTCGTCGCGGAGCCTCTTATCCGCGACTTAGATGGTGGGCACGTGGCCCACGGACATCGCGCGGCCCATCAAGTCGGGGAAATCGCCGCGCAGGAGGATGGTAGGCGGAGCCTGACCCCGCGTCAAGCCACGGCTCAATGATCGCGGGCTGGCTGACTGCCGTGGCGCTGTGCGACGTCCGCGGGCAGCTGGAGGACTCGATACACCTTCCAGCGCTCCAGGCTGACCGGGTAGTCGCCGGTCTCGAGACACACCACAAAACGAGCGGGTTCAGTCATCCAGGTAGCGTTTGATCTTGCGTTCCTTGCGTCCAACGACCGTTGCTTCATAGCAAGGTAGCTCTGCACGGTGGATCGTTCCATATGGCACGAAGTGCAGCGCGTCGAGCCGCGTGAGCCGGTGGTTCCGGTCGGCCGCGGAGACGGCGTAGAGGTAGATGAGCGGGCCGAACAGGAAGGGCAACGGGAAGGCCGCGCCCAGCAGGCGATTGGCGGTGCGGTTGCGCCGCTTGGAGGCCAGCGCTCCCGCCAGGAACACGCCCTGGATGGCGCCGAGCAGGACGATGACGTGGAGCCAGTCGAGGGTCAGGCTCGCCACAGGGGGAAGCTAATCCTCGGTGACGGGTACCGAGGTATAGACGAATGACGGTATGCGCTGGAGCTGCATGATCACTGAGCCGTGTGAAATTCCATACGGTCAGCGTCGGTCACACGTTTGGACGCGTCGAGCACCTCCAGTGAAACCAAGTCCCCGTGCTCGTCGAAATCGAGGATGATCCCCGGTCGGGGCTCGTCGCTCTCGGCTACGGGCGTACCGAGTTTCAGAATCACGCTGAGCGTGTCCGTGCGGCGATCGTAAGAGGCTTTCACGAGTGGCTCCTCCAGTACCGGTGCACCTTGCTGGTGCGGTACACCGTCACGACCTCGAGCGGGAACCGGTCGGTGTCGACCACGACCCTCAGAAGGTACCTCTTGGGCGGGCTGCCGAGGGAGCTGGATCCCTCGGAACCGCGCCTGCTCAGCGGCATGCGCCGTCAGGAGGTACGCACCGATTAGCTCGTCGCCCGGCACGTGGACGACGGTAAGTGCCGGAGCGCA
>DATECF010000140.1:0-10097 GCA_035287045.1 Gemmatimonadales bacterium | reverse complement strand
TGACGGCATGACGGCATAAGCCACATGCCGCCATGCCGTTATGCCGCTATGCCGCTATGCCGCTGTACCGCCGCCTCCGTCACACGGTCCATCGTTCAAACGCCGTCTCCACCGCCAACTCCGACTCCACGGTGCACCCCGCCCCGCGCGCGCCGTCCAGAAACGCGCTCAAGGCGCTCACGTTCTCCAGACGTAGCTTGAGCAGGTAGCGGTCGGCGCCGGTCAGCCGGTGGCACTCGAGGACGCCGGATGCCCGCCTCCACCGGGCCAGCAACTGCGGCACCGGCACGTCCGGGCCGAGGTGGACGTGCACGAACGCGATGAGCGGCTTTCCGGCGGCCTGGGGATCTACCCTGGCGTGGTACCCGGTGATGACGCCGGCGGTCTCGAGTTTGCGAACCCGCTGGAATGCAGCGGGGGCGCTGAGTCCCACCGCATCACCCAGGTCTTGGTATGAGAGCTTACCGTCCGCCTGAAGGATGGCGATGATACGCCGATCTGTTCCATCTGTGGTTTGCAAAATATCATTCCGCAATATACGCCACTTGCGGAATTAAATATATCACAACGCCGACGGAATGCAATCAGCAGTCAGCCCTCAGCGACGGCCGACGGCCGAGCGCTGAAGGCCGAGTGCTGAGTTGCCGACGGCGTCGTTCAGCGCGGGTGGCTGAGGATGCGATCCCAGCGGATGGCGGTGAAGAACGGCAGGGGCAACATGCCGTTCTTGTCGTAGCTGTAGTAGATGAACAGCGGGCGGCCGCGAATCCGATCCCGGCCCACGAAGCCCCAGTAGCGGCTGTCGTAGGAGTTGTCGCGGTTGTCTCCCATGACGAAGAACGAGTCTGGCGGGACCAGGAGGGGACCCCAGTTCTTGAGCGTGGGGCGGTACATCCGCGCCGCTCTCCCCGCCAGGTAGCGCACCTGCCAGGCCCGCATCTGCGGGTCCTCGCGGTCGCTCACGGGGTCGGTCCGGACGACGTAGGGCTCATCCAGGGGCTTGCCGTTGATGGAGATGAAGTTGTCCGACATGGCGATGGTGTCGCCGGGCAGGCCGACGATCCGTTTCACCACGTTCATGCCGGGTTCTTCCACCGAGTCGAACACCACCACGTCCCCCCGCACGGGCTCCCGAAACGCGGGCAGTCGCTTGTGCACCACCGGCATTTCGGCGCCGTAGAGCGCCTTGTTCACGAACAGGAAATCGCCGATCAGCAGCGTGTTCTCCATGCTGCCGGACGGAATGCGGAACGCCTCTACCAGGAGGGCCCGGAGGAAGAACCAGATAATCAGCGCCGCCGCGAGGGACTTGGTCCACTCCCAGGCCGATTGAGCGAGGGACTTGTTGGGTGAAGCGTTCACGTCCTACGACCTCCCTACTCGTGTGGTTCTACCCAATCGGCTAGAAAGAGATTCGTCTCTCCCGGCACCGAGCCGTGCCGGTTCGAGGCGAAGACCAGCAGTTTCCCATCCGGCGAGAACATGGGGAAGCCGTCGAACTCCCCACTGGTCGTGACCTGCTGGAGCCCGCTCCCATCCAGGTTGATCAAGTAGAGATCGAAATTCCGGGAGCGGGGATCGTTGTGGTTCGAGGCGAAGATGATGCGCGTGCCGTCGGGATGGAAGTACGGCGCGAAGTTGGCCCCGCCGAGATCCGTCACCTGGCGCTGGTTGGAGCCGTCCGCGTTCATCACGCGAATTTCCATCCGGCTGGGGCGCACCATCCCCTGGGCCAGCAGGCGCCGGTAGTCGGCGGCCTCGGCGGGAGCGCTCGGGTACCAGGAGCGGTACACGATCAGGCTTCCGTCCGGCGAGTAGAACGGCCCGCCGTCGTACCCCAGGCTGTCGGTCAGGCGGCGCACGTCGGTGCCGTCCACGTTCATGGTGTAGATGTCCAGGTCCCCATCGCGCACCGAGGTGAAGACCAGGCGCTGGCCGTCGGGCGAGAGGGTTGCTTCCGCGTCGTAGCCCGGCGTGCTGGTCAGCCGCTGGAGATCGGAGCCGTCCGGGGCCGAGGTGTAGAGGTCGTACTGGTACAGGCTCCAGACGTAGCCTTGGGAAAAGTCCGCCGGCGGCGGGCACCCGGCGTCGTGCTCGAAGGTGCTGGCGTACAGCACCCGCTGGTCGCCGGCGTAGAAGTAGCCGCAGGTGGTCCGCCCCAGCCCGTTCGAGACTCGGCGGAGCCCGGTTCCGTCCAGATTGACCACGTACTGCTGGTCGCAGGTGGAGTCGCTGGTCTGCCACTGGAAGATCAGCTGGTTTCCATTCGCCGAGAAATAGGCTTCGGCGTTTTGCCCGCCGAAGGTGAGCTGGCGAACACCGGCGAAATACCGCTCTCCAGGCTCGGGGGCCCGCGCCACGGCTTTGGGCGATTCGTCCCTTGGCGTGCAGGCGGCGCAGACGGTGAGGAGCGGAAGTAGGGAGCGGCCTACGGTGCCTGTCATGGGTTCTCCGGGACGGGCAACATAACCAAGAACGAGGCGCCTATCCGCTCTATCCGCCTAGAAAAACGTCCCCAGCTCCAGCCTGGCTCCCACGCCGGTTGCGTTCCCGAACAACCCTCCCAGCGATTGCCCCATGACCTGAAAGAACATGTTCCGCCCCTCGATCGCGAGGCTGCTGGTAAAGCCGATTCCCTGGTTGCCCCCCAGCACGACGCCGGCGCGAAGCGGGATGGTGCGGATCAGGCGCCACGTGGTGCCCACGTCCACGGCCAGTGGGGACGCGAAGTCGCCGGTCACGGGCATCGTGGCGCTGACGTCGAGCTGCAAGAACCGGTTGGCCCACGCGCTCGCCGTGAACCGGACGATACGCGGCAGCGTAATCTGGACGTCTTGGGTGATCTTCGCGGAGTCGAGGTTGAAGCTGTCCAGCGCGTCGCCAACGTCGGTGATGGTGGTGGTCGCGATCTGCAGCGTGTCCGAGCGAATGCCGACGCCCGTGACCGTGACCTTGCCGAGGTTCGCGACCATCGCCTCCAACGCGAACCCGGACGTAGGCCAGGAAAGCCGGACCAGAAAATCGCCGGCGATGCTGCCCTTGCCGCTCGTCGGGTTGATGGCGGAGTCCGTTTGCTCGATCCTGACGCCCACACTGGCCGCGATCGTGTCGCCAGTGACCCGGATGGCGCCGCCGTTCGCCAGGGTGGAGAACGCCCGCACCAAGTAGATCGGGCGGATGTAGCGCCCGCCGAAGCCCAAGCTCAGATCCGGCCCGTCCTCCGAGCCGAGCGAGCTGAACCGCAGGACTGTGTGGG
Source organism: Gemmatimonadales bacterium (assembly GCA_035287045.1). GTDB lineage: Bacteria > Gemmatimonadota > Gemmatimonadetes > Gemmatimonadales > GWC2-71-9 > JACPAP01. The sequence continues at coordinate 6,841 of DATECF010000140.1, read as the reverse complement.
CACCGATTTCCGCGGTAGCGAGCGCGGCCCCCCTGGAATCCCCCAACGAAAAATCCTGCAGCGCGCCGTTCCCGTCCCGGGCGAGCGACACGAAACTGTCGTCCAGGTGGCCGGCGCCATAGCCCCGTCCCTGCAGGGAGAGCCCGAGGCTCAGGTGCCCGCCCAACGGGCCGCCGAGGTAGAAACCGCCCTCTCCGCCGCCGCTCACCTTGAGGCCGCTGCCCTCGGGGATCAAGCCCAGAGCATCCAGCATGTCGCCGGTGAGCAGGCTATCCGGCCCATCGCACAGGTCTGCGAAGCCGAAATTGCCGACCGGTCCGCACTTGAGGTACAAGAGCGCCCGGACATCTGCGAACGAGAGCGTGTTGTTCTCCACGCTCGCGCCCGCGGAGAAGACGAAGCCCCAGTGGGGGATCATGGCGTGGCGGAACGGGTCGAGCCGGAACGTCGGCGTTCGGCGATACCCTCGATCTACCTTCGCCGCCGGCGAGCCTTCGGGCACTGCCTGTGCCGTAAGCGCTCCGGTCGCCAGCAGGAGCGAAGCGAGGGCGATGCGAAGCGATCTCACGTCAGCTTCCTCCCGTCCGGACCCGCACGCCCGCCGAGGCGTTGAGGATCACTCGGTCGCTGGACCTCAGGGCCCCTCGCGCGCCGGCGGCCGGCAAGAGGCGCACCCGCACGGCTACCGTGAAGTTCAGTCCGAACGTCACCTTCACTTCTTGCCCGGTGAGGCTGGTGCTGTCCGTGCTCGTCACCGGCTGCGTCACCAGGCCCTGCCCGTCCACCGTGGCGGCGGAGACCTGGATTGTGTCGAGCGTGGCGGCATCGGTCCGCTTGAGCGCGCTGTCCACCGAGATGCTCGGGAACGAGCCGGGGACCAGGGCGCTCACCACCTGAACGCCGAACGGCGTTCCGTTGGTGACGACGGCCCTGGCAATGGCGGCCTGAACCCGCTGGGCCATGTCGTCCGCGTCGGCCGAAATGAGGTTGCGGCCTTCCTGGACGAACACCGTGTCCACCGTCAACCCGGCCACAGGGATGGTGAAGTCGAGCGGCACGATCACCCCGACGGTCATTTGCACGAAGTCGGAAGCAATGACACTGCTGGGATTCCCGTCGCCTACCGTCACGCTGCCTTCGCCGATCACGCCGGCCCGTTTCGACGGCTGCGCCAGCGCCAGGTCCGCGATGCGGTCCACCAGCCGCGCGGCCTGCAGGGTGACTGTCTTGGTAGCGCCCCGGGCCACCGTCAGCGTCGTCTGCCCCGAATCCGCTACCGCCACCGTGATCGCGCCGAGGGAGTCGGTCTGATAGACCGGATTGCCGCTCCCATCGCGGGGAACCTGCCCGCCGGCGGTGAGCTGGACCACCCCCAGCGTGAAGCTGCTGAACTCCAGGGGCGCCTGGGATGAGTTCGTCACCGTGAGCTGGATCCGCGCGTCGTTCAACCGCGCGTCGCGGACGGCGTCGTTGAAGTCCCCGAAATCCACATCGGACGCGGGGATCTCCACGGAATCCTCCGTGACGACGGTCAGCTCCGGGGTCTGCGCCGGATCCAGCGACCCCGAGAGCCGCTGCACCACGATGGTCCCGGTACCGCTCTGGATCACATCAAGCGTGGCGGTGGTCACCCCGGCAAGGTTCGCGCTCCCCGTCAGGATGGCGCCGGCCGACGCCGGCGTGATCCTGACGTTCGCGAGGTTGAACGTCAGCGTGTCGGTGGTAAACGACCCGTCGCCCGGCGCGGCCGGGGCGATTCCACTCTGCGTCAGCGAATCCACGCCCATAGCAGTGCGGAAGCCCTTGAGCGTCAAAGTGTATGACAGCGATCCGGGCAGCTCATTCCGCGTGACGAAGGTGAGGGCGCCGCTCGCCACCTCGATGGTGTCCACCGCCAGCAACCGCGGCTCACCGGAAAGAACGGGGTAGCTCCCACTGGCACTCACGGTCCCGGGACCGGCCCCGGCCGGAACAGTGACCTGAAAAACGGCCAGGCTGACGTTATCGAACCGGAGCCTGCTGCCCACGCCGACATTGACCAGCCGCGGGCTGAGCGCGACCGCCAACACGCCGCTCGGGAGCGTCATCGTATCGATCGTGCCGTTCGCGATGGCCGCGGAGTCGAGGAGATCTCCGATGGTGAAGGTGTCGCGCAGGATCGGGATGTCAAACCCGACGTCACGCGTTGGCCCGCGCTGGAGTTGGTCTCGGGCGTCCGTGATGCTCGTGGGCTCACATCCCGCGCTGAGCAGCATCAGGCTCATTGCGCCGGACCAGGCCGCCCAGCGGGCGCCTAAGCCTCTATATGACAAGAACATGGACCTCGAAGCTCATACGGTGCAGGGCTCCCGTCAAGGTCGGAGGTCACAGTCTCCCGCCCCTGCCGCCTTATGCTGCGCGATTGAGCACCATCAACAGCAACAAGACCGGCAGGTACAGGTTCGCCGCGGCAAACAGCCGCCCGGCGCTCTTGGGGGAGCGGACCCGGGCCGCATGCAGGCTCACCGCCACGAGCCAGCCTGAGAGGAGAACCGCACCCACGAAGTACGCCGTTCCGGACACACCAAGGACGGTGGGCACCAGGCTGACCGGGAACAGTGCCAGCGCGTAGAGCGACGCCTGCCGGAAGGTCTCCGTCCCGTCCCCGTCGGTCACGGAGAGCATCCGGAGTCCCGCCCGCCGGTAGTCTTCGCGGTAGATCCAGGACAACGCGAGGAAGTGCGGCAGCTGCCACAGAAACATGATCCAGAACAGGACCCACGCCCCGGCCCCCAGTTCCCCGCCGCCCGCGGTCCAGCCTCCCACGATGGGCAGGGCACCGGGTACCGCCCCGACCAGCGTGGAGAGGGTGCTCCGGCGCTTGAGGGGCGTGTACAGGAACACGTAGGAGATGAGCGTAACCGCCGCGATGGCCGCGGTGGTTTCGTTGGTGAACCAGGCGAGCCAGGCGATACCGCCCGCGCCCATGCTCCATCCAAAGGCCCCCCCAGCGACGGCACTCAGGCGGCCGGCCGCCAACGGACGCCGCTCGGTGCGGCGCATCAGGGCGTCCACGTCGCGCTCCCACAGTTGGTTCAGGGCGTTGGTCCCGGCCGCCACCAGGGTGGTCCCGATGACGGCGTGCATCAACGCCAGCCCTCCGGCGCCGGATCCTGGGGCGAGCAAGAACCCGGCCACGACCGTGACGACAATAAACGCCACGATGCGTGGCTTCCCGAGTGCCAGGAAGTCGGCGGCGGTGGTCCGGGGGAGGGCGAGGACCGTCATGGGAAGCCACAAATCAGGGCCATGCGGCTCTGCCCCGCAAGGCCCCCGGCGACCTTACTCCTCGACCATGAACGGATACCGGTACTCCGTGGGCGGCACGAAGTTCTCTTTAATGGTCCTCGCCGACACCCAGCGCAGCAGGTTGAGCATGGAGCCGGCTTTATCGTTGGTCCCGCTGGCCCTGGCGCCGCCGAACGGCTGCTGGCCCACCACGGCGCCGGTGGGTTTGTCATTGATGTAGAAGTTGCCCGCCGCGAACCGGAGCGCCTCGTTGGCCTCGCGCAACGCCCGGCGGTCATTCGCGAACACCGCGCCCGTGAGCGCGTATGGCGAGGTCGCGTCCACCAGCGTCAGGGTCTCCGCCCACTGGCGCTCGGGGTACACGTACAGCGTCACCACGGGGCCGAAGATCTCCTCGCACATGGTGCGGTAGTCGGGCCGCTTGGCTTCGATGATCGTGGGCCGGATGAAGTACCCGGTGGCATCGTCCACCTCCCCGCCCACCAGGATGGACGCGTCCGACGCGTTCCGCGCCTCCTCGATGTACGCCGCGATCTTGTTGAACGCCCCCCGGTCGATGACCGCTCCCATGAAGTTTCGGAAGTCGGCCACGTCGCCCATGGCGAGGCCGGAGGTCTGCCCCAAGAGATCGTCTTTGATGGTCCGCCACAGGGTATCGGGCACGTACACGCGGGAGACCGCGCTGCATTTCTGTCCCTGATACTCGAAGCCACCCCGGACGATGGCCGTGACCAGCGCGGCGGGATCGGCGCTGGGGTGGGCGACGATGAAATCCTTGCCGCCGGTCTCACCCACCAGCCGGGGGTACCCGTGATAGCGCTGGATATTCTCCCCCACGGTCCGCCACATCATCTGGAAGACTTCCGTGGAGCCGGTGAAGTGGATGCCGGCCAGGTCGGGGTGGTTGAGCGCCACCTGACTGACCGCGCTCGAGTCTCCCGGGATGAAGTTGATCACCCCGGGCGGCAAGCCCGCGGCTTCGAGCAGCCGCATGAGGTAGTAGCCGGTGTAGGCCGTGACGCTGGCCGGCTTCCAGATGACCGTGTTCCCCATGAGCGCCGGCGCCGTCGGGAGGTTGCCGGCGATGGAGGTGAAGTTGAACGGGGTCACGGCGTACACGAAGCCTTCGAGCGGCCGGTAGTCCAGCCGGTTCCACACGCCGCCCACCGACAACGGCTGGTCTTCGTACAGCCGCTCGGCGTAGTGCGCGTTGAACCGGTAGAAGTCCACCAGCTCGCAGGCGGCGTCAATCTCCGCCTGGAACGCGGTCTTGCTCTGGCACAGCATGGTGGCGCCGTTGATGGTGGACCGCCAGGACGTCGCCAGCAGCTCGGCGGCCTTGAGCAGCACCGCGGCGCGGTCCTCGAACGACCAGGATGCCCATTCCTTGTGCGCCCGCGCGGCCGCGCCGATGGCCTCGGTCACCTCATCCTTGCCGGCCTTGTGCCAGGTGCCCAGCACGTGCGCGTGATGATGCGGCATGACCGTGTCGCAGGTCCGTCCGGTGCGCACCTCCTTGCCGCCGATGATCAGGGGAATCTCGATACGCTCGGACGCCAACTCCGCGAGGCGCGTCTTGAGGGCGCGTCGCTCCGGCGTGCCCGGGGCGTACGAGTGCACCGGCTCGTTGATCGGGATGGGGATCTGGATGGTGCCATTCATGAAGACGGGACTCCTCGACGGTAAGGCGTGAGAGGTGAGACGTGAGAAGGGCGTCTCACTTCTCACGTCTCACATTTTGCTGGCGCTCCGGGAGGAAAGATGCACTCGTGGGTGGTGGGAGCGGCAGGGGAGGGTCTTCGGCTCACCCCCCGTCCAGCGCGTCCCGTACCCGGTGCAGCAGGTCGTCCACCGTCCAGGGTTTCTGGAGCAGGGGGCCCGCGCGGTCCAGCACGGCGCGATCGCCGACGTCCCGCGCGGCATAGCCGCTGGTGAGGATGAACTTGGGCGGGTCGGGATCGCGATGCACCGCCTGATACAGCTGGGCGCCGCCCAGCCTGGGCATGACCACGTCGGAGATCACCAGGTGAATGTCCGCCCGGTGCCGCCGATAAACGGACAGGGCCTCCTCACCGTCCGCGGCGAGCAGCACCTGGTAGCCGAACCGGCGCAGTATCCGGCTGGCCGATCGGCGGATTCCCTCTTCGTCTTCGACCAGCAGAATGGTCTCACTACCTCCCGGCAGGTCGATCCTGGCCCCTTGGGAGGCAAGGTCCGACGACGGCGACGCCACCGGCAGGTACACCTGCACGGTGGTTCCCTCGCCCGGACGGCTACGCACCTCAACGAATCCCTGGTGCTGCTTCACCAGGCCGTAGACCATCGCCATGCCGAGGCCGGTCCCGATGCCGGGGGGCTTGGTGGTGAAGAACGGCTCGAACACGTGGGCCAGCGTGGCCGGGTCCATGCCGATCCCCGTATCGATGACCGACAGGCACACGTAGGCGCCCGGCTCGCCCCAGCCGTGCGACAACAGGTAGTTCTCGTCGATGGTGGCTTCGGCGATGGCGATGGTGAGCCGGCCACCCGTCGGCATGGCGTCCCGCGCGTTGGTGACCAGGTTCAAGAGGATCTGCTCCACCGCGCCCGGGTCCACCAGCACCGGGGCGACGGGCGCCGACGCCTGCGTCTCCAGGGCGATGTGCTCGGGCACCAAACGCCGCAACATGCCCGTGAGATCGCCCACCAGTCGCGGCAGCTCCACCGGGCGCAGGCGCAGCTCCTCGCGGCGGCTGAACGCCAGGAGCTTCCGCACCATGGCGGCGCCCCGCCGCGCGGCGCCCTGGAGATCCTCGATATCGGCGCGCAGCTCGGTGGCGTCCGGGGGCAGCGACTTGGCGATCAGGTCGGCGTTCGCGAGGATCACGGTCAACAGGTTGTTGAAATCGTGCGCGATGCCGCCGGTCAGCTGCCCCACCGCTTCCATCTTCTGGGCCTGCCGCAGCTGGGCTTCGAGCGTATGCTGCTCGGTCACGTTTTCCACAATCATCTCGAACGCTTCCAGCGTCCCCGTCTCGCCGCGCACCGCGGTGCCGCTCAGTCGCACCCGCAGCGGCGTGCCGTCCTTGCGCTTCCAATCCGCCTCGACGCCCTCCACGTAGGGTGCGTCGCCGTGGGTCTGGATCAACTGGCGGCGCTCCTCCGGGTTCTGGTAGACGTCGCGGGCCAGGTCCACCGCCAGCAACTCGGCTTCGGAGCCGTACCCCAGCATGCGGACCAGGGCAGGATTGACCGCCATCAACCTCCCGTCCGGGGTGGAACGGTAGATGCCGTAGGTGGCCCGCTCCACCAGCGTCCGGTAACTCCGTTCCGAGCGGCGCAGGGCCTCCTCGGCCAACTGGCGCTCCGTGGCATCGCGGGCGTGGGCCAGGACGTACGGGTCGCGAGCGGGCTCCCGCACCAGCGTGTTGCGGTACTCCCAGACGCGCTCCTCGCCGGCCAGGGTCGTCACGCGCATGAGGCCGGCGTCCATGCCGTTGGCCCCGATCCGCGCCAGATAATCACCGAACAGCGGACGCACGGCGGGGGCGAGGAACTCGCCGAGCGACCGACC